>JAQWFN010000090.1 GCA_029238785.1 Flavobacteriales bacterium | reverse complement strand
ACTCTAATCAAAAAGCACCTGAAAGGCGAGTTTTCAGTGCAAAGTATCTTCTACGAGGGCGAGTATAGAGGTAACAATATTTCAAATTCCAGCAATGACCTCATGCAAACATGGGCCGCCCAAATAGCTTCATTAAGACCTATTGAAGTGATCCTGTATATGGCAAATCACGACTTCAAACTGGTCCCTTACAATTCACGCGAAAAACAGATTCTGACAACTGCAGCAGCACAATTGAAAGCACTCAAAATCAAAACTACGCTTGCTCAAAACCAAAGCGACCCGCTTGTTTAGGCTCAACACAGACCATCATGACAAAACATTCAGACCTGATTAATAAGTACAATGTTCCTGGGCCGCGCTATACAAGCTACCCCACTGTACCTCATTGGAAGAGCGATGGCAACTTTCCAGAGAATTGGCCCTCTTTGGTGAAATCGTTTTATTCAGAAAATAAAAAAGACGGTATAAGCATCTACATTCACCTGCCTTTCTGTGAATCGCTTTGTACCTTTTGTGGTTGTCATAAGCACATCACTAAACGACACGAATTGGAGTTGCCTTATATCACAGCGCTTAAATCAGAATGGAAAAGCTACCTTAATCTGATGGGCGAAAAACCACTTCTCAAAGAACTGCAAATTGGTGGAGGAAGCCCTACCTTCTTCAGCCCGAAAAACCTTGTAGATTTTTTGAGCTACCTCCTCGACACCTGCGAATTGGATGAAGATGTAGAACTTGGTTTTGAAGGTCACCCCAACAATACAAGCTTCAAACACCTATTGGGCCTGGCTCAACTGGGATTTACCCGTGTGAGTTATGGCGTTCAAGACTACCCTGAAGAAGTACAAAAGGTCATCAACCGTATTCAACCTTTTGAGCATGTTGAGCAGGCGCATTTGAACGCAAAAGAAACAGGATATACTTCTATAAGTCATGACCTGATGTTCGGTCTTCCGAAGCAAACACTGGCTCACCTTAATAGAAGCATTGAGTTAACGCTACAACTTCGTCCAGACAGAATCAGTTTGTACAGCTATGCGCATGTTCCTTGGGTCCCGGGATCTGGTCAGCGCGCTTACGACGAAAGCGACCTTCCTTCGCCACAAGTGAAACGACAATTATATGAAAGCGCAAAAGCACGTCTTTTGGATGAAGGCTATGTTGAGGTAGGAATGGACCATTTTGCCTTACCCACAGACAAATTGGCCATCGCCCTTAAAAACAAAAGCTTGCACCGCAACTTCATGGGCTATACCACGAACAATACGAAGATCATGATTGGACTAGGGATGTCGGCAATTAGCGATGTTTGGGGCGCCTTTGGTCAAAATCTAAAATCCGTAAACACTTATCAAGACGCCGCAAACGCTGGAATCATACCTGTTTTCCGAGGTCATGAACACAGCCCAGAAGATCTTGAATTAAGACAAATTATTCTCGATATCATTTGTCACTTTGAAGCAACTTGGACTCCCGAATTTGAAAATAAAAGTCGCTTCACTCAGATTAAAAATGAACTCGAAACCTTAATAAATGATGATTTGTGCGTTCTAGAACCTGGCGGAATTAAAGTTACTGAACGTGGAGAAACCTTCGTAAGAAACACCTGCATGTGCTTCGATGCTCATTTAAAACAAGACCAAGTAAAGCGATTTAGCAAAACCATTTGAATTTCGAGAAGTACTTGTATCTTTTCGAACATGAAAAATTACGCTTACTTTCTTGCTTTTTGTTTTTTCGGGCTGATGATGTCTTGCGCTGATCAGACCAAAACGCCAGGTCAAACCAATACCGAGCACTCCCCTGCAAGCACGAATTCTTACTATTCATATACCGACTCCCTTTTGAAAAATAGTGGTGGCGTAAAAATGGTACCTGTAGAAACAGCTAAAGGCCGTTTTAATGTTTGGACCAAGCAGGTGGGGAATAATCCGGATATGCGGGTTTTACTGCTACACGGTGGTCCTGGACTAACGCATGAACTCTTTGAGTGTTTTGAAAGCTACTTCCCTGAGGCGGGAATTGAGTTTATTTATTACGACCAATTGGGCAGTTATTATAGCGATCAGCCGGAGGATACTTCCCTTTGGAAACTTGATCGATTTGTTGAAGAAGTAGAACAAGTTCGTCAAGCTTTAGACCTTGATAAAGGTAACTTTTACCTGTATGGACAAAGCTGGGGAGGTATTTTAGGACTTCAATATGCCTTAAAGTACCAAGAACACCTCAAAGGTTTGATCATTTCAAACATGGTTCCTTCTCTACCAGAATATCAGATTTACTCATCAGAAGTACTCGCTCCCATGATGGATCCAGCAGTACTCGCAGAAATACAAGCTCTTGAAGTAGCGGAAGATTACATGAACCCAAGGTATGGCGAACTGGTAAGCGAGCATTACTACACAGAACACATCCTCAGAAGACCCCTGACCGAGTGGCCAGAACCAGTAAATCGCTCGTTCAATCACATCAACTATGTGGTGTACAATCACATGCAGGGTCCGTCTGAATTCGGCATCAAGGGAGACGCCAACTTAAAGCATTGGGATGTGAAAAAAGACATTGTGAATCTCAGCGTTCCTGTTTTGAGCATCGGTGCTAAGCACGACACCATGGATCCTGAGCAAATGAAATGGTTGGCTGAAAACGTTCAAAACGGTCGATTCCACTTCTGCCCCAATGGTTCGCACTTGAGTCAATACGATAATGCCGAAATCTACTATGATGGATTGATTGATTTCATTGTTGATGTGAACGAGGGTACATTTAATCAATAGATCATGAGTTCGAGCTATTACATTTTGATGATGATGCATATGTGGACCGTATTGGTGGCATTCATCTTAGGAACTATCGTACTCTTGATGAAGAAGGGTACCCCACCATAAAAAAATAGGCTGGGTTTATATGGTTTTGATGTTCTTCTCCGCCAGTGTGAGCGTGTTTATGGAAGCACGTGTAGGACCTCAGTTTCTGAATCATTTTGTTTGGATTCATCTATTGAGTTTCGTCACCTTATACACCGTCCCTACTTCTATTAATCACGTTAGGAAGATGCGCATCAAGGCGCACAGAAGAGGCATGCTCATTTTGTATTTCGCTGGGATCATTGTAGCGGGTATTTTTACTTTTGCTCCTTGGAGGTATCTTCACGAGCTCTTCTTCGGAGCTTAGGGCATCACTACAAAGCGGGTGTAGGCATTAAAACCGCCTTTATTGATCTTCAAAATGTAATTTCCTGGCGACAGCTCATTCAATGGCACTTGTTCATTGTTTGAAATCCCTTCTTGCAGCTTCATGCCACTGAGGTTAAAGATTTCAAAAGAAAATTCGTCCGTCAACAAACCAAAACTAATCAAATTTAAAGTACTCCAAGCTTGAACTGGATTAGGGTAGACTCCAATCTTATCACCTAAAAGTAAGCTCACCATGTCTTGAATCTTTTGAGGTCTTTTGATTGCAAACAAACGCATACTTTCAACTGAATTCTCCCAAGTTGAGCGGTTTTGAGGATAACCCCAACGTGCAATATGCTCATCAATGTGCGGCTGTATGTTTTGCTCGGTTTCATCAATAATACTTAAGAGCGTGCTTGTTTTCAAAGGACCTTGAAGCAAGGTTACTAAGGTATTGCTGAATTGTTTCCTCACTTCCTCATTTCTTAAAAGACTCGAGAGCAATATCGAATGTCGTGAAGTATTGAGTTCTGGATAAAATCTTCCCAAACTCTCATTTTCATATTCGTTAAAGCAGGCATCACAATCAAAAAAGAAATAGCGCAAATCTTGGTTTTCGGCTTCACTTAACCAGGCTTTGACATTTTTTTGAGGCCAGTCCCAATTGGCCATATAAATCTGAAAGGCGTGATATTCTAGTAATGAAGGTAAATCCACTCGATCTTCAATCCAAGCCACGTCTTCATCAGTCATGTTTGGATGAGCCACTGCATAGTTGATGATCTCTGTGTAGTTTAGGGTGCTACTCTCGCTCCCATCAACCAACTCAACATTATCATCGTCAACACCATAATAACTATCTGGATAATGCTCATCCATACTATCCTGTATGGCATAGACCCCCCAGAACTCGCCATTCAGAAAAAGAATAGCATGTTTGCTGTTTGGCGTATCGAAGTTCTGTTCTTTCGCCGAAGTCATGGCCACATGGTCGGTCATCATGCTTCGGATATAATCATTATGCGCACTTCTAAGGTTAATGCGCTTTAGAAAGTCTACCTCATCGTCGAAAAATACGTTGGGTAATTGGTTTCTTCCATAGACCGATCGCGCATAAATCTTAAAGCTCTTTTGGGGAGCCCATCGGCTTGATTTACCGCGAATTCGAAGCCCTACATCTTGACTGAGTTTCAATTCTCCGTCATCAAAAAAGTGAAGACTAGCATCTCTTTCCCAAAGTTCTCCTTTCATATCAAAATTATGTCCAGATTCGCCGTATCCATAAATACCTCTAGCTCCAAAGAGCGCTTCGTCTTCAGTAGTGATCGTGATTACAGGTAATTTATATTTGTTTGAAAGCGCTTCACCAATGAAATAAACTTCGCGCACAACCTTACTCACGGCACAGGTGTATTGGAAAGATTGAGCGTGAATCGTTTGTGCTGTTTGAACATTTCCATTTGGTTCGATGTGTTCACCAGAAGCAGGGATGTAACTCAAATCTGCAAAGCTTTGATTGGTGATAGAAATGCCTTTTGAAGATGCTTCTGTATTGCTCGATTGAAGAGAAACACCGTTTAAACTATAAACCGTCTTTTGCCCTTCCCACTCTTGCTGTTCAAAAGTCACACTAATTGGGTTTGGATAGAAACCTGAAGCTAAACTTGGTAAAGGATCATTGGGCAGAAACAGCACTTCTTCCCCTCCGTTTTCTTCTCCTCTACTCGCCATTCTGAAATGGACTTCATTGTTGTTCTCATTTAATCCGTAGCTCATGCCTTCGGGAACACATTGCTCTTTTAGTGAAGATGATGTATTATTGAAGTGCAAGATGTAGCTCCCTCTAGTGGGAGAAAACATGCTTCGGTGAGCCAGTTGTGGTTTTCTGCTGCTTCTATATCCATCAGCATGAAAAACAAAAAAGCCTCCAACACCGAGCAGCGAATCTGGACCAGTATAAATGAGATCATCATTCAAATAGAGCTCAAGTTCACTTAAATTAATTCCTTCTTCACTCCTATTTTGAACTTCAAACCACGCTGAATGATCATTAAATCCGCTTGTTGGTCCATACTCAGACAATACAAGCTCTTGAGCCAGAAGATGCATCGAAGATAGTATCAGCAAAGCGGTGGCGAAGAGGAGTTTCATCATTAATGTCCGAGTTGAAGATTAATAGCAAACACCACTGCAATTCGGTCGTCTTGAACCTCATAGCTCGAACTAAACTCAGGATTATATTCAAGTATTGCTCTTTGTCGAGAAACTGAAATGCTCGGCATCATGGCCCACTGAGCGCCCAAATCAAATTTCCACTGAGCACCAAATTCCAAGTAGAAGCCTCCTTCTAGTTCGTAATCATCGCTCTCGATTTCGAACTCACCTTTTCCTGGTGAATATCCAAATGAAGTAAGGAATCCTAAAGCCTTATCGGGCTTATTCACCCAACGAAATTGAAGCATTAAGGGATAGAAAACGTCCCTATCAAATTGATTAATACCAAGAAGTATTGCCGCGTTGTGTTTTTTGAGAAATGTGGTTTGAAGACCTGCACGAACTACGCCTCCACTTAAATAATTCAATTGATTTGGCGAGAAACTACCTCCACTCAAAAAGCCTCCTCCTATAAGGGGTCTGAACATGCTTTCGCGCTCATCCAATTGTCCAAAAGCATTGAACTGTAAGATAAGCAAGAAAACAATGGTGAGCGCTTTAAGCTGTATTTTCATTCTGGGCCGCTAAAAATAGCAAAGCTATTATTATCATTACTTATCTCAGGGACCTCATCTGTTAAACAAACAAAAAAAAGGGTTGGAACACCATCCAACCCTCTCCAACACAATAAATTGTGTTTGCGATTTCAGTTCACCATCCTCTATCGCAATACTAAAGTAATGGAGTGTTTTCAATGACCGAGTAAACTTTCGATGAACCGACCAATATTTTCGATTTTTGGTAATTCAGGCTGATTTTTCTCTCAAACTATAGATTAAACCTTGCTTGTGCGATCTTGAAACAGGTAATGAGTAGTCGCCAATGATAACTTCGTTCTTCAATAAGTCTTCAACTTGATTGATGTTACAAATGAAACTTCTATGGACACGAACAAATCTTCGATCATCAGAAAGTGACTCGTGAATTTTCTTGAGGGTTGAGTGCACCACTAAGCGACCTTCTTTAGTTCTAATGTTAACATAATCACGCATGCTCTCGATGTAGAGAATATCGGTATAATCTACCCTTGTGAGTTTGCCATCGGTTTTTACATACATAAAACCTTCTTCGGTATTCTCATTATTCTTCAAGGCTTCAAGGTCGATCACCTTTTGAACAGCCTCCTTAAAACGGCGGTATTCTATTGGTTTTGAAATAAAGTCGAGGGCCTTTACCTCAAAAGCTTCGAACGCATAGTTTTTGTGAGATGTTGTGATGATGATATTTGGTGCTTTTTTTAGTGACTTCAAAAACTGAATTCCATCTAAACCCGGCATTTCAATATCAAGAAATACAAGATCAACATGATTACCAGAGAGAAAATCCAATGCTTGCTTCGCATTCTCACAAGATCCAACGAACTTTAGGGCTTCATGTCTTTCGCACAAATGTTTCACCGAAGCTCTCGCCATCGGCTCATCGTCCACAATTAAACATTTCAACTTCATAATGTAGGGTGTTTGCTAGTGTTAGTGTGTTTAGGCTGTTGCTTTAATGAAGTTCTTCATTCGAGCAATTTCAATCGCTGTCATGTACATGATTTGCGGAAGCCTTGACTCAATGCTTTGAAAGGCAGCAAGCTTTTCTTCACCTAAATCGCTTTCTTTTGAAGTTAGCATATTTAAGTGCTTGTTGAACCGATCTATACCAATCATTCTAAACAAGGGTTTAAGATTGTGGGCAGCATGATATATCTGCAGTTCATCTCCACAATTCATACCTTTTGTTAAGCTATCCCACTTGTTCGGAAAAGCTGTCCGGAAAATCTCAAATAGTTCAAGAACATGCGGCAAACCACCCATATAGAACCCTTGAAAATGACTCGATTCAAAGAAGCTCGAGAAGGTAAAATCATGAGGTTTAGAGTCGAGTTGTATCGATCCTGAGGAGTAGCCTTTCGCTTTCATTTCTTGTAAGCGTGCGCTTAGCGCATTGGCATAGTGAGTGTGCATTTTCATAGTGGTGTTTAAAGCGGTTATGTTCTATTACGGACATTTTTCTTCTAAAGTTTCGTTGAATACAATGCTTCTTTGTAGGAAAAAACTGAAGCTTTTAAGGCAAACTCATAGTTTGTCGTTCATAACTTCATGCCTTTCTCTTTCAAACAGCCCATGCACGGCCTTTATCTTTACAGTATGAAAAAGTTGGTTTTTCTTTTTTTATTCCCGCTTTCCTTCGCAGTATCGGCGCAGCATGCTCCTAATGAGCTCGCGGAACGATGGAATCAGGCTTCACTCCCGTGGTTCCATCAAAAGATCTCCCAACGTTTGAGCACAAACAAACCTTGTCCGCCAACTTTCAAAGAACAAATAGCTGCTCCAAGCGCTCTTGAACAAGCCCTGCTCACAATTCCTTCAAACAAGGAACTCGAGATGGAATATATTGACCTACTCTTAAGCCAAAATTGTGAGCGCTTTCTAGAAATACAGTCCTTAGCCGATTTGTATTTCCCACTATTGCATAAACACCTCGATCGGGTTGAAATGGATCGGGATTATGCTTTTTTGACGATGGTACTAAGTGGTTTAAACCCAACTTTTAGAAACAGTTCAGATCAAGCTGGTCTTTGGGCACTTGATTTTGTGAATGCCAAAAGACAAGGGCTGCATATCGATCAAGACATCGATGAACGCAGAGCTGCTTCTCTCGCCACAGAAGCCACTACTGAACTGCTTCGAGCCTACTTCGAGGTTTTTGAAATGAACCACATCAAAACCATCGCGGCTCATGTGAAAGGAGCTAAATGGACCAATGCACGCAAGGAATCTGAAATTGTTGCCGATCTTGAAATGTTCCAGGTGTTCACCGCTTTGAAAGTTTGCATGCGCCTGCGAGGGAATTTTGAACGAGAAAACCAATTGGTTTTTTGGCTGAATGAACTCAATAGTTTTGATGCCATTCCCATTGCAGATACCATTTATAAAGAAGCCTTAGTGCAAGTTCTTGGTTTGAAAAAAAGCACCTTTGAAGAGCTGAACCCGGCTTACATAGGAAACCGACTCCCTGCTCCTCATCGAGAAGTGCCCATTATAATCCCTGTCGAAAAAATGGAGTTGTTCTTGAGCATGGCTGATAGCTTATATCAATGGAAGCCTCCAGTTAAAGCCAAAGAGAAAATTGTGGAAAGCGGCAAGGAAAACGAATACATTGTGCGCAGCGGTGATGTACTCGGAAAAATAGCAGATAACTTTGGAGTGAGGGTAAGTCAAATCATGGACTGGAATAACTTAAGAAGCGACCGCATTAATGTTGGTCAACGACTCCTCATTTATACAGCTGATAAAGCTCAAAATAAGTCTAAGGCGACAAGCGAGCCCAGAGCCTCAAATAAAGTTGCTGATCGTCCTCCAAATTCAAATGAAACCGAGACCTACACCGTTAAAAGTGGAGACAGTCTTTGGCAAATTGCTCAGAAATTCCCTGGTGTTTCAGCAGAAGACATCATGAAATGGAACAAGATTAGTACAGACATACGTCCTGGACAAAAACTCATCATACATTCACCCAAATGAGTCAGATTTCACCGTTTACAACATTCCTTTGCCTCTTCATCGTTGGTGCTTCTTCTTTCACTATTTCTGCCCTTTGGCCTGAAAACAACATTCAACTTGGAAACAATCTCGAGTTGAAATTTGCCAAAACGGCCGATTACAACCCCTTCAAGAAAAAGAAAGAAAAGCTTGATGTGAATGCACTACTTGCGAGCTATCATTTAGAAGAAGATAGCATTCAAAACGAGCTCGATCTTCAGCCAGAAAATGAAAACGAAACAATTGATTCAGCTGAAATTGCTCGATTAAAAGAAGCGGCCATTCAAAAAGCCATTGAACGACTCCAAATTCAACTACCCAATAAAGATAAAAGCTTTTTTGATGACCTTTTCGAGGCGCTTGAAAATAGCGATAAAGCCTTAGTTGACGTGCTTCATTATGGCGATTCTCAAATTGAAACTGATAGAATAACCAACGTTCTAAGAAAAAACTGGCAAGGGAAATGGGGAGGAAAAGGTCCGGGACTTGTACCCGTGGTTGAAGTAGTTCCCTCATCAGCCATCAAACAAAAAGACATTAAAAGCTTCGAACGCTTCACGCTTTACGGTAAGAAAGACGAACGAATTGAGCATAAACGCTATGGCTTGCTTGCTGCTTTCGGACAAGCACAAAGCATCCAAGATAGCAATGCATTTGTACTTTTTGAACCATCCAGATTGGGCTATTCCAACACCAGAAGTTTCCAAAGAGCTGGAATTTTCTACGGTCATACACCGAGTCCTGCGCGCATCAACTACTGGCTTAACGATAGTATTATTGCAAGCGATAGCCTTGGAATCAGCAACGATTTTAAACACAAGTCCATCAACTTCCAAGAAAGTGTCAAAAACTTCAAAATAGAAGTCATTGGAGAGGCTTCACCAGAGTTTTACGCTGTCAACTTTGGAAGTTACCGAGGAGTTCAGGTGCACAATATTCCAATGCGAGGAAGCTCAGGAACTTTATTCAAGAAAATAGACCAAAGCCAACTTGCAGAACAATACAAACATTTGAACACCAGATTGGTCTTGCTGCAATATGGCGGAAATAGCGTGCCTTATGTGAAAGATTCTACTCAAGCACAAAACTACGGACGTTGGTTTGCTGCACAGATAAACCGACTAAAACAACTGCTCCCCGAAGCCACTTTTGTAGTGATTGGTCCTTCAGACATGGCCACCAAAGTAGGAGAAGACTTCGTTACTTACCCCTACTTAACTCAGGTGAGAGATGCCTTAAAAGCCGCTGCGTTAAATAATGGTTGTGCGTTTTGGGACATTTATGAAGTGATGGGAGGCAAAAACTCCATGGCAAGTTGGGTAAATGCTGATCCACCGCTGGCAGGAAAAGACTACGTGCACTTCACCGCTAAAGGAGCCAAAGAAATCGCAGAGCTTTTCAATCAAGCATTTATGAAAGAGTATGCTGCTTGGAAACTTAGAAATGGAAAAGATTAGTATGAAATTTCTAGCTGTAACAGGAATCGTAGCGCTTTTCAGTGCAAGCATGGCCGTTCTGAATACTTCA
The DNA here is from genome assembly GCA_029238785.1 of Flavobacteriales bacterium. Taxonomy (GTDB): domain Bacteria; phylum Bacteroidota; class Bacteroidia; order Flavobacteriales_D; family Sanyastnellaceae; genus CALKGK01. Next base: position 22,133 of record JAQWFN010000090.1, on the reverse strand, counting down.
GAAACGCCCAAAACCAAGAGCCTTGATTATGAACCCGTGCCCTTGCCTCTGCCCCATTACGATTTCTTGAAGCTCGATAAAAATGAACTGATTTTTCCTTCCGGACCAAATGCGTATCAATTCCTATGGGAAAAGATGGACCAAGCACTTTTTGAGGAAAACAGCACATTCAACATTGTGCATATGGGAGGCAGCCATGTGCAAGCTGGAGTGCTCAGTGAACGACTCCGGGAGCATTTTCAAAACATCACCCCTGGAATGGATGCTAAGAGAGGATTGTTTTTTCCCTTCAAGCTCGCCAAAACAAACGGACCAAGTAACCTGCGTTTTGAGCGTATTGGAGAGTGGGATGCCCAGCGTTGTGCGCACAATAAGCACCAAGCAATTTGGGGAATGTGTGGGATGGAAGTGAGCAGCATGTCTGACACCTGTGGATTAGACCTTTTCGCCATAAGAAGCGATTCGAGCAGATATGGCTTTCATGCCTTTACCCTCATTCACAACGTTGAGCTTCAGCCCGACCTCACCCTACTCCATCCAGATCAAGTGATTGTTGATACCCTTCTTCGCACAAGCACCTATGTATGGGAAGAAGCCCAAGACAGTTTGCAATTGCGTTTTTATCTTGATGAAGGTCAAAGCGTAAGCATCTATGGCGGTTTACTCGATAATAATGAAGGCGGTATTGCCTACCACGAAATAGGTGTTAATGGAGCAAGTACCAAATCATACCTCCGCTGCGAACAAATGCCTAAAGAACTCGAATTACTCAACGCTGATCTCGTTGTTTTTGGCATAGGCATTAACGATGCTTACATGAGTAAAAGCGATTTCAACAAAGAAGAATTTAAGCTCCGTTATAAAGAACTTGCTGAGCAATTTCGAGCTGTAAGGCCCAATGTTCAGTTCTTGTGGATCACCAATAACGACAGCTACTACAGAAGGAAACACCCCAACAAAAATGCCCTTGTAGTGCAAGAAGCCATGTATGAATTGGCTGAAGAATATAATGGCGCCGTTTACGACCTCTTTGAAGTAATGGGCGGATTAGGAAGCATACTTGACTGGGAAAAGGCCGGTTTGGCGAAAGCAGATAAAATCCACTTCAGCAGGGAAGGATATGTGCTTCAGGCAGACATGATGTTTGAAGCCATTCGCCAAGCTTATGGAACTCACCTCGAGAAAAAATATTTGACAAACAACAGCAATCAAGAATGACCTTACTTGAAATATCTTGGGAATCCATCAAGCAAGTCGTCTTGTTTGATAAAAGCTCGCCGCTGATTTTTACCAATTTACTCTTTTGGTACTTTTTCGCTTTCGTGTTGCTTGCTTATAGCCTTGTGCACAAACATACAGCTGTCAGAAACGGCTTCTTGTTTTTGGTGAGTATCTACTTTTACTACAAAACCTCTGAGTGGTTCTTCTACTTGCTCCTGTTTTCTACAGTTTCAGATTATTTTATTGGAAATGCCATTTTCAAAAGTGAAGTTCAAATTCATCGAAAATTGTGGTTGGCCCTGAGCATTACCGTAAACCTACTCATACTGATCTATTTTAAGTACGCCTACTTTTTCGCAGATAGCTTCAATAACCTTTTTGGAACAGCCTACCACCCCATCAATCACTTTGCAAAACTTTCGAATGAACTCTTCGGAACTGGCTTCCGTTTTGAAACCATTGCTCTGCCTGTGGGCATCAGTTTTTACACTTTTCAAACCATCTCGTATGCCGTGGATATCTTCAGAAAAGATGTAAAACCCGTTAAGAACATCATCGACTTTGGTTTTTATGTGAGCTTTTTTCCTCAATTGGTGGCCGGACCAATAGTTCGTGCTGCTGATTTTGTTCCACAGCTGTACCAGAAATACCAGTTGAGTAAGGCTACTTTCGGACTTGCTTTATTTTGGATTTTGAATGGCTTGTTGAAAAAACTCTTTTTAGCCGATTACCTCGCCTTGAATTTTATTGATCGAGTTTTTGAAGCACCTGCCTCCTACACCGGTTTTGAAAACCTCATGGCGCTTTATGGTTACAGCTTGCAGGTTTACGCCGATTTCTCAGGGTATACCGACATCGCTATTGGCATCGCACTATTGCTTGGATTTACACTTCCTCAAAACTTCAACTCTCCTTACAAGGCAGACAGCGTAGGGAACTTTTGGAAGCGATGGCACATGAGTTTAAGCTCATGGCTTAAAGATTACTTGTACATTCCTATGGGTGGAAATCGTGGAGGATCATTGTTCAGTTTTGTCTCTTTGAGCTTTATTGTGGCCTTCATCTTTTTCATCTCAGGGTCTTGGTTTGTTTTAGGGCTAACTATTGGAATCTTATTGCTCGCTTATATCTTGGGTAGGTTTATCCCCTCTTTTGGAAAATGGAGCACCACCAACATCAACATGATGATGACCATGCTTCTTGGTGGATTGTGGCACGGAGCTAGCTGGAACTTCGTTATTTGGGGGGCTTTAAATGGTTTAGGCCTGGTCGTTTTTAAACTTTGGAACCGCGTTAGTCCGTGGAAAAACAAAAGCAAATGGTGGAACCGTGTGCTCGGGATCTTTCTTACCTTTCAATTCATCAGTTTCACCCGAATTTGGTTCCGAAGTGGCTCAAATAACTCCTGGGAAGATATTGGCGAAGCGCATAATATCTTGGAAGAACTTTTGAATGCCAATACCATGTTGAACCAGATTATTAGAAAGATGGACTTAAGTATCGCTTGGGAGGTCATTACTGGTTTTGCCCCAGTGTTTGTAGTGATGATTTTGGGGTATTTAATCCACTGGCTGCCTTCAAAATGGAAGATGTGGTACAGAAACACCTTTATCTCCCTCCCCATCCCACTTCAACTGGGGATTACAGTTGTGGCATTACTCGTCTTATACCAAGTAATTAGTGCGGATGCGCAACCCTTCATCTACTTCCAGTTCTAAACAAAAAAAGCCAACTCAATGAGCTGGCCTTGTAATCTTTGGAGTCAAAACTAAATCAGTTTTACTCTGAAATTTGTAGGGGGTGTTCTGTATGATCAATGTCGCCATATGCCGCACAAGACTCTGATGCGTGGCAAGAAGTAAGAACAACGCTCATGGTGAGCAAGCCTAGAAACAACATAATAAGTTTCTGGAGTACCTCGTGGTACTTCTCTTCCGTAATATTCATTTCAAATTTGGTTTAAAGTTAGATCTGTAATACATATGTCTTACGAGACCGACTCTATTTTGGTTTCAAAAGTATGAGGAAAATACAACCTCCTTTTTGCAATCCCAAATTTGTTATACAAGCAAAAGTACTAATGCTCCGATTCCTAACAAGAATATTACTGTTTTTCGTGCACCCGGACTAAAGGTCCGAGCTTTGGTTCGAATAGTAGCCATATGTTTTTAGTTTTAAGTGTTTAAGCCATGTATCTTGCAACATGGAAGCTTATTTACGAATATGATATCATAAGGTTTCATTATCAAGCACATACGACAAATCGAAAGGACTTTGCTCGTCCTCATTTAGATGAATAGCAAATTTTAAAAGTACCTTGTGTTACATAGTACCTTCTTTTAGATATATATTTGCATTAAACACAAGCTGAATGAACATCGAAAACACAAAAGCCCAAATGCGTAAAGGGGTGTTGGAGTATTGCATTCTTTCCATTCTTGATAAGCAAGAGGCCTATCCTTCTGATATCATTGCATCACTTAAAGATGCCAAACTGATCATCGTGGAAGGCACCCTCTACCCTTTACTCACAAGATTGAAGAATGCAGGACTACTCCAATACCGCTGGGAAGAATCAAATTCTGGTCCGCCACGCAAATACTATTCATTAACGGAAACCGGCAGCATGTTTCTCAAGGAGCTCGATAAAACCTGGAAAGAGCTCAGCAATGCTGTAACATTAACGACTTCTAAATCGGCCAAATCATGAACAAGACCATCACAGCAAACATTGGCGGTTTCGCCTTTAATATCGATGAACAGGCCTATCAAAACCTGCTCAACTACCTCAAAACAATTGAATTGGCCTACGGCAATCAAGAAGGTGGTGACGAAATCATAGCAGATATAGAAGCACGAATTGCAGAATTATTCAGCGAAAAACTGAACGACGCCAAACAAATCATCACCAACGCAGATGTTGAAGAGGTCATTCTCATCATGGGAAAACCTGAGCAATATGAAAGCGAGGAAGAAAGCAACTTCAACAATACTGCTTCAAACAGCACGCGCAAAAACAGAAAGTTCTATCGCGATACGGAAGAAGGAATCCTTGGAGGCGTTTGTTCTGGATTTAGCCATTACCTTGGGTGGGACCCGCTCTGGCTTAGAGCCATTTTTATTGCGCTTGTGCTTCTTGGTTTTGCTGGAATCCCAATCTACATCCTACTCTGGGTGCTAATTCCCGAAGCTAAAACACGCGCAGAAAAACTCCACATGAGAGGAGAACAAATCAATGTCGAAAACATCTCTCGAAGCATCAACGAGGAGCTGAATAACATGGGGGAATCGATCAAGGGTTTTGGAAAAAAGGCCGCTGAAAAGGGAGAACGTTTTAGCAAAACGGGTTCCAAAAAGGTGGCCGAAAACGTAGAGAAAGTGGCTGGAGGAATCGCTCACATTCTACGTGTCTTGATTGGCGGAGCAGCCCTCATTTTTGGATTGATGATGTCGGTTGGATTAATCGTAGGAATAATTGGCTTCACTCAAGGAACTCCCATCGGAGAAGCAGTGAGTTATTCTTTCCTTCAAGACTTCATCTTCATCAATCCTACGATGCTCATCTTAGCCACAATTGCTATTATTCTGCTAGCGGGAGTTCCTCTGATTAGCCTCATCTATCTTGGGATTACCTTGCTGATCAGAAGTACAAATCGAGTAAAAGGTATTGGCGTAAGTCTTTTCGTGCTGTTCATCATCGGTGTTGCTCTTGCAATTACTGTGGGAATATCACAAGGAACGAAATACAGCTCTGAAGCTAGCCTTGAAATGAGAACACAAACACTCAACATTTCAAATGATTCTTTGGTGCTGGTGATTGAAAACGATGAATACTTTCATAATCAGATTGAATTGAGTGATGGCAACTACCACGAACTCATGAAAATTGATGGCGATCGAATTATCTATGGCTTTCCTAAATTCAGAATAAGCTCTACTAGCGAAGACAAGCCCCGCCTTGAATCACGCTTCTCTGTTCAAGGTTCTACAAGGTCTGAAGCCCTAGAAATTGCAGACCGCATGGATTATAATTATCGATTCGAAAACGATACGCTTTTTCTTCAAGCCCACTTCTCAGGAGACCTTGAAGATAAATACCGCATGCACGAACTGGATTTGTTGCTCTTCTTGCCCGACAGCACGGTGATGTCGCTCCCCAAAAACCTCGATCGTATAACGAAAGGCAGAGCCGGATTTAAAAATTACATGCCGAGAAACCTGAAAGGAAAATCAGTTTTGGTACTCCAAGACGAAATAAAGTGCCTGAATTGCGATTAAAATAAGCACACAAGAAATAACATACCTATTCATCAAAAAGCAGAAAGCAACGGTTTTCTGCTTTTTTGCATCTCCTAATTAGCCACATAATTCATTAACTTGGCAATGATGATAAGGTACCTATTGATCTTCTCCCTCCTGCTCTTAACACTTAGCGGATTTACGCAGAGCAGTTTCCCTATGATTGAAAACAAAGGACAATGGCCCGCACACGTTCATGGCGCTTTCAAGTTAAATAGTGGTCAACTTTACATCGAAGAAGGTGCGCTGCTTTACGACATGCACGACTTCAGTGAAATTCAAGCCATCCATGGTGGTGGAAGCAACAATCCTGATGCAAAGGCTTATGGTCACGCCTACAAGGTGTCCTTCATCAATGCGCAATCCCATTCATTCGAAGGCGAAGCTCCATTCGATACGTATTACAATTTTTTTCTGGGTGATGATAAATCCAAGTGGGCATCAAAAGTGGCTTCCTACCGAGGAGCTTGGCTCAATCAAATCTATCCCGGCATTGACGCCCACTTCTACAGTAAAGACGGCGCGCTGAAATATGATTTCATCATCGCACCCGGATCAAAGGCAGAGGACATTCAACTCAAGTATCTTGGTCAGGAAAACATCGGCATTAAAAACGGACGATTACACATCGTCCTGAGCACTCATGAAATCATCGAACAAGCCCCCATCGCCTACCAAGAAATTGCAGGAGAAAACATACGAGTGCCCTGCAAGTATGTGTTGAATGAAAACCACTTGAGCTTCGAGTTCCCTAAAGGATACGATCCTAACTACGCGCTAATTATCGACCCCGAATTGATTTTTTCTACTTACAGCGGTTCGTTTAGCGACAACTTTGGCTTCACGGCAACCTTTGACAACGACGGACATCTTTACAGCGGTAGCTCCGCTTTTGGAAACGGCTACCCTACTACGCTTGGAGCATATCAAGAAGTTTGGGGCGGTGGCGATGGTCAGGGTAACCTAGCAGGAACAGACATCGCTATTTCGAAGTACGAACTCGACGGTACTTCGATGATTTACAGCACCTTCATTGGTGGAGCAAACGACGAACTTCCGCACAGTCTGATTTGTAATGATGCTGGTGAACTTATTGTTTTAGGCACTTCCAGCTCTCCGAATTATCCCACGAGCAGCAGCGCCAATTCCTCCAATTTCCAAGGAGGAAGTAACATCGCACCCTCAGGTGTTGGAGTGCAGTATGTCAATGGTTCTGATATCGTAATCACCAAACTCTCTGCCAGTGGAGCCTCGCTCATTGCCTCAACTTTTCTCGGCGGAAGCGGAAATGATGGTGTAAACGCCTCGCCCATTCTGAAATTTAACTACGCCGATGAATTCAGAGGTGAAGTAGAACTTGATGAAGACGAAAATATCCTCATCGCCTCTTGCACCTATTCCAATGACTTTCCTATTCTAAACGGACTCCAAAACAGCAATGCCGGCGGACTAGATGGCATCATCACAAAACTCAACCCAGAACTGAGCGAAATCATTTGGAGTACTTACTACGGCGGATCTGGAGATGACGGCGTTTATTCGCTCGCGGTGAGTGATGCGAACGATATTGCCTTTTGTGGTGGTACAACGTCTGCCAACTTAAATTTCTTAAACAATTGGGAACCAAATTACCAAGGCGGAAGCGCAGACGGTTTCTTGGGAAGAATTCAAGGTGATGGAAGTAGCATCACCGCAGGCACCTACATTGGCTCACCGGCTTACGATCAATCGTATTTCGTAGAACTTGATGGGGATAATCAAGTGCATATTTACGGACAAACTCAAGCGCCAGGAAGTACCTTTATTTTCAATGCAGATTACGGAACTCCCTCCAGTGGAATGCACGTAGCAAAGTTCTCAGACGACCTCAACACCCTCATTTGGAGTACGGTCTTTGGAACAGGATCTGGCGAACCAAACCTCAGTCCTACTGCCTTTCTTGTTGATGTTTGCGGAAAAATATACCTCTCCGGTTGGGGCGGTAGTACAAATACTTCTTCCAACCCAAATACAGACAATGTCTTCAACATGGACATTACCCCAGATGCTTTCCAAAGCGCCACAAATGGTTCTGATTTTTATATCCTCGTGATTGAAGATGATGCCTCAGCGCTGGTTTACGCTTCTTATTTTGGCGGACTAACAAGCAACGAGCACGTGGATGGTGGTACGAGCAGGTTTGACAGAAAAGGTCAAATCTATCAATCGGTTTGCGCAGGTTGCGGAAGTAACGATGATTTCCCCATCTTCCCTGCCAATGCACACAGCCCAACGAACAACAGCAACAACTGCAATAATGGCGTTTTTAAGTTCGACTTTGAATTGCCCATTACCATTGCCGATTTCAACCTTCCACCAACAATTTGCGCTAACGAAGCCATCCCTTTCATTAACAATAGCGTGAACATTTCTCAAGTATCTTGGGACTTCGGAGACAACACGCAAAGCAACACCTTCTCCCCACAACACCAGTACTTAGAACCTGGGGTTTATGAGGTAACGCTCGCAGTGAGTAACCCGCTCACTTGTAACATGAGCGACACCTTGCGCAGAACGATTGAAATTGTGGAGGCCAACGTAAGTACTGAAGCGCTTGCACAACTATGCGCAGGCGATTCGCTCACCATTGGTTTGATGAACGAAAACCCCGAGTTCGCTTACACCTGGATTCCGAGCACTGGCCTCTCAAGCCCAAATAGCGCCAATTCCTTTCTCATTGCAGAGAACGACGAATTCTACACCTTGCTCATTGATACGGGAGTTTGCGTAGATACACTCTATCAAGAAATCCAAGTTGATGCACTTCCATTTAATGTTTCCCCAGACCTGATTCTTTGCAACGAAGAGGAAATCGAACTCAACGTGAGCAACTACCCTGAAGGTACTTCCATCATCTGGAGCGACCAGTTTAATTTCAGCACTGTCTTGAACGACAACAACAACGATCCTGACATCGCCATCACGCCCGATGGTCCGATCACCTATTATGTCAGCCTCAGCACTGAATTCTGTTCACGAGAAGCGGAAGTTAACATTGAATTTATTAATAGTCAGACCTTAATTGAGGGCGATTTAGTGGCTTGCTTTGGCGATACCATTAGCTTGAATGTGCTTAATCCAAGTAATCTTTTGGATTATTCATGGACCAGCAGCGATGCAGTGATTTTGAGTGGTGAAAACTCTACAAGCATTACAGCCATTGTTCAAAACGATGCGCTTTTTACCGTTTTCGCCGATAATGGAAACGGTTGTACCAGTGAGGATGACATTTTCGTTCAAGTTTCTACCCTTAACCCTAACAGCATTAACGCCATTGCTAGTCCTTCACTCATTCAATCAGACGAAAGCAGTGTGCTAACGGCCAATCCTCCAGGCTACGAATACATTTGGAGTCCGGAAGAAGGTTTGAACCAAACAACAGGTCAGAGCGTTATTGCTAGCCCAGCAGAAAGCACCATCTACAACGTGCAAGTGATCGATGAAGATTGCATCTACGACGCGAGCGTTGAACTGAGGGTGCTCGACTTCACTTGTGGTCCGCCAAACGTCTATGTTCCCAACGCCTTTTCTCCCAATGGGGATGAAGAAAATGACGTGCTTTTTGTTCGAGCAAATTTTGTTACCGACATGAAGCTACAGATTTTTAACCGCTGGGGAGAACTGGTGTTTGAAAGCACGAAATTAAGCGACGGTTGGGATGGAACCTACAAGGGTAAAGATGCAGACCCGGCAGTATTTGTTTACCACCTCACCGTGGTTTGTGAAGACGGACAAGAGTACTTTGAAAAAGGCAATATCACTTTATTGAGATGAGGCAGGCTTTCACCCTCATATTGTTCTTTTTTCTGCTTGATGGACTCTCGGCACAAGACATCCATTTCTCGCAATTCCAAGCTGCTCCCTTGCACTACAATCCCGCTTATACTGGTCAGTTCAACGCAGACTATCGCCTATCTGCCATTCAGAGAACACAGTGGCGTTCTGTAACAGAGCCCTTTGTTACTTTTGGTTTTGCGGGCGATGTAAAAGAAGCCTTTGGAAGGGATGATTATGCTGCGGGCTTATTCATCATGCAAGACCGCGCTGGTGACTCTCGTTTCAACACCTTCCAACTCAACGGATCGCTCGCTAAGCGCATCTTATTGCCAAAACGAGCGGGAGAATCTTTATCCATAGGTGCTCAAGTAGGCTTTACTAGGCAGAGTATCGACTTGAGTCAGCTCCGTTTCGACAATCAATGGAACGGCATTCAATACAGTCCAAGTTTGAGTACTCAAGAGAATTTGAGGCAAGAAAACTTCAGCTTTCTACAGTTAAATTTCGGTGCTGCCTATTTCAAAGAATGGTCGAGAAGAGAACGAGTTCAAGGAGGTCTTTCTGTTTACCAATGGCATGCTCCAGGCCAGAGTTTTTATGACGATGAAGATGTTCGCTTGAACCCAAGAATAGGAGTTCAATTCGACGGATCCAGAGCTATAGATGAGCATTGGGATATCCAAGGGGCCTTTATGCTCAGTTTTCAATCTTCCTACCGCGAAGTACTCATAGGTGCTCAAGACAGGTATGTCTTGATGGATGATGATCTTTTCTGGCGAACCTTATACGCTGGAGTGTATTTCAGAACTCGGGATGCGGGGTATATCGTTGCAGGTATGGAATACGACCAGTGGAAGGTTGGTTTGAGTTATGACATCAATTATTCCGACCTTGAAGTAGCGAGTCAGAACAGGGGTGGCTTTGAAATAAGTGTGGTTTATTTGATGAATAAATTCCGCCCACCCACCATAAAAGAACGTCCTTGCCCAGATTATCTATAGCCCATGGCCAAGAGCTTGGTTCAAATTGAAACTTTCATCACCTTTGCCCAAAATTACAACGGTGGAGCAAACTCAAAATCGAAAAACCGATCGTCTTATTCTTAATGTCATCATCATTGTACTTATTCTAGTTAATGTGATTTTCCTCATCGGTAAATTTTTACCGAGCCTCTACCCTGCTTTCTTCGTGGAAGGCTTTAAAATATTAAAGGAAAACAAAGGCTACTTCACCATTCTAGAGTTCCTCGGGGCAGCTACCCTTTTTGTGGATTTAGTTGGAAGATTTGAGCAATTTGAAGGTCGTAATAAAACCATCCGCATCGCTGCTATCGCCTTTGTTATGGTGATGTTTTTAGTGAAGATTTTCGTATTCTATATCGACAGTGCTTATCTCGCAGAATAGCTTTCTGCAGTATCGCCTTTTTCTTTAAAAGAAGACAGCTTATTTATCATCAAGATGATACTCAAAATCGCTGTCCTTCATCTTCTTTCCTATACTTTTGAAATCAATAAAGCGCTCTTTAACATAAAGGATGAATTCGTATTGGGTCCACCGTTTTAGGCGCTCATCACCCGGATCACAATAAGCGATAAAATCATCAAATTCGTCATCATCCAAAGAAATGATGTCGTACTCTACGTACTTGATGAACAGTTCCCTCAGAAGTTCTCTTCGCCGATCTCTGTTCTCAAGTGAAAAGGCTTCTCGTTTGCTTTGCTCGCGTTTTGAAAAGGTTTCATAGAGGAAGGTAATCGGACTCGAAAGGGCGTCTACTCCACTTACTTTATAATCTTTTTCATTGTATCCCAACTCTTCAATATCAGCTATAATATCGCGAAGTTCTCGTGGAGCAATAACTTGAGCTTCTGCCAACTCAATTCTCAAACGTTGAAGGGAAACCTTGATGTTATATTGCTTTTTATAAGCGCTGTCTTTGAAAGAAACTCGGTAAGATGTATATCCAAATGCGCCAAATTGCAGTTCGTCTCCCTTTTTAATTTTCACCAGAAAAGACCCATCGCCTTCACCAAAAACACCTTGCCCCGTGCTTCGGTTGACCACCATCAAATCTCCCAAACCAATACCTTGCTGATCGGTAATCACGCCACTAACATAAACCAAGCTATCGTTAGCATTTAAGGTGCTGTCTTGTGCTAATGACTTCAAACTCATCAAGCCGAAAAACAAAAAGGAAATTAGAAAAAGGCTTCTTTTCATGTGTTTGTAACGTTTCATCTGGCGCGCTTACTACAAAAGAAGTACCACAATGAATAATTGGTGTTCCGTTTAGAGTTGACTAGTCAGCCCTAAGAAAATCGAATTTAAGTTTTCGATATACTCCGTTTTCATAACCTTCAATAGCCACACGAAGTTCTTTATCTGAAGTGAGATGATAAATGATGCGTTGAGGAAAATCGTGCTGTACGTTTTCAAAAACTACTTTATTGTTTGTTTGCTTCACTGCCGTGAATGGAACCTTCATGTCCTTATTCTGGTTGCTCACTTCAGCCGCATAAACTACTTTATTCTTAGCAATTTCGATCGAGAGCCTTTCGATAAAAACAGTATCGTTTTCACTTAGAACATAGCCCTTCCCAACAATAAGATTCTCGTTTTCTCGCCTCCACTCTTCGTTAAAAGCGTTGTCTTTGATAGCATCCATCCATTTGCCACACAAACGGTCGAACTCAAATCTAGCGTCCACAGTATTATTTTCCGTTTTACAAGAAAACAAAGCAGAAGCGATGAATAAACCGAAGAGCAACTTTAAATGCATAAGTACGAAGTTAAGAATGTTCGTCGTTCTAAAATACATTCTTCCCTTTATTGGAACATTTTTTTGATTAAAAACGTACAGGTTTTTCAACCTAACAAAACATGTCACCGCAGCAAACACATAGCATTCTTGGCTTGTGTTTCCTTTTATTTATTCCCGTATTATGCAGTAATATTGGGGATTCTAGGAAACAACTAGAAAAAGATTCACTCGCAAAAATCGGTCTTCCAGCCGTGAGCTACGAATTGGCCTTTTCCCTCATGCCCAATTATGGCGAAGTAATCACCTTTGCAGAAGTTACGGTACACAAGGGAAACATTGTGGGTAAAAAACACCTCAATCAAGAAGAATTTATCCTCATTGGAACGGGTGGAATGAGCTCAAAGGCCAATCCACAGAAAACAAACCTCTTTTTAAAATACGGTGTCAACATGTGTAAGTCGGAATACGACTCTAGTGCACAGCGCTACTTGGGTTCTTGTCATGTTCTTGATAATTTGTGGAAGCTCCGACACCAAACCAAACCCGGCGATTTTGAGAAAGATCAGGAAGATGGCAAAGTTGAAAACGCCCCTTCTTCTGAACGTGGTTGGTCTAATTTCAAACATGCGCCAGACGCAGCTCAACTTGCAAAGCTTTCTGAATTTGGAATTCAAAGGATGAATGATTTCGCTATTGGAGCAAGTGCCTTTCGATTGATTAAGGCAGCTAATGATCCCAATTGGGTGAGGAATTACTAGAGTACAAGTTTTTAAAGATTAAGTTGAAAGAAAAACCTCAGAGAGCTGTAAAATCAAGCTCTCTCTCTCTTTTTTCCAATCGTAATTTTATCTTCTAGCTGGATTCTATAACTTTATAGTGTAAAAATATACGTTATGAAAGGAATTCTGACCTTAATCCTCTTTACACTAAGCTTACAACTTGGTTTTTCCCAACAGGAAATAGTTGCAACATTCATTATCAAACAGGCAAAACATAACGAAGTAAATGTTTCTCAGTCTTACACAGACGACAATGCATATCTCGCCTTTTATACTTCTGATGGAGATGGTGAATTATACATGTCAAATTGTCGACCAAAACCAAACACACAGAGTTTTGGTCTTATTACAAATCTAGAAACGGAAGAGTACGAAGAAACTCAAGATCACTTTTCATTTCAGATTTATACGTTCAGATGGCATTTTCAAAACAATTATGATAGCAATTCTGGGAGTGCTGACGTTGTGCTCACCAAGGTATTTAAACCTCAAGGAACAACATTCACCATGGAAATAACCACTGCAGATTTAAATGTCTTAGAATACAAAGGAATCATGGGCTCAGGCTTGAACAACAATTCAACGATTAGTGCGGAGGAGGAAACAACACCGATTAATAATGACGATAATAAAATTGATCGGTTTCGAGAAGATTACGACCTTGTTACCATTTACGATCCTCAAACCAAGACTTGGAGCGATTGGTCAGAAGGCAACAACACTTTTGTGATGAACTACAATAAGAACGGAGATATTGCACATTACAAAGCTAATGGGGATGTTGTGACCTACAGGAAAATCTCTGATGTAGAAATTGAATACACTGAATCGGGAAAAAGATATCAAATTTTTGATGCTCTCGATGAAGATGGGGTACTATTTCATTTTCAGTTTTTCGACGATAGAAGCGCGGGCTTAAAGATGATTTATAACAACATGATGATTCAGTTTAGTTCATCAGAGTATTGATCTTGAAATAATCGTCAAAAAATTTACCTCTTCCCATTAGCTCAAAATGTGTAAAGCCCATTAACAAAGAATAATATAGATTCTCCACTACTGTCAATTTTTCAGCAATCTTCCTACAAAGCTTTTAAAGCAATTACCTCATATTTGCTCCGCTAACCTCAAAAAGTAAAGAAACTATGTTGGAATTTTATTCAGCAAGTGCGCGTATTGTTAATTCAAAACGAGCAATTCAAGAGTGCATGGAAATCGCCTTGGGCGATGATTACGCAAGTGCAGACCTCATCATTATCAATGCATCAATTGGTCATAATTTTCAAGACCTAGTAGATCAAGCAACAGAAATGGCACCCAATGCAAGGGTCGTGACTTCATCGTGTTGTGGTATTGTTGGTCGAGAAGGCGTTAGTGAATCCATGAAAGACATTGGCATTATGGCCGTTAAAGGAAAAGACTTTCATTTGGCGCACACTTCCAGCATCTCCGGTAAAACAGCTTATGAAGAATGCTTAAAAATGGCCCACAGTCTAAAAGCGTCTTCTTCGTCCATTAACATGATTTACTTCCTTGCCTCGGGGATTGATATTGCAAATGATCAGTGCATTCGTGCATTTGAAGAAGTGCTTGGCGAAGGGGTGACCATTTTTGGAGCAACCTCTTCAGACAACATGAAAGGACACATCAGTTATCAAGCTGTGGACCGTGAGGTTTTTGAACATGGTGCCTTTGCCGTAGGTTTTTCAGACCCAACATTAAAGGTTGACACACAAGCTACGCATGGTTTTGTTGCGGTTGGAGAACCGCTTATTGTTACGAAATCAGATGGACATGTGATCAAAGAGCTTAACGGCAAGCCCGCTTGGGAAGAATACACCGAACGCTTAGGACTTGATGCTTCGGCAAACTGCGGAGATACGATTCCGATTGGTGCATTGGGAGAAGAACTATCAATAGACCTCGCTAAAGAATACGGTAACAAACACATTCTTCGTGTTGTTACAAGCATTGAAGGAACAGATATGCATTTTGCAACCAATTGTCCTGAAGGAACCAAATTATGGCTCACCACCAGAGATGAAGAACTCATTTTCTCGGAGATGGATAAGATGGTGGAAAGCATGAGAGTAAGAATGGGTGACGGAAAGCCCGTTGCTGTATTCCATGCCGATTGTCTTGCTCGTGGACGTTTCCTTTTTAACAGAATCATTAAAGAAGAGCTGGTAGGTAAAATGCAATTCCCATTCTATCAAAACAACGCTTGCCCGCCGTGGCTAGGGATGTATGGTTTTGGTGAATTCGCACGACTTGGTGGAAAAAACGAATACCATAATTACACCACAGCTTTATACGTACTTTATCGTTAACACTCTTTCGCTGAATTTTGCTAGATAACCCTGACTTTGACAGCTTATTAGAAGATTACCGGAAACTACAGCTTCGGGTAACTCGCTTTTCCAATACTGAACAAGAGCTCATTAATACAAGAGACCGTTTGGATCAAGAATTGGTGCAGTATAAACGCATGAGCGATTTTAACTCCGCAGCACTAAAAACAACGGATACCAAACAACTTCTCGCTTTGACATCTGAAGCTATTGTTGACATTTTTGAGGTGGAAACAGCTTACGTTTTTGAGAAGTTGAGTGGCGCTGATCAATACCTCCACCTTTTCCATGATGGTATTGAAGTTGTCTGCGATAAAATGCGCCCTTTATTGGACGACATCGAAGTTGTCTCCTCGCAAACTCAAGGCACTGGAGCTATTCGTGAGGGGCTAAATCTAAAAACAGAACTGCACTACCTCAATCAATTTGCTAAGGCCATTTATTTCAGATATACTGACGTTGACGCTGGAAATACACTGCTCATTATAGGTATGGTCTCAGTGAAAAACGAACCGCTTTATAGAAAGCTAGAACCTAGACAAGATTCCATTTACAATGTATTTGGTCAACAAGTTCAATCCTTACTCGGCAACATTAAAAAGTCGGAACAAATTCAGCAACAAATCAATACAATCTCTGCTTCCGAGTTGGAATTAAAAAAACTCTCTTTAATTGCTACTAAAACAAAAAATGGTGTCATCATTACCGACAACCAAGGTAGGATTGAATGGGCAAACGATTCCTTCTCTGAGTCTTCCGGTTTTTCGCTCGACGAGGTAATTGGTAAAAAACCTAAAGAGTTTTTGCATGGACCCGAAACGGACGATAACACTCGTGAAATTTTATCGGAAGCGTTAAGTAAAAAAAAGAATGTGGAAGTTACACTGCTTAACTACCACAAGTCGGGAAGCAGGTATTACAACCAACTCGAAATAACGCCTGTTCTTGACGAGCAAGGGAATCTTTTAAACTTCATTTCTCTTCAGAAAGACATTACAGATGAGATCAGGGCCAAAGAAGAGATCTTAAGAATCAATTCTCGTTTTGAACAAATTGCCGAAAAATCACAAATCGGTATATGGGAAAGGGAGTTTATGGACAATACCATTGTTTGGAACGATATCCTAATGAACCAATATGGCGTTAAGCGCAATGAAACAAAAGAAGATCTCGTAGCTGTTTGGAGAACTTGTGTGCATCCAGATGATTTACAATACGTTCTTGATAGTCAGCAAAAACTGTATTCAAAAGAAGCAGAATCTGTTGAGTTGGAATACAGAATCAAACGAATAAATGACGGACAATGGCGCTACCTCAAAACACTTACGATTGCTGAAACAGACGAACAAGGTGAACTTCAACGATTGATTGGTAGTTCGGTGGATATCACTGAAACCAGGTTGTCGCAAGAGAAGCTTCGGGCAAGTGAAGAAAAGTACCGAAGAATCATTGAAAACATGAATCTCGGCCTCATCGAAACTAATTTGAATGGAGAACTGATCTTCATGAACGAATTGTTCTTTAAAAACACAAGCATTCTTCATCCTCAACACCTTGTGCTCGGCCAAAATCCTGAACTGGCGTTACAGCAAAGAGTGATCGATAAAGACATTGTTTCGTTTCGTAAAATTGATGACGAAGTTTTTGAAATTGAAATTTTAGATAGCGAAGAAAAGGCCTTGCACCTCCTAGTGAGCACGGGAAATGTTCTTAATCAAAGCAGCAAAACATCGGGTTACATCAATATTATTCTTGATATCAGTTCAGAGAAACAGCTCAACATTAATTTTGAACGAGCCTTGGCAGAAAGAGATAGCTACCTAAAGGAAGTAGATACTTTGAAGCAGTTTTACGAAAATGTCCTGAATAACTCCCCCGCTAAAATTGCAGTAATAACTCCTGATTTAAAGGTCGCGTTTTACAACAACCTGCTCGCTGAACAAGAACCAGCTTGGGCAAATAGCGAAGGCAAAAGCATAAAAGGTTTGCTCTCTGACAGACAAGATTTTCTAAGCAAGATTGAAGCATCCTTAGCATCATTAAAATTGGTTCAGCTTGAAGAAAAAATGACTTACGACAATGGGGAAGACAAGTATATCCTGAGAAATATTCTGCCCCACGTAAACCAAAAGAATGAACTCGAGTACCTGGTCATCTCTGGTGTAAATATTTCTGAACTAAAAGAAATTCAAAGCTCTGTGACCACCAAAAACGAAGAACTCAAGAAAATAAACACTGAGTTGGATAACTTCGTTTATAGTGTTTCTCACGACTTACGTTCTCCGCTTCTTGCGATAAAAGGGCTCATTAATCTCATTTTCCAAACATCAAGCCTTGACAAAAATGTAGAGACTTACCTTAAGCTTGCTGAAGACAGCGTTTTACGACTGGATTCTACCATTCAAGAAATTCTCGATTATTCTCGAAATGCGCGTTTAGATCTTGAATTGAAAGAAGTTGATTTGGCTAAGTTAGTTGAGCCCATTTTTGCCGACCTCAAGTTCTCTGCTCCGGAGGGAATCGAGCTAGAAATAGAAATTGACGGAAACCCAAGAATAATTACAGATGAAACCAGAATGAGTGTTTTGCTGAAAAACATCATTGGTAATGCCGTTAAGTACCGCAGAAACATACCTGAAGCCTTTGTAAAGGTGCATATTTCTCATGGAGATACGAGCACTTTCATCCGCATAGAAGACAATGGACAAGGAATTACACAGAAAAGCCTCACTAAAGTATTTGACATGTTCTATCGCGGCACCAGTGAAAGCATTGGAACTGGATTAGGTTTATACCTTTGCAAAGAGATCGTAGATAAATTCGGTGGTAAATTAAGCGTAAATTCTGAATGGGGCCAGGGTTCTACTTTCATCATCGAGCATCCTCACAAAACACTAGCACATGAATAAATTTGTATTAATAGACGACGATACAACAATGAACCTGGTTCATTCAACCACGATCAAGCATCACCATCCTGGATCAGAAGTACTTGAATTTAAATCGAGCCAACGAGGATTAGATTATTTTAAACAACTGATTGCCAACGATGAAGATTTTCCAGAGTTTTTGTTTCTCGATATCAATATGCCCGAAATCAATGGTTTTGACTTTCTACAAGCATTTAACAAGTTTCCAGCTGAAAAAACAAAAGGAATTAAAATCTTCATGATTACCTCTTCTCTAGATTTGAGAGATCGAGAAAAAGCCTTTAATTTCGATACGGTTTACGGCTTTGTTTGCAAACCCATTACCATTAGAACACTTAAAGAAATATTGGTAACCACGGAACGTCGAATGGATTTCTGATTCATCTAAATTCCTTGTCTTATCTTCGCACAAGGATGGATCAAGGTAAAAAAGCACAATTAAAAGCAAAAGAGCGCCTCTTAGCTCGAGTTAAAGCGAGAAAAGATATTGGGCTTCTCTATCAACAACTCATTTTGGGCGATAGAAATGCTCTCGCCACCGCAATTACGCTTTGTGAGAGCACTGCAACAGATGATCAAATCTTTAGTCGTGAGCTAATTCAAAACATCTTACCCCACACAGGAAAAGCAAAGCGAATTGGAATAACGGGGGTTCCGGGTGTTGGAAAAAGTACGTTTATTGAACAGTTTGGACTAAACCTCATCGCTGCCAAACATAAAGTGGCTGTGCTGGCCATCGACCCAAGCAGTCAGCGAACAAAAGGGAGCATTCTTGGCGATAAAACAAGAATGGAAATGCTGTCAAATCACGAGCAAGCTTTTATCCGCCCTAGCCCGGCAAACGATGCCCTTGGAGGTGTAGCTGCACGTACACGAGAAGCCATGCTACTCTGCGAAGCGGCGGGTTATGATGTTATTCTGATTGAAACTGTGGGAGTTGGTCAGTCTGAAATTGCCGTCAGATCGATGGTCGATTACTTCCTTCTTTTGATGCTGGCAGGAGCCGGAGACGAACTTCAAGGCATCAAACGGGGAATCATGGAAATGGCAGATGGGATCGCTATAACTAAGGTTGATGGAGAAAACACCTTGGCGTCTAAAAGAGCTAAAGCAGAATATAAAAATGCACTTCACCTCTTCCCTCCCGCTAAAAATCAATGGAGCCCTCAGGTTTTTCTTACTTCGGCCTACGAGAACATTGGACTTGATGAAGTCAAAAACAACATTGACCTATATTTCAAACAACTCAGTGAAAACGGCTACCTACAAACTCAACGGAAAGAGCAGAATATAGGATGGTTTGATAATTTGCTTCGCGAAGGAATGCTTCAAGCATTTTTATCTCAGGAAGGCAAGCTTCAGGAGCTGAAATTGCTGAGAGAAGCTGTTGCTTCCGGCAATATCGATCCACAAAGTGCTGCGAAAAAGCTCCTTTCCCTCTGAAATATTTTGCACTGGAAACCTTCAACAAAAGAAAAACCCGATTCAAACTAATGGGGTTCTTAGTGTGGTTCAAGTTCAAGAACTTTGAACAGGTGGCAAACCTAAAGATCTACAAAGCTGTGTTATTTTATTTAATAACAAAAAACACAAGACCCTTTGTTACAAAAATGAAAAAGCCCCATCGTGAGAAAGGGCCTGTCCATGTTTTAAATTAGTATGTCACTTTGTGACGGTAGCAAAGTCTTTATCCCAATAAGTGGGATTTGAAATACAAATGTAAGTGTTGAATAGCACATAAGCTACTTATTTTCAAACTAATGCCACTTAAACAAGATACTCGAACAGCTCTGATCGGTCTACTGACTCTTGCTCTCCGCTAGCCATATTCTTGATAGTAATGAGTCCCGTTTCCATTTCTCTAGAACCAACAACAGCAACGTAAGGTATGTTTTTGTCGTTGGCATACTTCATTTGTTTGGCCATCTTCGCAGCGCCTGGATAGATCTCTGCTCTCAATCCTTGTGCTCGTAATTCTTTAAGCAGCTTCATGCAATACAAGGCTTCTTCCTCACCAAAGTTCACAAAAAGCAATTTCACGGTTCCTTTGGTGCTTTCTGGAAACAGGTTCAATTCTTCAAGTACATCGTAAATTCTGTCTGCACCAAATGAAATCCCAACACCAGAAACATTGGGCAAACCAAAAATACCGGTAAGGTCGTCATACCTTCCTCCACCACAAATGCTTCCCACACTCACATTGTCCACCTTCACCTCAAAAATGGCCCCTGTGTAATAATTCAAACCACGTGCTAAAAGCGGGTCAAACGCTAAGCTTTCTAAGCCAACACCCAAGCTTTCACAAATACCAATAACGTAATTGAGCTCTGCTAGACCTTTCTCACCAAGTTCATTTCCTTTGAGCAATTCACTCACCAAGGCTAAAGCGGCTTTACTGTCTTGAGGTAAAGAGAATATGGGCGACAACTGTTCTA
The DNA here is from genome assembly GCA_029238785.1 of Flavobacteriales bacterium. Classification (GTDB taxonomy): domain Bacteria; phylum Bacteroidota; class Bacteroidia; order Flavobacteriales_D; family Sanyastnellaceae; genus CALKGK01. The sequence continues at coordinate 1,541 of JAQWFN010000090.1, read as the reverse complement.
CCTGTTCATTTGAAAAACCTCGATTAATAAGTTCTTCTTTTACTTTCTCCTCTCCTATTTTATCCAGCTTATCAATGGCTACACACATGTCGGTCATCATCGAAGAAGCCCCGATTAAATCGGCCAATCCAGCGAGGATTTTTCTGTTGTTCAGCTTAATCCTGAAATTTGGAATCTGTAAGTCGCTCAGCACGTTTTCGAAAATTTGAATCAACTCCACTTCATTGATCAAACTATCGCTGCCCACCACATCCACATCGCACTGGTAGAATTCCTGGTACCTGCCTCTTCCCGGACGATCTCCTCTCCAAACGGGTTGAATTTGGTAGCGCTTGAAAGGAAAGCTCAAAGCACTTTGGTTCATCACCACAAAACGAGCGAAAGGCACCGTTAAATCATAACGAAGGGCCTTTTTGGAAATACTGAAACTGGTTTTTTTCGAGTCGCCTTCAGCAATTGCTTCTTGATCCGCTTTCGACAAGAAATCACCGTTATTCAGAATCTTAAAGATCAACTGATCGCCCTCTTCTCCGTACTTGCCCGTGAGGGTTTCAATGCGCTCCATGGCCGGAGTTTCAATGGGCAAGAAACCAAAGCGCTCAAAGGTGGAACGAATGGTATTAAAAATGTAATTGCGCTTCACCATGATTTCCGGACCGAAATCACGAGTTCCTTTTAATATCGCAGGTTTTGACATGTCATCGAAATTGAAATGCAAAACTACAAAAACGACCACGGAAAAGGCCTACTCTCCTCCGCGTAATTTCTTGCGATTGATGATGTACAGAATAATAATGAGCACAGCGGCCCCAGCGAAAATAAGTCTCATAGTTATGCTAAGATAAGTCGGCTAAATAAATTACACAATGTATCTTTGATGCGTGAGCCAATTGATCAAAATAGGAGAAACGAAAGGACACGCTGGTCCGATATACAGCATCACCCGCGGAAAGAGCAGCGAAAGCATTTTCACCTGCTCTGGCGATCGTTTTGTGGCCGAATGGAGCATCCCTCAAATGGAAGTATTGCCCTTCAGCGTTAAATTGGAAAATCCTGCGTTTAAGGTACTTCACGACAGTGAACAAGGACTTCTGCTCTTAGGTAACAGCATTGGTGGAATTCACGTGATTGATTTAAAGCAGGGCAAGGAATTGCGTTTGCTACAAGCTCATGAAAAAGGGGTGTTTTCTTTTCTTTTGCTTCGCGAAGGACAAACGGGCGCTCAGCAGCTGCTCAGCGGCGGCGGTGGCGGAAGGCTCAACCTTTGGAGCTACCCAGAAATGGAATTGTTAAGAAGCATACCGCTTCATCCATCCAAAATCAGGTGCATTGAGTTGCTGGACGACGGAAATGTATTTATTGGTCAAAGTAACGGTATGGCAAGCGTGCTCGACCCCATTTACTTCAACACCAAAGCAGAATGGAAAGCCCATGAAGGCGGCGTTTTCTGCATGCTTCATCACCCCAATAAACCCTTGATCATTACGGGAGGGAAAGACGGACACCTGCGCTTGTGGCACAAAAGTACTTTTGAAGAAGTA
>JAQWFN010000074.1 GCA_029238785.1 Flavobacteriales bacterium | reverse complement strand
CTATGAATTTCATTTTCGTCGAACACACCGGTTTCGTGGTATTTTTTGAAAACCGACCCGTAGGTATCAATTCCCCAAATTTTAATATTCGGGTTCTTTTCTTTGAGGTGCATGTGTGTCCAACAAACGTTGCTCCAGATCACCCAGATTCTTATTACTCAGTTGCCGAACGCCTGAGCAAGGAGGTGCCTAATTCTTATTGGGTAAATCAATACGACAACCTAAGCAACAGAGAGGCGCATTATGAGTCAACCGGACCAGAAATTTGGGAACAAACGGAAGGTAAGATTACGCACTTCGTTGTTGGGGTTGGAACCGGAGGAACAATTTCTGGAGTAGGGAAGTACCTCAAAGAAAAGAACCCGAATATTAAAATTTGGGGAATTGATACCTACGGGTCGGTTTTCAAAAAATACCACGAAACCGGTGTGTTCGACGAAAATGAAATTCATAGCTATATCACCGAAGGCATAGGCGAGGATATTTTACCAAAGAATGTAGACTTTGATATTATCGATCACTTTGAAAAAGTAACCGATAAAGACGGAGCACTTGTAGCTAGAGAATTGGCCTTGAAAGAAGGTTTGTTTCTAGGTTATTCTTGTGGATCTGCTTTTCAAGGATTAAGACAACTTAAAGATCAACTGACTGAAGATGATGTAGTGGTTGTTTTGTTTCACGACCACGGCAGTAGATATGTTGGCAAGGTCTATAATGATGAATGGATGAAAAGCGTAGGGTTTATGTAAACCAAAGAATTTTAAGAATTAAAAAAGCCGATTGTAAGGTAACAATCGGCTTTTTTGGTCAAACGGTTTCTTATCCTTTATAAGATAGGAAAGTGTTTTTAATGATAGAAACACATTCCATCAATTGTTCTTCAGTCATCACCAAAGGCGGCGCGAATCGAATAATGTTTCCGTGTGTAGGTTTCGCTAGAAGTCCATTGTCTTTCATAGCAACACAAAGGTTCCAAGCTGTAGCACTTTCAGGAGTGTCGTTAATAAGAACGGCATTCAAAAGTCCCTTCCCCCGAACTCCTTTTACTAGTGGAGAGGTCTCAACAAGCTTTTGCATTTCAGCACGGAAAATTGCTCCCAATCTTCGGGCGTTTTGAGCAAGATGTTCGTCTTTCACAACTTCTAAAGCAGCCATAGCCACCTCGCCTGCAACCGGGTTGCCTCCACAAGTAGCCCCGTGCTGACCTGGTTTGATCACCATCATGATATCATCATCGGCAAGAACAGCAGATACGGGGTAAGCTCCTCCTGAAAGGGCTTTCCCTAAAATCAAGATGTCTGGTTTTGTATATGTTGCCTGACGCTCGCAGTGTGCTTCACAAGTACAGTTTCCACAAACGGCTAAAAGACTTCCTGTACGCGCAATTCCCGTTTGAACTTCATCAGCAATCAAAAGAACATTACGCTCGCTACAAAGCTTCGCTGCTCCAGCAATATATTCATCTGATGGCGTGTTTACTCCGGCTTCTCCTTGTATAGGCTCAACTAGGAATCCTGCTACATTTTTATTTTCAAGTGCTTTTTTTAAAGCTTGAAGGTCGTTGTAGGGAATGCTAACAAATCCTGGAGTGTACGGTCCGAAGTTTTTCCTAGCGTCTTGATCATTACTGAAAGAAACAATAGTTGTCGTTCGTCCGTGGAAATTCTGATCGCAAACCACAATTACAGCCTGGTCTTCCTGAATGCCTTTTTTCTCGTAGGCCCATTTTCTGCAGAGCTTGATTGCTGTTTCAACCGCTTCTGCACCCGTATTCATTGGAAGCACTTTTTGAAACCCAAAGTAGTTGGTTACATATTTCTCATATTCACCAAGCACAGAATTGTAGAATGCACGCGATGTTAGTGTCAGTTTTTTGGCTTGAGCCGTCATGGCTCCAACAATTTTTGGATGGCAGTGTCCTTGGTTAACTGCAGAATAGGCAGAAAGGAAATCGAAGTACTTCTTCCCCTCAAGATCCCACACGAAAACACCTTCTCCCTTTTCCAATACCACAGGAAGTGGATGGTAGTTGTGCGCTCCGTATTTGTTCTCCAACTCCATCGCTGTTTTGGAGTTTAATTGCTGTTCCATGATATCTGCCATCTTCGTCTCTTTTATGTGGTTCTACAAAGCTATTGAAAAGCAACAAGCGCAGCAAGTTCATCTTTACACCTCTTTTTCGAATGAGTTTGGCGACCTAAATGGATAAGCGCATTTTTCTGGATGAAGAGACACTTGGCGACTTAAATGGATAAGCGCAATTTTCTAGCTGAACAGGCACTTGGCGACTTAAATGGATAATGCCCAAAAACAAACAATACCCCAGCATCACCAAACAAAACAAAAAAAATCAATCTCAAATGTGACCTCCGAAAAAGATCTCCGTCTGAATAGACAGAAGATCAAAAACAAGAACCTAAAAATAAGCGACAAGAAAATCAGCGAGGTAATGTGGCTATATTAAAAGAACATCATTGGGAGAGAGTGATGTTCGCCTCAAAGAAATTCTTGTCGCTCAATTTATTAATGAAAGTGTGATTGTCGATTTTTTTTTTTGCATGATGCAAGGGCTGAAACAAGAGATTGGTTTCGGCCCTTGTTTATTATCAAATAAGCACAAGAGCTTTCGAATAAATCTTTGTACTTTTGCACCGATTTTGAATATAAAGAAAATGGCTGGTACAAGAACCTTCACAATGATTAAACCAGATGCAACTGCAGCTGGTAACACAGGGAAAATTATCGATCGCATTATCCAAGCTGGATTTAGCATCGTGGAAATGAAATGGACAACCCTCTCTGATGCTCAAGCAAAAGAGTTTTATGCAGTTCATGCAGAACGTCCTTTCTACGGAGAATTGGTAGAGTACATGACCTCTGGTCCTATTGTAGCTGCAGTTTTGGAAAAAGACAATGCAGTTGAAGACTACAGAACACTAATAGGTGCAACAAACCCGAAAGAAGCTGCTCCAGGAACTATCCGTGCAGAATTCGCAGAGTCGATTGCAGCAAACGCAGTTCACGGTTCTGATAGCGACGATAACGCTAAAATCGAAGGCGAATTTTTCTTCGCTTAATTCGAATAGAATATTTACAAAAAGCCTTCGCTCAAAATTGACCGAAGGCTTTTTCTATTCTCGGCCAAAGCAATGTTTCGCTACATCAATTGAATTCAAGGATTTAAATATCTTTGCAATTCTATATCTATCCAATTGATCAATTACTCCAAATGGAAAAAATTAAAGTTGCCAATCCCATCGTAGAACTCGACGGAGATGAAATGACCCGCGTAATCTGGAAGTTTATTAAAGATAAACTTATCTTCCCTTACCTAGAGCTAGATATTAAGTATTACGACCTAGGAATAATGGCTAGAGATGAATCAGACGATCAAATCACAATCGACGCGGCTGAGGCAATTAAAAAATATAACGTAGGGATCAAATGTGCAACCATTACTCCAGACGAAGAACGGGTGAGCGAATTTGGATTGAAGAAAATGTGGCGCTCCCCAAACGGTACGATTAGAAATATCGTCGGAGGAACTGTTTTCCGCGAACCTATCATGATGTCGAATGTGCCTCGCCTAGTGCCGGGCTGGACAAAACCAATTTGTATCGGGCGTCACGCATTTGGCGATCAATACAAAGCTACCGACACGGTAACCAAAGGTAAAGGAAAGCTCACAATGACCTTCACTCCGGAAAACGGTGGTGAAACACAAACTTGGGAAGTGTACAATTTCCAAGGAGATGGGGTTGCAATGAGCATGTACAACACAGATGAATCAATTTACGGATTCGCAAGATCTTGTATGATTCAAGCTTTGGCGAAAAAATGGCCACTGTACTTGTCAACAAAAAACACCATCCTCAAAGCGTATGATGGGAGGTTTAAAGATATTTTCCAAGAGGTCTACGATAATGAATACAAAGATCAATTCGCTGAAGCAGGTATTACCTACGAGCATAGATTAATCGATGATATGGTGGCCGCTGCACTTAAATGGGAAGGTGGATTCGTTTGGGCTTGTAAAAATTACGACGGTGACGTTCAGTCCGACACTGTCGCACAAGGTTTCGGCTCACTGGGTTTGATGACTTCAACACTTGTTACCCCAGATGGGAAAACAATGGAAGCTGAAGCAGCTCACGGAACAGTCACCAGACACTACCGTCAACATCAACAAGGAAAGAAAACATCAACCAACCCCATTGCATCCATCTTCGCGTGGACTCGCGGACTCGATTTTAGAGGTAAACTTGATGGGAACGATCAGTTGAGAAAGTTTGCTCAAACTTTGGAAAGTGTATGTGTCGATACCGTTGAAGGCGGAAAAATGACAAAAGATTTGGCATTGCTCATCCACGGTAAAGACATGACAGAAGCTCACTACCTCACAACTGAAGATTTTCTCGAAGCATTGAATGAAGAGTTGAAAGCCAGAATGGGAGCTTAAACTCATTTTAGAAACAAAGCATTAAAAAGGTCCATTTGGGCCTTTTTTGTTTTGAAGATGGATGATAGGTCAGCTCAATCAGAAGATATACTCGTTTCTCCAAAAAACTCAGGATGGAAGTTCAAAAGATAGATCTCTTGCTGAGCACGCGTGAAAGCAGTATAAAACCAGCGCAATAAAGAAATATCGAGCATCTCTTCTGTAATGTAACCCTGGTCAACAACAATTGCGGGCCACTGACCTCCTTGAGACTTGTGACAAGTTACGGCATAGGCAAACTTCACCTGCAAAGCATTGTAAAAAGGGTCTTCCATTACGGCCTTGTGAATTTTCTTCCGATCGCCAAGGTCTAAATAATCCTCAGTAATATCGTGGTACAAGGCCTTGATTTCTGCCATGCTTAAATTAGGGCCATCAACAGTTAAGGTGTCCAGAAGAATCCGAACTTCAAAAGAGAGAAAGTCTGGATAATCAATCAACCGAACTTCAACATCGGCAAAACGACGATTGTAAATTTCATGATGACGAACAACTTTAACCACCTCCACAATGTCACCATTTGCAATAAAATTGGTTGGTGCGTCTTTGTAAGTGTTCAACCAGTGATAATTGTTTTTAACCACCATGAGCATATCGCCGGCATTTAACTCCTCTTCAAACCACATGATCCGAGACCGGATGTGCTGATTGAACTGGTTCGCGCGCTTGTTACTTCGCGTTATCAACATTACCCCCTCACGAGTGTACTTGCTGTAAAGCTGCTCTAAGACTTCTTCAAGGTCTTCGCCAGATACAGGAATCACATCTTCAAATCCTTGAGGCTCCAAACGAGGAAAGCCCTCTGTGCCGGTCGTTATGGCTTTTCTAAGGCTGGTTGCATTGTACAAGATGCCACTGTCCATTTCCTGACGAACAACATCGGTCAATTGAATGTCTGCAATGGTAAGGTAGAAACTAGAACGTAATGACTCAACGTCGAGTGCCGGACTCTCATCACTGCCCACAGGAGGCAACTGCGCTTGATCTCCTACCAAAACCAAGCGGCAATCTTCACCCTGAAAAACAAATTCAATTAAATCTTCTAAAATATCGCGATACTGAAAGGCCTGCTCGCTGCTCATCCCTGAACTTGCTCCAATCATAGAGGCTTCATCAACCAGGAAAATGGTTCTTTTATGTCGATTAACCCCCAAGCCATAAGCCATCCCCCCAGAAGAATTTTTACTCGGGAAATAGATTTTTTTATGAATGGTGAAGGCCGGTCGTTTAGCGTATTGGCTAAGTACTTTTGCCGCTCTGCCTGTGGGGGCGAGCAAAACAATGTCGTAACCACTCAAGCGCAAAGCTGAAACATAAGCGCCAACAATAGTGGTCTTTCCCGTTCCGGCGTAGCCTTTAACCACTAAGGTGCAACGGGGCATTTTCGAATAAGTGAAACGAGCCAGAGCATGCAATAAGGCATCCTGACCCGGCGTTGGCGTGTAAGGGAAATATTTTCTTAACGCAGCAGTAAACCTTTGCACATCTTCCATCTCAGGCAGCAAGATAGCGCTTTTAAGACGTATACTTTTCGTGTATCTTCGCCGACAATCGATAAAAAAAAAATGGTAAGTTTGCCATCGTTCCTTAATACGAGAAAAGATACATTAATATGGAAAATTTAGGAAGAACACTTGGGAAATACGTAATCTCTATTCTTCTAGTGATAGGAGGAGTTCTTTTTCTGGTTAAATACTTATCAGGTGACGATATTGAATCACAACCTGTAGACATGCTTTGGGCATCACTTACACTAATTGTGGTAGGTGTTCTCGCAGCTCCGTTCATCCTGTCGAAATTTAGCCTGCAAATGAGCAGAGTTATTTTAGCAGTTGGTCTTTTAGTTACAATCTACTTGGCATACAGAGTGGTATTCTCTGTGGAAGAAGAAATTGAATTTAGAGCGAAAAAGGAGCGCATCGACAAAACGGTAGTTCAACGTTTGAAAGACCTTCGTGAAGCACAAATCGCCTACTACGAAAACAAAGGTAAATACACAGCCGATTTCGAAGAATTGAAAGCATTTATCAATTCAGCAACAATTCCTCAGGTCTACAAAATGGGTCGTTTAGATACTACCCTTGAAGCAGCCATTGAATTGGGGTTTGTGATCAATAAAGCAGAAGTAGACTCGGTGGCATCAATGCTCGGAATGTCTTCCGATGAATTCAAAAAGCAACTCGAAACAGGAGAAAACGGCTACCAAATTTTGGATACCACTTACATCTCGTTCTACGAAAAGGAATTCGCTCCTGAAGTGAGAAGAGAGAAAAAACTTCCTCTAGTAAGCCTTGACTCACTGATGTTTACCCCTTCTAGCGGACTCCCATTCAAAATGGAAACGAGCACTGCAGATATCGGAGGTGTGCAACAGCCTACTATTCTAGTTGAAGATCCAACTCCTTTTGGCCGTCCAAATGTCAAGAAAACAGCTTTGCGTTTCGGGTCACTAACAGAGGGGCATACGGATGGTAACTGGAAAGAGTAAGTCATTTGAACTCATTGATGAGTCGGTAAAACTTCAGCCCAACGAACTGAAGCTATTTATTGAAGTAGAAGATGCCAAATTGCGCTTCGCTCTGCTCGATGCCGACGCAGATACACTGATAGCCGTAGCTCAAGAAACGGTTCATCCACTTAAAAGCATTCAAGAGATACCACCTTTGCTCGAGCAGCACAAGGTGGTTTCTCGTGATTTTAATGCTGTAAACATCGCCTTAAAGTCAAAAAAGCAATGCCTTGTCCCGCTCGGATTTTATCTTGAAGGAGAGGAACAAACACTTTTTCAAAAAGTACATGGCACAAGGCCTGAAACTCTAGGTGTTTTTGACTGTACAGAAGCCAAAGCCAAAATCATCTTCGAACGAAATATCGAACTGGAAAAAGTGCTTTTAGAAATGTATCCTAATGCACAATTTTTTCTGAGTGAAGGACTGTTTATTGAATCACTAACGCACCGAAATCGCTTCGTGCAAAACCCGAAATTGTACATAGACATCGAAGAAGAATATTCTCACTTCTATCTTTTTTCAAAATCTGGACTGCTCTTCAGCAATCGTTTCGACACACAAAGCGATGAAGATATCCTCTACCACGCTTCCAATATTGCGAAACAATACGAGATTGAATTCAAGGATTTAGAAGTGCATTTTTCCGGCGCTTGGAAAATAAATGCCCCAGGGGTGAAGCTCTTTAAATCCTATGCCCAATATGTGAATGTCAACATGGGAATAGAGTATGTTAAATTGGCAAAGGCATTGAGCCCTTTGAGAAAACAACACCTTATGACGCTCCTAAATCTCGTATCATGCGCATCATAGGTGGAACTTTAAAAGGGCGGAAATTCATGCCGCCAAAAGGCTTTGACTCTCGTCCAACTACTGATTATGCGAGGGAAGCTTTGTTTAATATACTCGGACACCAAATCAACCTTTTTGGAGCAGACACGCTCGACTTGTTCTGCGGCACAGGAGCCATGAGCTATGAATTAGCCTCGCGAGAAGCAAAGTCTGTTACAGCAGTGGACAAAAATGTACTTTGCTTGAAATACATTAAAGAACAAGCGGGAATCTACGGGGCAAATCAAATAAAGACGATTCGTTCCGATGCAAAAACATTCATCGCAAGAGCCAACCTGAAGTATGATCTCATTATTGCAGATCCACCTTTTGAAATGGCGGGAATTCCAGAAATAGTAAGCTCAATTCTTGAAAAACCACTTTTAAAGCCAAACGGACTCTTAGTGCTTGAACATGATAACAGCCACGATTATTCTACCATAAAGGGCTTTGAATCGTCGAGGAAATATGGAAATGTTCATTTTAGTTTTTTTACTTTAGAGCATGAAGAATAAGGCGGTTTTTCCAGGGTCATTCGATCCAATTACAACAGGACACGAAAATATTGTTCGCAGAGCAGCAGTGTTATTCGACGAAATTATTGTGGCTATCGGAAGCAATAGCAGCAAGAACAACATGTTCAGTATAGAGCTTCGCGAAAAGTGGCTTAAAGAAGTGTTTAAAGATTTGCCTAATGTTACCATCAAAGCGTATTCTGGTCTAACCATGGATTTTGCCAGGGAAAACGAGGCAAGGTTCTTGCTCCGTGGAGTACGAAACGGTGGGGATTTTGAATATGAGAGAACCATTGCTCAAATGACCAAGTACATGGATAAAGATCTCGAAACCGTGATTTTGTTCACAGATCCAGAGCATGCGGCAATAAATTCGACCGTTGTGCGTGAAATACTTAAAAACAATGGCGATGTCAAACAATTTGTTCCTGAAGCAATTCGTACTGATTTTTAGTGTACTTGTTTTCTGTGGGCTGAAAGTAAGAGCTTCAAACATTCAAGGCTCAGCGCCCGATGATGCCGGAAAAACCATCTACCTCGCCCAAAAACCTTTCCTACTTTCCGACCATCTCGACATCATCAATACATACCCAATCAATGAAGAGGGAGAGTTCCTAATTAATTTTCAGCCAGAAAAAACAAATCGCTACTACCTTATCATTAGAAATAGAATTGCTGAGATCATCATTCAACCTGAAACAAATTACAAGCTAAAGTTCCCAGGGTTTAGCGAGAATCAAGCGCAACGTTTGAAGCTGAATCAAGTGCAATTAGAGTTCATTGATCTGGACAAATACGACCCTAATTTCGTCTTGGCGAAATTCGATGCTAGCTACGATCAATTCTACGCTGAAGTAAGTTACGACCTAGCAATTAAAACCACAGCAAGCGGCGGCTACCGTAACTCGAGAGCAGCTTGGCTAAATGAAACAGACCTTACAGCGAAACGCAGTAAAAGGCAACAAGAGGAGCTGCAAACAAGGACCAAACTCGACTCGATTTTTGAAGTTTTCAAGAGTGATGTTGATGAGCTCAGATTGTTGGGTATTGACGTTTACGCAGAAAAATACATCGAGTTTGTTTTCGGTCAAGTGGCTTTTGATATGGCGATAATTAACACAGAAGAACTGAGGGGCTATATAGAAATTGATGTTGTAAAAAGCAAACATCCAGAGGCCATCAATCTCTTGAAATTGGCCTATGCTCCCTTGCTCCAGAAGTCGTTTTTTGGCGATGGCTATGATGATTTCAGAACAGCTATAAATGCAGATGCTGACTGGAAAAAAATGATGAAAGCGCTCATTGCATCAGGTCAAGTGCGCGACGATGAAAATGCCGCTGTCATTGCCCTAGTTTTGATGAAAATGGCACTCCATCACCCCGACTTTAAGCCCTTAATGGTGCTGAAAACGATGAATGATCTTGTTGAGTCAAAACACCCACTTTCAAAAGATGCAGAAAGAATTATAGAAGATGAATTGGCGGGGAGAAGAGGGATGAAAATGCCTGATTTTACACTCCTAAATGAACGAGATGAGGTGAAAACGGCTCGTGATTTTCAAGAACAATGGACCTATATCATCTTTTTCAATTCAAAAAGTACCGCTTCTTTACAAGAATTAATTCTCCTCGAGAAGCTTGTTCAGAAATACGGCAGGCAAATAAGTTTCGTGACGATCTGTCTTGATGATGACCCAAAAGCACTAAATAACTTTCTGGCGCGCTATCCAAACTATCGCTGGGACTTCCTCTATGGCGGTTCTGCTCCTTTGCTCTTACAAGATTTTCTGGTCGATGCAGTGCCTACTGCCATGCTTTTTAACCCGAATGCTCAATTGCATGCTACTTATACGAAAAAGCCTTCAGAGGGAGTGGAAGCCTTGTTTCAAAACCTACTCAAAGCAAAGCAGCGCGTTTTGAGAATAAAGGTGTGGGACGATTAAGGTAATTGTCCCTCGAAGAGATCGCGAATCGATGGGTACATTTGGGCCCCGCGAGCCAAAGCCTGCTTTTTATTCAGCCACATCACAGCGGTAATTCCCTCTTCGGATTGAGGAACCAGTTGAGCATCACTAGAAGACCTCATCTTAAACCAGTAAGTCGGTTTTAAAACGCGCAAGCCTTTGTGCGTATAGGTGTGATAAGTTGTTGGGAGAGCTTCAGTGATGCTCAATCCATCAATACCGCACTCTTCTTCAACTTCTCTCAAAGCTGCATCAGCTATAGTTTCCCCTTTTTCTAGTTTGCCTTTTGGTAAATCAAGATAGCCCAGACGTTCTATAAAAAGGTATTCTCCAGAAGGCTTGATCACCAATCCACCAGCTGCTTCAATGAGTTTGTGATGAGCTTTAAACAAGTCGAATACCCCTTGTACATCATCCCCACAAGTCAAGTAAATTGAACCAATCTCGGGTCGATGCTCAAATTCCTCATAGATCTCCTCAAAGTTGAAATTGGGGGAATGAGAAAAGCAAAGACAAGCCGCTTGATTTTTTTTCGATTTTTCAACAGCACTTTGGAAAAATACCGGTTTATCTGCAATGAAAACTTTATACCTTTGCTCCATGAATCCGAGGGAAGAACACGCCTTAAAAGTCGCTGAATTTTTGTTGCAAATAAAAGCAATTGAACTAAAGCCACAAAACCCATTTACATGGGCTGCTGGATGGAAATCACCCATCTACTGCGATAACCGCAAAACGCTTTCATATCCGAAAGTGAGAACATATATCCGCCAACAATTTGTTGATGTGATAAATGAGCATTTTGGTATGCCTGATGTTATCGCTGGAGTAGCAACCGGTGGTATCGCAATGGGAGCCTTGGTAGCACAAGATCTTGGATTACCTTTCGCTTATGTGAGATCAAGTGCTAAAGGACATGGTCTGCAAAACATGATAGAAGGTATGGTTGAAGAAGGCCAAACGGTGCTGGTAATTGAAGACCTTGTTTCTACTGGGAAATCTTCATTAGCAGCTGTTGATGCCCTAAGAGCCGCCGGAATGTCGGTAAAAGGAATGATTGCCATCTTTACCTATGGCTTTGACGTTTCAGTTCAAAGCTTCAAAGAGGCAAACGTGGAATTGAAAACCCTCACCGATTACAATACTTTGATTCAACAAGCTTTAAACAGCAATTACATCAACGAAGAACAAGTTACTTCATTAAGCGAATGGAGAGAAGCACCCCAGATTTGGGGCGATAAAATTCAAAACCCATAAAAATGACAGTAATCGAAAGCCAGAAAGTTGAAGTAAACGCGAAACAAGATGCGATTTTTGATTTCTTGATGGACCTTCAAAACTTGGAGAAATTACTTCCTGAAGGAAAAGTGAGCGACTTCAAAGCCAGTTCGGATACTTGTTCGTTTAAAGTCATGGGAGCTTATAAGATTGGTTTGAAACACAAGTCAAATCAAAAGCCCAACAACATCATTCTCGAATCTGATGCAGACAGCCCTTTTCCTTTTGACTTAGACATTAAAATTGATGAAATCGCTAGTGGTAGCGCTGCATACATGGTGAGCAATGCAGACATCAATTTCTTCCTAAAGCAAATGGTAGAAAAGCCATTAAAGGCTCTTTTCGATCATATTGCGGCACAATTAAAAGCTCATTTTGAGTAAGGTAAACTCAAGTACTCAAAACGCTTAATGCCCAAAGAAAGCCGTCCGTCAGAACTTAAAAACGACGCATTGCCATTTTTGTCTTGACCTTCAAACACAACTTCCTTCTCTTTGCCATTAAGCAAAATTTTAGTTGTAGCACCTAGACCCCATAAAACCTCATTGTATTCAAGTGCAACTTGCTGTTGTTTTCCAGCCTTCAGGTTCAAGTAAACTTGTTCCAAACTCGAACTTAAAAACGAAAGCACCCCCTCATTATCCAGTTCATTTGAGCTGAATTTTGCCGCTGTGTTGATCTCAGGTTTTTCATTACTGTTCAAGCCTATACCAACGATAGAACCGTTGATCTGCTTCCCTTGTAAGCTGTTTTCTACTAATATGCCACCCAGTTTACCTCTTTGGCAAATGATGTCGTTTGGCCACTTGATCCAAACCTGCTCCTTGGAGAAATGCGCTACTGTTCGATATACCGCTAATGCTACCGCTTGATTCCAAATTGGTAAATCTAAGGGACCAAGAAACGGCAGTTTGAACATGTAGGAACAGAAAAGGTTTTTATTAGAACTAGACCAAGTATTACCCATTTGACCTCGTCCATTGGTTTGCGTTTCTGCCAAGATGGCTGTTCCGTTCTCCCATTGTGGCAGTTCCATCACTTTGGCAGCGTAATTGTTCGTTGAGTCAACAGCACTCAAGCGGATGATGTGTTGACCTGTAAAAAGTGTTGGCATGTAAAACAGAGATGGTGTTTTTACTTAATTCTAGTACTTCAAAAGTATTACTTTTGCAACTACGAAATATATTGAATGACGAAGACTACTGATAGCAAGCAAACAACTTTGCTTCTCGAGAGCATTATAGAAGGTATACAAGACGTGAAAGGTCACGACATTACTGTGCTCGATTTAACAAAAATTCCTCACTCCGTTGCTTCACACTTTGTAGTTTGCCACGGCAACTCAAATACTCAAGTAACAGCGATTGCTAGAGGTGTTGAAAAACAAACTTCAATAGCGCTCAACGAAAAACCCTGGAGTAGAGAAGGTATTGGAAACGCAGAGTGGGCTTTGCTGGATTATGGAAACATCGTAGTACATGTTTTCTATAAAGAAGCAAGAGCTTTCTACGCCCTTGAAGAACTTTGGGCCGACGCAGAGCTTACACACTATGAAGATGTGGAATAACGATTGACAGAACGCATTTATGGCAAATACAGATAACAAACCTACAAACGACAAGCAGCCGAAAAAATCCATGAATTTTTATTGGATCTACGCGGCAATAGGAGCACTCTTGCTGCTGATGCTTGTTTTCAATAATTCTGGACCGAAAAACAGAATTGTTTACGCAAAATTTAGAGAACTCGCTAAGTCCGATCAAGTACTTAGAGTGAGTGAGAATGGAGTGAAGGCGGATGTCTTCCTCAGACCTGAAGTAAAAGATACGCTCAACAAAAGCAAGGATCCTTTCTTAGGAAACTTGAATACAAGAGCTGATTACTTCTTCTACATCCCAGAGTCGGAATCCATCAAAGATGAAATGTACGCGCTTGCAGAAGAGCACGATTTCAGAATCGACTTTGAACCGGTAAACGAATGGGGACAACAACTCTTCACTTGGTTAATTATCCTCGGAATCATGATCGTGGTATGGGTTGTACTTATGCGACGAATGGGCGGCGGTGGAGCTGGTGGTGGACAAATATTCAACATCGGAAAATCGAAAGCACAACTCTTCGAGAAGGGCAAAGGGACCAACGTTACGTTTAAAGATGTAGCCGGATTAGAAGGTGCGAAAGAAGAGATTGAAGAAATTGTTGAGTTCCTCAAAAACCCTAAAAAGTACACTGAATTAGGAGCGAAAATCCCTAAAGGAGCACTACTTGTTGGTCCTCCGGGAACAGGTAAAACACTCTTGGCAAAAGCAGTGGCTGGCGAAGCGCAAGTGCCGTTCTTCTCGCTTTCAGGTTCAGATTTCGTTGAGATGTTTGTTGGTGTGGGTGCTTCACGAGTGCGCGACCTCTTTAAACAAGCCAAAGAAAAAGCCCCTTCTATTGTATTTATCGATGAGATTGATGCCATCGGTAGAGCTCGTGGAAAGAACGTGAACATTGGAAGTAACGATGAGCGTGAAAACACACTGAATCAACTTCTGACTGAAATGGATGGTTTCGGTACAAATAGCGGTGTAATCATTCTTGCGGCTACCAACCGAGCTGATGTATTGGATAAAGCCTTGATGAGAGCTGGTCGTTTCGACAGACAGATCTATGTAGATATGCCAGACCTCAATGAGCGTAAGGCGATCTTCGATGTTCACTTGAAGCCAATTAAGGTAGATAAAACCATCGACGTGGATTTCCTCGCCAGACAAACCCCTGGTTTCTCAGGTGCAGATATCGCCAACATTTGTAACGAAGCTGCCTTGATTGCCGCTCGGAAAAAGAAAAACATGGTGACCAAAGAAGACTTCTTGGATGCTGTGGATAGAGTTATTGGTGGTCTTGAAAAGAAGAACAAAATCATCTCACCAAGAGAAAAAGAAACAATTGCCTACCACGAAGCGGGACATGCAACTGTATCTTGGTTACTAGAGCACGCATCTCCTTTGGTGAAAGTAACAATTGTTCCACGTGGTCAATCCCTCGGAGCAGCTTGGTACTTGCCAGAAGAGCGTCAAATTACGACCACAGAGCAGATCTTTGACGAAATGTGCGCTGCTCTGGGAGGTAGAGCTGCTGAGGAAATTATCTTCGAAAAGATTTCTACAGGTGCTTTGTCCGACCTGGAAAAGGTCACAAAACAAGCCTACGCTATGGTGTCTGTTTACGGTTTGAACAAGCGAATTGGAAATAGAAGCTACTACGATTCAAGAGGCGAGTCTTCCTTCACGAAACCATACAGTGAGGAAACAGCTCGTATCATCGATGAAGAGGTAAGTGCAATCATAGAAAAAGCATACAACCGAGCAAAGGAAATCCTCCTCGATAACAAGGACAAACTGACGGAACTTGCCAAAAAGCTTCTCGAGAAAGAAGTGATTTTCAAAGAAGATCTAGAGAGTATTTTCGGAGCAAGAGCTTGGGGAGCAGAATCACCAGCGCCTGCTGTTGACGCTATTCCTCCAGCACCAAATGTGCACATTGACAAAATTGATGAGGCAGCTCCAGAAGAAGGACTGAAAGACTCAACTACGGAAGAATAGTCAATGGCGAGAAAAACCTTGAATAACTTTTGGCAAAGAGCCATTACGGGAGTCATCTTCGTAGTGGCTCTTGTCTTGTCTATAATTTCGGGAGAACGAAGTCTAGCCCTGGTGTTCGGTTTTGCTGCTATCATTGGAGCATCTGAATTCACTAGAATCATTGGCCGACCAGCAAGGAATACCTTTCAAGGAGGTTTTGCGATGCTTTCAACGGCAGTGCTCTACAGTTTGATCTCAGCCTATGCTTTGGACTTAATTGCCCTGAAGTACATCGCCATTTGGATTCCAGTTGTGGTACTCCAAATTTCAAGTGAACTGTTTTCAAAAAAGCCAGCTTTTATACCATTAGGCCTAAATGTATTTGGAACGGTGCTGATTGCTTCAAGTTTTGGCAGTATTCAACTGGTAGCACATGTTTTTGGTTTCTATGATTACACCATTCCTTTAGGTTTCTTCGTATTTCTTTGGATCAACGATACCGGAGCCTATTTGATGGGGAAATGGAGAGGCAAAACAAAACTTATCCCTAAAATTTCCCCCGGAAAAACGGTGGAAGGATTTGTGGGAGGTGTAGGCTTAACCTTATCGGCAGCCTTTATTGCAAGTACTTTCGATACGCCCTTAAACAGACCAGATTGGATGGCGATGGCGATCATTGTATCCATCTTTTCGAATTTTGGTGATTGGACAGAAAGTATGCTGAAAAGAACCTACGATGTGAAAGACTCTGGAAGAGTGCTACCAGGCCATGGAGGCATACTCGACCGCTTTGATGGTGTACTTTTAGCCATGCCGATGCTTTTATTCTATTTCTTGTTACGATATTAGCACCCAAATTCAACGGATATGACGCTCCATCGCGAAGGAAATAAAATACTATTAGGACTTTTTTCTGTTCTAAGCTTACTCAATGTTTGGCTCTACTTTGGTGCAAGTTCTTGGAACTGGATGAATGCAGTACTTCTGGTGATTTCATTAATCATCTTTCTCATTTTTGCACAGTTTTTTAGAGTTCCTAAGCGCACTGTTACGGCAAAAGATGGAGAAGTCATCTGCCCGGCAGACGGTAAAGTAGTAGTGATTGAAGAGGTTGAAGAAAGCGAATACCTTAAAGATAAACGCATACAAGTATCTATTTTCATGTCGCCCCTAAATGTTCACGTTCAATGGGCACCACTTAAAGGAATCGTCAAGTACGCAAAATACCACGCAGGACTATTTTTGGTTGCGTGGCATCCGAAGTCGTCAACAGAAAATGAAAGAACGACTTTAGTTATTCAGCAAGGAGAACACGAAATTTTGTTCCGTCAAATAGCTGGAGCGGTTGCACGAAGAATTCGCTTTTACATCAAAGAAGGTCAGTCTGTAGAACAAGGCGAAGAAGTAGGATTTATCAAATTTGGAAGTCGTGTAGATATTTTCCTTCCTTTAGGCTCTGAGATCTGCGTGAACATGGATCAAAAAGTGAGTGGCAAAACCACGGTCTTGGCACGTTTACCAAAATAAAGTTTTAATGTTTCTTAGAGGCCTCTGCCTAGGTGTCTTTCTCTGCGCTTGTGGTTTCCTTCAAGCCCAAACAGAGTGGCTGCTGATTTATGTGATGCCTTATGACAACGATTTGGCCATTTATCATGAGCAAATCCAGGACGAACTCACTCAAAACAGGGGCGAAACCGAAATAGCCATCATCAAAGCTCTTCCCCAAGAGCTTTCGCTCACTTGTGCTCATTGGAACGCTGTAGACTCTTCTTCATGGAAGGAACCGGGCACAAGCATTACAGAAGAAGCACTACAATCATTTTTCCTGAGTTTAATCACAAAGAGCGAGGCGCGCAAATCGGCGATTTTCTTTCTTGATCATGCGGGCAATGAAAACGAATTGGGTTTAGATCTAAATCCGAAAGAAACATGGTTGAGCGTTTCAAGCGCGGCTAAGGCGGTTGCTGCCTATTCTATGAGCAACGCGCCAAGCCTTGAGCTCATCTATCTTCAAGTATGCTCTAAGGCTCATTTAGACGCACTTGCTGAGTTCAATACCTCTGCTCCTTTTATCATGGCCAGTGTTTTTCCTCTGGGAGCGCCAAATGCTTACTACGCAGGTATGCTCGCAGATTTGAATCAAGGCATTGTTCAAAGTGGAGAAGAACTGGCCAGATCAATCGTCATGAACGAAGATCTTCACATGTTCCTTTCGCTGTCGCTTTTCCAAACAAATGGCCTTGCTCAACTCACGAGTGAATTTCATCGCTTAGCAAAAGAAGGTGATTATCAGCCAAGCGATTTCAGGTCCAAAAGAATTTGTCATCAAGCAAAAAAAGAAGAAAAGGAATTGAAGCTAGTGCATTACGGTAAACACAAGTACGCAGATTTGAGTGATGTATTCTCGCTGCTTTTTGATGAGGCGAGTGCAAATAATCTTCGATTAAAGATGCAATCATGTATTCTATGGCACATTCCTTCGCCCAATGCTCCTGAAGCTATTGGTAACTATTGTGGACTAAGTCTTGCACTTCCTCAGAAAAAAAGGTCTTTAGTGAATTCGCCATTGAACTTCTGGCAGGCCCTAAATTAAAAAAGCCTGAAGCAAAATTGCTCCAGGCTTTAAGTATGATTGCAAAAAGATGCTCTTTATTCAATGATCAATTTCTTGCTCACCATTTGTCCGTCTTTTTGAACTTGTAAAATGTAAATTCCAGTAGATAATTCACTCAAGTCATGTGTTTCAACGATGTTGGTGGTTTGACGAGAATAAACTGTTTTGCCTGCAAGGTCGAGTACATTTACCAGAGAAGTTCCAGCTTGGTGAATGACCAAGGTGATTTGGCCTTCGCTTGGGTTAGGATAAATCAAGATGCTTTCTGGTGATATCACTTCGTTAACAGAAACATTCAAGCATTCTGCCAAACTAGCAACAGGCATTTCAAGATAAACGATGTCGTTAACATCTACGGGATCTTCATCTCCACGTACATGCAAACCAGGCTCAAAGTCCCTTTGGTAGATGAGGTGAATGTTGTCATCAACGTCTGGAGCCATTGAAGCAAAAATGAATTCTACTTCATCAAAATCCTCATCAGGAGTCAAGTCACAAGCATTTTCAGTACTCCAAGTGCTTCCTCCATCTTGTGAGTTCACAACATAGATGTGACGAAAGTTTTGGGTACCATTGGTGTGAGACTCCATCAAGGCGTGGTAAGACACATAAAGATTGTTGGCTTCATCACATCCCATAGAAGGCAAAGCAGATAAACCTACGAAGTATAATGGGAGGTCATCTTCCAACTCCAAAGCACCGCTTTCATCAAGATCATAGGTGTAGGCGATTGTTTGAGATGAATCCGGACCAAATCCTTCATTCCAATAACGGAGTCCGTTTACACCTGGGAAGTAAGAAAAATTGGTGTCAGTCAAGTCATCATCCATGTAATACATTTCACCGTAGGTAATATGTACTTGACCTTCTTGATCGACAAGAATGGCGCCTGCACCGTCGGTGTTGAAGAACTCCTGAAACAAACCATCTTCGTTCCAGTCATCGCCAATTTCAGGAAGACCAGCATCAACTTCGTATAAGTCTACTGGGAAATCAACTAAACTGGTGTAAGTCCAAGTATCGCCATTGTCTTCTGAAATCATGACGAATGAATCCATTAAGTCGCCAAATACGGCGAAAGCAACTTTGTTTCCACGAGCATGAATGGCATAAGAATCTCCATCAAAACCGAGGAATTGTGTGCTGTCTAATTGAGGCAAAAGAAGGTCTTGAATGTCCCAAGTTTCACCTTGATCCAAAGACCTGTAGTACAAGATAGCACCGTCTACACCTTGGTAAGCTGTTCCATCATTGGCAACAGGTGTCGTAATGGCAATAACATGTAGCGAATTTCCGTCTTCACCGCCGGCAGCAGCTCTCGGCCATAACATTCCGTCAGCAACATCGGTAGGTATTGAGGATTCTGTCCACGAACCGGAGTTCACGTCTCTAGAAACCATGTTTAATGGAGCAAAAGCGGCATGAGTAATAGCAATTTCCTTACCTCCGGCAGTATGGATCATACTCGGCCATCCTACACGCACACTCTCCAATCTCGCAAATGGTTCTTCATCCCAAGATCCATTGTCGCCAAAATTGTACCCAGTGCCACGATCTGCAAAGGGAGTAGCGTTCAAACTCATGGTCCAAGCAGCAGAAAGTTGGTTGCCTGTTTTCGCAAGCCTGTTCTGAACTGCTCCGTTCGATTGTAAGTCGTATTGCGTAAGTCCAATTACGGTCTCTGCAATTACGGCAGATTTTGTTTGAATGATTTTTGTTTTTCCGTCTTGAGGTGCTTGTACAGCTTGAGAAGTGCTCACTTCATTACCCATAAAAGCACGCTTAACCATCGGTACAGCCTGACGCTCAGATGCGGGCTGTTGTGGCACTTGTTGAGCAAAAATTGAGGTGCAAGAAAAAAGCCCCAAGGCAAAAATGTAGTATTGTTTCATGATTCAATGTTTTGGTTCGAGCCATGAAAATAACAAAAAGTTAATCTAGTTGGACTTTTCTACAAAGAAGAATTCAGAATTAATCTACACTTCCAAAAACACGCTTAAGGAGTTCAGTAGCGCGCGCTGCAGGATTTGATCTGATTTTTTGCTCTTCTTCCTTGATGTGAATAAACAGACCGTCAATAGCTCTGTCGGTGACATAGCCTTCCAAATCTTCGTTTACCGGTTCACCTCCTGTGAATTGAGTGGCGATGTTGTATTTCGAAATTAGGGGCTCCCAATATTTTGTTAACTCCACTTTTTCAATTGCTCCTTGTACTTTTGGGGCGAAGCTTGTCTCTAGCTGCGTTCTTGTCTTTTGCATTAAGAAATCCGAAGCAGCTGTTTCTCCACCTTGAAGAATAGCAAAAGCATCTTCAATACTCATGTTTTTAACGGCATCAACAAAAATATTGGTCGCACTCTTGGATGCTTCTTCTGCTGCGCGATTCAAAGTGCGCTCAAAATTGGCAACTTGAGTGTCTAAACCAAATTTCAAGGCTGTTTCTTTAACCTTACTAGCTTCCTCAGGAAAAGGAATAAATAAGGCCTGGTTGCCATAAAACCCGTCTTCAACAGAAGCCAATAATACCGATTGTTTAACTCCTTGAATGAGCGCTTCCTTGAGGCCTTGGCTAACCTCGGCCTGGCTCAACGGTGCTTCACTTGATGGTAAACTTGAAGGGATACTTTCTGCAAGTTCTCCTAGATTAAGCTCTGAACAAGAGATGAGCGATAGGGCTAAAATAAAGGTGCAATATTTTAAGTAGTTCATGTGGTGAATTTTGTTGAACGAAGGTACAAGTTCTTTGTAGGAGTTTTCGACCTTTGACAACGAAGAGACAAGCTATGCAAGCAGAGATAATTACAATTGGCGATGAACTACTCATTGGTCAAACAATCGATACCAATTCAGCATGGATGGGCGAGCAATTGAACGCCATTGGAATGCATGTTCATCAAATCACATCCATTACAGATCATCCCAATCACATTAAAACAGCACTCGATGAGGCCTTGAAGCGCAGCAATCTTATCTTGATGACGGGCGGATTAGGTCCAACGAAAGATGATGTCACGAAAGCTACTTTGACAGATTATTTCAACACGAAATTGGTTTTGAATGAAGAGGTACTTGAAGGTATTGAAGCCTATTTTTCTGGACGAGGAATTCCCATTATGGAGGTGAACAAACTTCAAGCAATGCTTCCAGAAAAATGTACTGTACTTCGCAATCTTCTCGGAACTGCCAGTGGAATGTGGTTTGACCTTGATGGTAAAGTAGTGGTTTCTATGCCGGGAGTTCCTTACGAAATGAAAGGGCTCATGAGCAATGAAGTGCTCCCTCGCGCAAGCAAACATTTCAAAACACCTTTCATCTATCATAGAACACTACTGACCTTTGGTAGGGGAGAGTCGCGCATTGCAGAACAAATCGCCGACCTTGAAGACGAGATGGTAGTGCAAGGAATTAAACTCGCTTACCTACCGGCTGCTGGTAGAGTAAAACTAAGACTCTCGGCCTCTGGAACAGACAAAATAGACGTCATGGCGAACGTGGACGCCTTTTTCGATAGGGTGGCAGAACGCTTGTCTGATATTGTTTTTGGTGAAGGAAAAACGGAGATGGAAGAAACGCTAAATGCTGTGCTTCAAGCCAATTCGAAAACAATCGCATGCGCCGAAAGCTGCACGGGTGGAACAATCGCTGCACTACTAGCAAAACACCCGGGAAGTTCTACAAGCTTTCTTGGAGGTGTTGTGGCCTACGCCAACGAAGTAAAAACAGCTGTTCTAGGCGTTAAAGAATCAACATTGGCTGCTCACGGAGCAGTTTCAGAACAAACGGTAAAAGAGATGGTGATGGGCGTAATCAGACTCACAGGAGCAGACTACGCGGTGTCAACTTCAGGTGTGGCAGGTCCGGATGGCGGTAGCGAGGAAAAACCCATTGGAACGGTCTGGATTGCATATGGAAGCGCTGAAAAAGTGTTTACGAAGCAATTAAATTTGGGAACTAATAGGCAGAGAATCATTGCAGTAGCTGGACTTTCAGCATTAAATATGCTTCGCAGAGCAATTTTAGAAGGAAAGGTTTGATTTTTAGAGGGAATGTTGCATCTTTGCACTCCCAATTTTGTGAAACAGATTAAAAACGAAAAAGATGGCACGTGTTTGTCAATTGACTGGTACTAGAATGATGGTTGGAAACAATGTTTCCCACTCGAATAGAAAGACAAAGCGTCGTTTTTACCCGAATTTGGTTAAGAAACGTTTCTTCCTTGAGTCTAAGGATGAGTATGTTACTCTTAAAATTACGGCTTCTGCTTTGCGTACCGTAAACAAATTGGGTATCGAAGAAACGATCAAAAGATCTAAAGCGAAAGGTTTGTACACAGGAGCGTAAGCCCCTGAAGTACATCAATCATACTCAAGAGGTGTTCCTATACAGGGACACCTTTTTTTGTTGCCAAATGAATTTTGAAATTGCCCGCTGAAAAGGAAAGGGAAGTTGTTTTGCAATGGAAACGACTAATGCTTCAGGAAGTAGTACAAAAGTTTCATGTACTCGTTGTTCACCATGATCATTCCTGATTCACTTTTCCACCAAATCGCCTCATCATAGGAAGAGCTGGGAGCGCCGCTGTACAATAAGGTGATCCCACTATCTTTAAAGGCTTTATCAAAAACCTTGGATACGCGCTTGGTGTGAAACTTACTGCTCACAACAATCATCGATTTCAAACCATTCCTTTCTGCGTAATCCTTAAGCTCAATAGCTTCTTCAAAAGTACTCGTCGAGGAACTTAAAGCAATAACAGCGGAGCTGTCCACGCCTTCAGCTAGGATCAAACGTCTACTTACTTCGGATTCAAATAAAGGTGCTCCTATGGCGCTTAAAACGCTTGGGACGTTGCCGCCAGTGCAAATGATTTTTCCTGCGAAATTTTGACGGTAAAGGGAATAAGCGTGCTGACCTCGGTCTAAAGAGTTCCCGCCAAGGACGACGATGGCATCCGACCTTGTTAACTCACTTTCATGAATCAAAAAGGACCCACTGGCACTGAGGATTTCGGTTCTAAAGAAAAAGAGGGCTGCGCCCACGAAAATCAACCAAATGAGCTTGTTGAGACGCGACTTGGTTTTAGGAGAAATACCTTCGGTCATGTTGATGTCTGATTTGAGCTTATTGTGTCTAGTATGTTCCGTTCAACTTTCTAATGAGCCATTCAGCTGCTAAAAGCAAAAGCAAAATCCACAAGAGTAGGTCGATTCGAATTAAATCAGACAAAGTCTTGCGCTCATAGCTCAAACTCACAACGTCTTCATTCGAACGGATGATTTCAGCTAAACTCAATAACTGCTCTTTGGCAATCATTTGTCCGCCATTTTGATGAGCTAAACGATAGAGCATCTGATGATCAGCCCTCACGTTGATCAATTCAAACTGAAGAGGGGAAACGCTAAACTCGCCGCGCTCAACAAATTTTTTGCCAGCAATATTAACTTCAGCCTCCCAACGGTAATTGTCCACAGGGAGTCGCCCAGCATTGAGCTTGTATTTTTCACGGTCTGGTGAAAAGTTATAATCAAAAGCATTCCCCTCACTATCGCTAATGCTCATGCTGATGTCCTTCCCAGGAATCGGACTATAAGTAGCATCATAAACCTCGGCATTAAAGCGGATTTCTTCGTTTTCAAGAAGAGCGGTGTTGGCGCTTACTCTAAACGGACGCTTGTCGTCTTTGCTAGCGAGGAACTGCACGAGCTTTTTAAAGAAGGAGTTGAATAAATCATGGTTTCCTTTGTTTAAATAATTCACCATTCTCCATCGCCACAAACCCTCACCGGCCAATACGCCAATTTTCTGCTCTTGATTCTGGTTGAAAGAAAGCAAAGGAATCTCTGTAGCAATGGTGCCAATGCTCTGGTTTAACAGGGTGCTAATTCCCGGACTGCTATTAAATTCTCCAAAAGGCACTTGTAAGGGAGGAAGCGAAGGAAACATGTTCTTTTCTTCATCTTCAACTTGAAATAAGGAAAAACCTTGAGCAAATCGACCTTTTACATCATTAACGTTACCCCGGGCATTCAGAACTTCATATCCTAGTTTTAGCTTGTTGAAAGATTGAAAGTCAGTTTGTGCTCCTCTGATAAAAAACAAGGGAGTTTTAATGGCCATGGCTGCTTCAATCACATCGAGTCCTAAATTATTTTTCGAGGGGAGTTGATGAAGCACAATCAAACTGTAATCGGCAACTTGTCCTTTGAACTCTTCGGCAGTCATGGCTTCTACCTCGTAGTTTTGATTGCTTTGGATGCTCGCTCGTAAGGCAGCTATGTCTGGGTGTGGAGCAGCTGACAGGATGAGGATTTTCTGTCGAGAGTCTAAGACATCAATGAAAATATCCTGAGTATTATTTACTGTACTTATTTCATTTTCCAAAGTTGTAACACGAACGGTATAACGCTGCAAGCCAACATTTTTAGCCTCTAATTGAACCGGAATTGTGAACTGCTCATTCTTTGAACTCACTTTTAGTGGTTTTGAGAAAAGCACCTGTCCCTGCTTTACAACTTCAAGCAGCACATCTTCGCTATTGCACTTCTTTGCTTCTAGCTCAATTTCAAGTGGGAATAAGTTGCCCAAGTAGGCGAGTCGGTTATGGGCAAGCTCACGAATAAGGAGGTCTTTTTTCTCAATGGTGTCGCCTAAAGCAATGGTGTAAATCGGTACATTTAATTTGCTAAAGCTATAGCTGGGATCAGCGCCTTTGTTGTACAAACCGTCACTCGCGATGATTACAGCACCCAGATTTCGATGGCTGTATTTATTGAAAAGCTCATCGAAAAGACCGCTGAAGTTGGTGAATTGCTCGTTGTAGTCAAGTTGCTCTAATCCTTCGCCCAATTGCTCGCCAAAAGTGTAAGTTTTCAGCTCGTAATCTCCGTCAAAGTTTGCAGCCAATTCACGAAGTTGCTCTTTGTAACGACCATTGATATAGGCGCTGTCCTCACCAAGTAACAAGCTTTCTGAATTGTCCTGGGCAATCACAATTAGCGGTGCTTCAACTTCAGTGTCTAGGGTTTTGATGAGGGGTTTTAAGAGCAATATGATAAGCGTGAACAAGGCTAAAAAGCGCAATGCCCCAAGCAAATAGCGCACACCCGAGTTGAGATGGCGAGTGGTTTTATCAGATCGATATAACCATATCGCCAAAAGTAATGCTGCAATTCCACCTGGAAGTAGCAACCATGCCGGATGTTCGAATATAATGCTCAAATGGGTTTACATTAACATACCGCCATCGACATTGATGACTTGTCCTGTAATGTACGCACTCATATCAGAAGCTAAAAAGAGGGCCAAGTTGGCCACGTCTTCAGTACTTCCACCTCTTTTCAACGGAATCGCATCTCGCCATTCTTGAACCACTTTCTCGTCTAGCGCTCCAGTCATTTCGGTTTCTATAAATCCTGGCGCAATGGCATTGCATCGGATGTTTCTTGACCCAAGCTCTGCTGCTACAGACTTGGTGAAACCAATGATACCTGCTTTAGAAGCAGCGTAGTTTGCTTGTCCGGCATTTCCTTTCACTCCTACAACACTACTCATGTTAATGATCGATCCGCTTCTGGCTTTAAGCATTGGGCGCATTACTGCCTTAGTGATGTTGAAACAAGACTTCAAGTTGATGTTCATGATCTCGTCCCAGTGCTCTTCGCTCATTCTCATCAATAAGTTGTCTCTGGTAATGCCAGCGTTGTTGATAACGATATCAATTCGCCCAAATTCGGCCATGACATCATCAACCAAAGTTTGAGCGGCATCAAATTCCGCTGCGTTTGATTTGAATCCTTTAGCTGTTCCTCCTTTAGCTGTCAATTCAGCCTCCAAAGCACGGGCCTTATCGTCTGAAGAAACATAGGTGAAAACCACTGTAGCTCCAGCCTCAACAAATTTTTGAGCAATACCTTTTCCAATTCCTCTAGAAGCTCCAGTAATGAGCGCAACTTTTCCGTCTAACAAGTTCATGTGTTTTTAATTTCAAGCCCAAAGATAGGCAATTCAATAGGTGGATTTAATTTAAAGTAGGTCTGCTGCTTCAGCAATAAGTTCAGCAATATCCTTGACATCAACGCTGCCTTCTTTTTCGAAGTTCTTCACGCCATCGGTCATCATGGTATTGCAAAACGGACACCCCGTTGCAATAACATTGGGCTTAAGTTCTAAGGCTTCTTCGGTACGTTCAATGTTGACCTCTTTATTACCCGGTTCAGCTTCTTTAAACATTTGCGCTCCTCCGGCTCCACAACAGAGTCCTTGCTTTTTGCAACGGCGCATTTCAACCAATTCAGCATCAAGTTGCTGAAGCACAGCTCTTGGCGCTTCGTAAACATCATTTCCTCGCCCTAAATAACAAGGGTCGTGAAAAGTGATCCGCTTTCCTTTAAAAGTGTCGCCATCGCTCAATTTTAATCTACCGTCTTTGATAAGCTGGTTGATGAATTGGGTGTGATGAACAACTTCGTAGTTTCCTCCGAGCTCAGGATACTCGTTTTTCATGATGTTGAAACAGTGCGGGCAGCCGGTAACGATGTGCTTAATATCATAACCGTTCAAAACCATGATGTTTTGCATGGCTTGCATCTGATACAAAAATTCGTTTCCAGCTCTTTTGGCAGGATCTCCAGTGCAAGATTCTTCAGCTCCTAAAACAGCGAATTTAACCCCAGCATGAGTCAAGATTCGGGCAATGGCTTTGGTGATTTTTTTTGCTCTATCATCAAAACTTCCAGAACATCCCACCCAAAAAAGTACTTCAGGCGTTTCTCCTTTGGCCACCATTTCGGCCATTGTAGGTACGTGTATTGCTTGTGACATCTTTTTCGCTTTTTAATTTAGGCTTCGTTCATTTCTTGAGTCCAATTGCCTCTGTCTGAAGCAGGGAAGGCCCAAGGAGCACCGTTGTTTTCAATGTTATTAAACATGGCGGTGATTGATTCTGGTGATTTGCTCTCCTCCATGATCAAGTACCTTCTCAAATCAACAATAATGCTGAGGGGGTCGATGTTAACCGGACAAGCTTCAACGCAAGCATTGCACGAAGTACAAGCCCACAACTCTTCTTCAGAGATGAAGTCGCGAATCAAGCTCTTTCCATCGTCTTTGAACTCGCCTTTGTTTTGGTCGATGTTCTTCCCGATTTCCTCGATACGGTCTCGGGTGTCCATCATTATTTTTCTTGGTGAAAGGAGCTTTCCTGTTTGGTTTGCTGGACACTGACTAGTGCATCTACCGCATTCAGTGCAGCTGTAGCTGTCCATAAGCTGTTTCCAAGTTAAATCGTTGGCATCCTTTGCACCAAATCGGGCAGGAGGAGCGTCTGCGGCATCTGGGGCTGGAGCAGCAAAGGGATCAGCACTAGGATCCATCATCAACTGAACTTCTTTTGTTACAGCTTCCATATTGGTGAAAGCGCCTTTTGCTTCCAAGTTACTGTAGTAAGTGTTTGGGAAGGCCAAAAA
Organism: Flavobacteriales bacterium; assembly: GCA_029238785.1. Taxonomy (GTDB): domain Bacteria; phylum Bacteroidota; class Bacteroidia; order Flavobacteriales_D; family Sanyastnellaceae; genus CALKGK01. The sequence continues at coordinate 12,571 of JAQWFN010000074.1, read as the reverse complement.
GATGTGGAAATGCTTTGAATAAGGTACGTAAACCAAGAAGGCCAAGATGCCTACGATGTGGAACCACCACATGAAACGCTCTACGAAAATCAATCCCTCAACACTGAGCCCATCATATAAAGGCATGAGAAACTGCGAAACGGGAAAAGATCCAGCGCTGACATAATGAGACAATTGAGTAGAAACTTCAGCACCTTCAGCAATGCTCGCACTCAAGGCTTGCTGAAGTAAGCCATCGCAAGCATTCATGCTCAAAAAGGCAAACATGAGCAAGATTTCTACAACCAGAATAATGTTCGCATCAGAAGTCGGCCATTTGGTCATTTCGGCAGCATGGAAACGCTTGATGCGTATCACATTTCTACGAAGCAAGAAAATCACACAAGAGAACACTACGCCAAAAGCAAGGATCTCAAAACTGCCAATCAAGAAGTCGTAAATACTGCCCAGACCTGAAAAAATACGGTGATGACCAGTTACCCCGTCAATAATGATCTCAAGCACTTCAATGTTGATGATCACAAAGCCAAGATAAATGAGGATGTGCATTAAGCCTGCCACGGGTCGAACAACCATTTTCGACTGTCCTAAGGCAACCAAAGCCATTGTTTTCCAACGTGCTCCAGGCTGATCAGATCTGTCTAAGTCTCGGCCAAGTAGAATATTTCTTCTGATGGCCTTGATTCTTAATGCGAAGAGGCTCACTCCAGCGATGAAAACGAGCACAAAAGCGATTTGTTCCAACATGTCTTTTCGGTTTTGGTTCTAAGTCCCTGTTGCCTTTACTCTTTGATTTCCTCGTTTATCAGCTCCCTTAGCTGTTCCAATTCTTTCTTAGAGTACTTTTCTTTGGGTTTCTTGCCAAAGATAGAAACATGAACGTATCTCCACGGATTCATGTACAAATCGTTCAACAAGAATTGCAATTCTTTGTTCGAATCCACTAAGGAGTTGTGAAGTGAGTCGTTATTCAATAACAAGGAAATTGAACCTTCTCCATTGTTGATCTTTTCTGAAATTTCGGCAAAGTCTGCCAAAGCTTGATCGGCCTTACTCATGGTGGCCGCAAAGTCGATTTTTACGAGAGAATCAGATAGGGTACTGAAGTTCTGCATCACATTGGTCAATGCTTCATTATTGTTCTCAAGGTTCTTGGTGATGCTTTCTACGTTCGTGAAAATTGAACGCAAAGTAGACTGGTTCTCCTCAATGGTATTGTCTAAACGAAGGCTCGTTTGCTCCAAGTTTTTCATGGTGCGCTCTAAACTCTCAAAAGCCTGAGGCAATCCTTTTGTAGCGTCGTCATCAAATACGGCCTTGAGATTTACCAAAATGTCATCAACCCCATCAATTAACTGATCGGTCTTGTTTTTCAAAGGCATGAGCTCTTTACGAACGGCTTCAGCCAATCCCATTTCAATATCACTCATTAAGGTATCGCCCGGCTGAACAAAAATAGTGCTGTCGCTCAACTCTAATTGAATGGCCTTCGACCCAAATAAATCAGAAGAAATAATCTTAGCTCGAGTGCCTTCGGTGATTTTGAGCCGGTCTTCAGTAATGTTCATCTCAACAACAAAGTTCCCGTTTCCACCTGGTGCGAAATCAATCTTCCGCACAAGGCCAATCTTAAAGCCATTGTAAATAACCGGGTTCGCTGTGGCTAATCCATCAACGTTTTCATAAACTGCATAGTAAGATGTCGATTCCTCGAAGAGGTTGACACCTTTGAGATAGTTCACCCCCATAATCAACACCACAATGCTGATCACTACAATTACACCTATTTTAAACTCTCTACTTACTCCGCTCAAATCAAAATCGTTTATGGAGCATCGCGCAAGGCCTCATTGAGTCCTACGCGTTCTCCGTTTTTAAAGGCAATTACAAAGGCACCTGGAAAGCCATTGTCTCGCAATGTTTTCTGCATTTCTTGGGCTTTTTTGTAATTGCTCGTAGACCCTACAGCATACTTGTAAAGTCCGTTGCTAATATACTCATCCACATCTGTAAGACCGATAAACTCAGATGAAGTCGTTTCAATGGCATTACTGGAGGTCAAAATCTGCACCTGAAACTTAACTCCTTTACGAATGTGCTCCTGAACTATACTGGCCCTCCAATTCGAGTCGCTGGTCTTATTTTCTTCAGGTTTTTCTTTTTCTGGCTGATGCTTGTCTTCCTGATCAACAAGAGGAGGGTCTTGGACTTTTACTTCGTCAATGATCTTTTCCTGTTCGTCCAAAACTACCGCTTCGATGCCTTCCAACTCGTTCTTGTAATCTCGAAATGCTCTGAAAATAGCACTGGCCATGTAGGTCTTACCCTTTTCAGAATTTAAAAAATCTTCTTCTTCTGCATTGGTGAGAAAACCGAGCTCAACCAAAACACTTGGCATGGTGGTGAAACAAATGACATAGTATCCAGCCTGACGAACCCCCCTATCAACCCTGCCAACACGCTCTCTAAACTGATCTTGAATGCGCTTGGATAAATTCAAACTCTGGTCGAGATAGGCGTTTTGCCTTAAAGTTAAGGCAATGTAAGTGTCGGGATCTTTAGGGTCAAATCCACCGTATTTACTTTCGTAATCGTCCTCCATATAAATAGAAGCGTTCTCCTTCATGGCCACACGGAGCGATTCTTCACTCTTGTGCATCCCCATCACAAATGTTCCAGATCCTTTAGCACTGGGTTTGGTGAAGGCGTCGCAGTGAATAGAAATGAAAAGGTCTGCCTGACTCTCATTCGCGATTTCTACTCGGTCGTTTAGGGAAGGGTAGCTGTCTCCAGTTCGTGTATAGATGATTTCAACTTCGGGGTAAGCCTCCGAAATATAATTGCCAACGAGTTTGCTCACTTCTAAAGTGATGTCTTTCTCTGTGGTCTTGAACCTACCTGTACCTAAGTTTCCAGGGTCTTTCCCTCCATGTCCGGCATCGATAACAACACGTTGCAAACGGCCCTTGTTGCTCGATTTTGGGGTGAAAGCCCAAAACAATGCAACAGTGCAGGCAAGAAAAAGTATGACTAAGCGTTTATTCATCGTCTTCATGTGGTGTCGTGTTTTAGCAAGCTATACTGTGATATTTCCGTAGCTTTGCCGACCCGCTTGTCCGTAATGAACAAATGTAAAATGATCAAGGTCGCTTGGCCACGTATAGTACATCGAATTATCCTCGCTTTGCTGTTGATAAGCCTAGGCAATGATCTGCATTCGCAATCTTCAGATAGCACGCTGGTTCCGTCTGAGATACCAAGCACCTTGCCAGAACGTTCACCTACTCCCCAATTTCTTAACGATTCTCTCGTACTAGATAGTATTCCGCCTGCAAATACAAACGATTCTGGGGTAAATTCCTCTATTTTTTACGATGCACAAGATTCAATGATTCTGGATATCGTGAATGGTGTAGTCCACCTCTACGGAAATGCGGTGGTGAAATTTGAAGGAATAGAAGTTAAAGCGGCCTACGTGCAATACGATTTTAAAAATAACCTTGCTTGTGCTACGGGGATTCGCGACTCACTTGATGTGCTGCAAGGAAAACCCGAGGTGAATGATAATGGACAATCCTTCACCCAAGAAGAGATGTGCTACAACTTTAAAACGAAACAAGGTTTTAGCAGAAAATCAGTAACACAAGAAGGAGATGCTGTTTTTCATGCAGGGGTTTCGAAACGACACGAAAACGAGTGGATCCACATTAGAAAAGGGAAATTCACGACCTGTACGGCAGAAAACCCACACTTCCATTTCGAACTGAGTAAAGCCATTATCGTTCCCGACGATAAAGTAGTAACAGGTCCGTTTTACATGAAAGTGCGCAAGGTTCCTGTGCCGCTCGGATTGCCCTTCGGTTGGTTTCCAACAAAAAATAAAAGCAGTCACGGGGTCATCATTCCAGGCTATGGCGATGCCAATAACTTGGGCTTTTTCCTCAAAGATGGTGGCTACTACTTTCCTATTGGTGACTTTGCCGATACGAGAATCTTAGGCGATATCTATTCAAGAGGTTCTTGGGGATTAAAAAACATCACCAACTACAAAAAACGATACCGCTATTCGGGGAATTTTAATATTTCAAGAACGGTAATTAAAAGCGGTTTCAAAGAGTTGCCATCCTATTCGGAAAGTACGGAATTCTTCGTGAGGTGGACCCACAATCAAGATCCAAAAGCCCGACCAAATAGTCGGTTTTCAGCAAACGTTAATCTCGGTTCTAGAAATAACTTTAGAAGAAACATCAACAGTTCGCAAGACGACTTTTTGACCAATACCTTCAATTCATCAATCCAGTACAATCAGAGTTTTCCGGGCCGACCTTGGAACCTTACTTTAAGTGCCAGACATTCACAAAACAGTGCAACGGGAAATGTTGATCTTACCCTACCATCACTCACCCTTAACAGGAATAGAACTTTTTTACCTCTTGGTGTTTTGGGGAGCTCACGAAGTACAAAAACGAAACTAGATAAGCTGGTCTCGGTGACCTACTCTGCCAACATTGATAACCTGCTCTCCGCAGAACAAACGAGGTTCCGATTCGATAATATCGAGCCACTTTCTCGCGATTTAAGAAATGGGGTGAGGCAAACAGTGGCACTGAATTCCCAACTCAAAGCAAAATTCATCACCATCACTCCAAACTTCACTTACAACGAGTACTGGAATTTCAAGAGCTTGGAAGTGAATGTTGACCCAGATACCGGAATTGCTCAAAGAGATACCGTAGCCGGATTCACGGCGGCTAGAGATTATAGAACTAGTGTTGCCGCTACCACCCGTTTTTATGGTTTGTTCAACTTTAAAAATGCCAAAAATGTAAAGGCCATCCGACATGTGATTACCCCAAGCCTTGGTATGGGATACACACCTTTTTACGATCGTAATGTGTATGGTTTTTTTGGTGATGATGGCGCATTCTCGAGTTATAACCCATTTTCTCCAGGGCGATTTGTACCGAGCAACTCAGGAGAAAGTTGGTCGATCAACGCAAGCATTGCCAATAATGTTGAAATGAAGGTGCGCGACAAAAACAGCGAGAAGAATCCCTTCAAGAAAATTAAGCTTATTGACAATTTCGCCATTTCAGGGAATTACAATGTGATCGCAGACTCCTTGAACTTGAGCGACATCAGTATGAGGGCATTTACAACACTCTTTAAAAAGGTCAATATCAACTATTCCAGCAGGCACTCAGCTTACGATAGAAATGAATCGGGGCAACGCATCGATACTTACCTCCTTGATTCGCAAAACCGCTTGCTGAGAATGACCAATGCAAGCCTTTCGCTAGGTACATCTTTTAGAAGTAGCCAAAAGAAGGGGAAAAGGAACACAGATAATGCTACCGAGGAACAACTTGCTTTTGTAGAAAATAATCCAAGTCAGTTTGTAGATTTCAACATCCCATGGTCGCTAAATGTTGATTACACCATGGACCTCACAAAGCGTTTCGATGCGGCCTTACTGGCTGATACCAATGACATACGTCAATCGATGCGTTTTAATGGTGACTTCACGATCCTGAAAAACTGGAAGGTGGGCTTCAATAGTGGTTATGACTTCGTGAGCAAAGAATTAACCACCACTACTTTAAACCTCTATTGGGACCTTCACTGTTGGGAGTTTGCTTTCAATTGGGTGCCTTTTGGTGAACGTCAAAGCTTTAGTCTTCAACTCAACATCAAGTCAAGCTTACTTCAAGACCTCAAACTTCAGGCAAGAGGTGGCCCAGACGGGGTGGTTTTCTAGCGAAGCGATTTACACCAGTTTTCAATCATCTTCATGCCCATCGGTGTCATCACAGATTCTGGGTGAAACTGAACAGCTTCAATTGGAAGTATACGGTGCCTCAGCGCCATCAGCAATTTATCTTCGTTAAGCGCTGTTGCCTCAAGTTGCTCAGGTAGTTCTTCATGAGCTACCCAAGAGTGATAATGCCCAATTTCAAAAGGGGAAGAGATGCCATCAAAAAGAATGCTGTCTGATGTCGCCCAACATGAACTGGTAATGCCGTGCTTCACCTGTTCTAAGTTTCTCAAACTACCGCCGAAATGTTCTACAATGGCTTGTAAACCTAGACACACTCCAAAGATGGGTTTGTTGTCAGCATATCGTTCTAAGACCTCCATCATGATGCCTGCCTCTTTCGGTAACCCAGGCCCAGGAGAAAGCACAATGGCATCAAATTTTTCAATATCACTCAAAGCAATCTGATCGTTGCGATGAACCTCAATCTCATCAATATACTGCTCCAAATAATGCAAGAGATTATACGTGAAGGAGTCGTAATTATCTAAAATCAGTAAAGACAAATTGCTTAGTTTAGGGCTCAAATTTACGACAATGAAGAAGATCATACGCACAGAGAATGCACCAGCACCAATCGGACCTTATAATCAGGCAGTTGCTTTTAATGGTATGGTTTACGCTAGCGGACAAATCGCCATCAATCCTAAAACAGGGGACTTGGAAATCGATGATTTAGCCCACGAAACACATTTGGTGATGAAAAACCTTCAAGCAGTTTTAGAAGCGGCAGGGAGCGATTTGTCGATGATCATCAAAACCAGCATTTTCTTGTCAGACATGAACCTTTTTCAAGCAGTAAATGAAGTTTACGGAAGCTACTTCGAAAGTGATTTTCCAGCAAGAGAGACGGTGGCGGTAAAAGGGCTTCCTAAAGGGGTGAACGTTGAAATTTCTGCTGTTGCGGCAGTGAAGTAACGAACAATTTTCAGTGAACTTTGTTTTGGAATTATGATCGAGAAACTACTCTATTACCTGAACCCGAAGAACTTGTTTAAACGAGAGAAGGCTGATTTGAATTTGAGAATGATGCACGGAATCAATAAGATTTCCATCTTCATGTTCCTTCTCTGCTTGATCTACATGTTCATCAAGTTCGTTATTCTTCGTTAACGAAGCTTTCGTCGACTTGGCGTTGTTGTTCCAGTGTAAATCAAACAAAACTCCAAACCACCTCTTCGCTGAGATACCTCATTCAAGGCAGAAACATTGATGTCGTAACTCATCATCAACTGAAAACTGCGTTGAAACTCATATCCCACACTCGGGATCAGCGCATCACCATACCTTAAATGGCAGCCGATCAACAGCATGCTCGAGGTTTTACTGGTGGTGTAGCGAGAATCTAAACCAAAACGATACTTGAGTAAAGCACCTGCGAGAATTTGCATTGCTCCAGCTTGACGGATCAAAAGGACGTCGTAGTTCACATCCACAAAGTTCATCTTATCGAGCCACTTCACATACACACTCTGAGTGGGCAACAAAGGGTCGGCAGTGTTCTCTAGAAATCCTTGGTCTTGCAAAAAGTGCCTCCATGAATACCCAATGTTGTAAGATTGCCGCCCGCGGTGTCGCCACAAAAACCCTAAACCAGCGTCAACAGTGCTTCGCGACTCATTAAAGAACTGCTCTCCACTTGCTAGGCTGGGGTCTACGCCAACTCCGTTATACTGACTGTCCCACAACAAACCATCAAAGTTAATGCTCCGTTGAACAAATGCCAAAGAGAGTCCGGTAGACCAAATGTTCTTTTTATTTCCAGTGAGATGATAGGCGGCTTGAGCTTCGGCTCTGAGTTGACTAAGTTGTGATTTTCCTGCTTCATTTCGGTGGATCACCAAGCCTGCACCGAGGTAATTGGGCTTCTTAGTGCTTCTGAACAAAGCAGCATCTCCCATTGCGGCATAGTTTCTAAAAGATTCGCCCAAAACGGCCCATTGGTTGCGGTAGTGAATTTGACCGCGATAATCAGCATCAATGGCACCAGATTCCGCTGGGTTGATTAATGTTGGTGTCAAGCTGAACTGACTAAAACGAGCGTCTTGCCCGAAAAGCTTGGTCGAGATAAAAATGAGCAATATGTAAAATACCACCCTTTTCATCGAACAAGTGTTACGTTTCCGTGCTGCTCAATCAGCGTTCCATCGTTCAAACGTGCGCTCAACATATAGACATAAACCCCTGAAGGAGCCTTGTTGCCACGAAGTTGTCCATCCCATCCCTGATCTGGATTCTCTGTTGAAAAAACTAAACTTCCCCACGCATCATACATGAAAAACTCCATGCTAGCCAAACCTTGAGCTCGAACGTAAAGGATGTCGTTCAGACCATCGCCATTCGGACTAAAAATATCTGGGATAAAAAGCCTCGCGGGATCTTCAATACAAATTGTTTGGCTAGCGCTGTCAGGACAAGCTCCTTCGTTTTCTACATACAGTGAAATCGGATATTCTCCAGGAGTATCAAAACTCAAAACAGGATTGTCTTCACCATATTCTAAAATCCCAAGGTCGCCTAAGTCCCAAATTCCAGTAATGGCATTCTGACTCAAATCAATGACTTCAAGGGGTTGCGACTCAAAGGGGATGCAGCCTAAATTGGGATTTAAACTGAAGGCAGCGCTGATGGGTGAATAACTGGGCACATATACCAAGCTATCGAAAGTACAGCCTTGGTCGAGATCAATCACTTCTAACAATACGCTAGCACCAGCATCAACAAAGGCGGTTGCCCCGTCGTTACTCTGCCAAGTCAGGTCGAAATTACCTGTCGATAATACTTCAGCGCTTGCACTACTAGCTTCTCCAAAACAAAGGGTATCGTTTACCGAAACATCAACCTGAATTGGGGGAAGTACAGCAATGAAAATGGAATCCAGCGCGCTATCAGAACAGCCGTCATCGGCACTGATGTAATAGTATTGACTAAATTCGGGCTGAACGTTGTTTTGACTGAGAGATAATAAACCGTCAGACCAGGTGTATTCGAATAACCCCCCGGGTAAACCACCGCTAGCATTCACCTGAATGGTACTTCCTGAATTGTCGCAAATCAAGGTGTCACTGGCTGAAATATTGATGGAAATTGGCGGGTGAATAAGGATGCTAATGCTGGTGTCACTCGAACAGTAAAGGCCTTCATAAACGTAATCATATTGAAATGTACCCTCACCAATAAGCGCTGGGTTGATGTTGTCAATGTCGCTTGGCCCGGTGAAAAGGCCTCCTTCCGGACTAAGTTCAACATCTATGAAAACATCTTCAAAACAATAAACATCATTCAAACCACTGATACTGGCTTGTTCGAAAAACTCCACATCAACCAACACAGAATCGCTGCATCCTGATGGTGTTGACCACACGATATACTGCTCACCTTCTATGGCTAAACTAGGGTCAAATAGTCCGGTAGCAGCATCAATAATTCCTTGTCCGCTCCATGTTCCACCAAGATTGACGCCCGGGTCTAAAACAAAAGAAGCTTCATCTGAACACAGCCCATAATTGCTCACAAAGAGTTCATTTGGAAATACAAAAACACGAGCAGTATCTGCGCAACCATTCACCTCATAGGTCAATAAATGATCGCCCAAACCTGCAAGCTGAGCAGTGAATTCGTAGTAATTATTATCGGGGTTAGTAACTCCATTACCGGTCCAAACGCCATTCCAAGGGAGGTTGCCCACATTGTCTTCAATCAAGCCTACTGTTGGTTCGTCAATGCAAACATAAGTGGTGTCAAAACCAATGGTGGTTTGACGGTTGTAGTTGAAAATGGTATCAGTACAACCATTGGGGGCATAATAAATCAGTTCGCTCCAAACATCGTTGTTAACTGAACCCGGGTCGAACATCCCGGTGTTGGTGTCGATAATGCCGTTTCCTTCCCAGAAACCGCCAGTTGGAGAAAAGTTGGGAAAGGGAATAAAGGCATCCTGCTCTGGACAAGTGGTGCGCACGCGCTGACCAGTATCCACCTCTTTGATCTCAACAGTGAAGAGCTGATCACAACCATTAACCTGGTAAAGCAAATCATAGAAGCCAGGATCAATACTACCAGGAGCGAAAATTCCGTAAAAATCGTCTTCAAAACCAGGACCAATCCATGTTCCTCCTAAAGGAGAAAAATCCAAAGTGTCAGGGAATAAACTTTGGCACATTTCACCAAGGTCAAAGGTTCCAGCAATGTCTTCAACGTTCACAATCACGGTGTCTTGACAGCCATTAGTATTATAATACACTTCATAACTACCAGCCAATTGCGGGTCGAATAGGCCGTTATTGGTGGTGAACGGACCAGTCCAAACACCACCCAAAGGAATTGCGTCTAACTGAAAAACAGGTGATCCCGGGCAAGCTGCATCAGCAATGCCAGCGTCGATTTTAATCACATCAATCAATACACTGTCAAAACAAGATTCACTAATCACGTAGTAGATGGTATTGAGGCCAGTTTGGGCAGAATCAGGTTCGAAAAAGCCAGTAAGTTCATCTTGAATACCGTTTCCAAACCATTCGCCTCCAGGTGTGGCCGCACTCAACTCAAAACCAGGAAGACTTTGACAAATGCTCTGATCTGCGAATTCTATTCCTGCACTGGTAACATCAACATCAAGGCTGAAGGTCTCCTGATTTCCTGTTTCAATTTCTGTGATGAGCACGCTGTAGCTGGTGTTTACAAGAGGGCAAATCTGGTGCGGCCCCGAAGTGTTGGGAAGCGCTGGGGTCCAATCATAACTGTAAGTATAACACCCTTCAACAAGGGCCTCAATTGATGTACATTGTCCTGCGCAAATTTCCTCTGGGTCTAATATTAGTGAAGCATTGATTCCGCAGTCATTTACGGCGAAAGTGACGCTTCTATGATACACCCAAATGGAATCGCAATTGTCGGGAATCCCCAATACAAGATCAAGAACATAGTCGCAATTGGTGTCAAAGTCGGGACTAAATTCAAAGCTTACTGATGAGGTGTTACCACCAAGGCAATTCAGGTTGGTTGATAGAACTGAAAAACTGTCTTCTCCTACGATGGTGGTGCTGTCTGTATAAAGCCAAGAGCAGGCAATGGGTGTGCTGAAATTAAGCTCCACGAGAGCAGTATTGCACAAAGGAGCCGTTGCCAAACTCAAAACAGGAGGAGTGGGCTCGATGGCATTACTGTTCCACAAAATCGCAAAACCGCAATAACTCGCAGATTGATCCGATGTGAACACAAAGGTCATACTACCGGAGTTTGAAACCAGGCTGGGAGGAGTAAAATCAGCTCCAGTGATGCTGGCTATTAAGGGCGCTGTGGCATCCGTTCCGTCATACACATCAAGTTGATCAAAACCATCTTCAATACAAATATTTTCCAGAAAAGTAGCGGTGATTGTAGATCCGGTGTTAATAGTGAAAGTGAAGTTTTCGTTGTTCTCGTAGGGTTCATCAAGTCCACCACTGTCATACAAATATCCATCGCAGTCAGTCACGAGGAGGTCGCTCATGTTGTACTCGGGTAACTGAGCTAAGGCCTGATAACTCAAGCCAAAAGCAAAGAGAAGACACAAGATGAAACAACTATTCTTCATGTTAGAGGCTATCAACAATTAAAATCTGTGGCGATTGAATGGTGTTGCTCCAATTTCCCGCACGATCTTGCAATTGAAAAGACAGCGTGGTGCTTTCTTGGCTTCCATTGCCGAGTAAAAACAAAGCGTTAAGCTCAATACTGAACTCACCTTCAATATTCAATGCTTCATTGTTTGGTGTGAGCGGAGGAATGTGATACCAATCGAAATCGTTCAAGCGGGCGTCCTTTATTCTCAATGAATATATATCGGGGTCTTGCTGACCAAGGTCGCCGTCTTCATCTTTGTAAGCAATGTTCACAACAATCTGATTGTTGAAGCTCTCTACATTTGTTGTAGAAATGCTCACAAATTCAATGCTCGGAACTGGATTGAGTTCTTCCTCTTTGTTGCAAGACAATATTGCCGTCAACAATACAAAAAACAAGAGTGTCCTTAGTACCTGTCTCATATAACTTTGATTACAAAAATGGCAGTGATGAACGGATTACTTCCAGAATTTGGAGTAGCAACCACGGGATTCACACCATCATCAAATTGAGTGCGCAAGAAAAAGGTATCGCCTGAACTTGCGGCACTTAAATCTACACTTGCTTTATGGTAAAAAGTTCCAGAATTTCCACTGAAGTCTTCGGCATTAATGGAATTGGCGGTGCTGAAAATAATCGGATTTGCAGCCTCTAATTCATTCACGCTACTCGCATAAAACAACTGGTTTGTTCCGAGTTCTGTTGGCGATAATTCATCGTCGTTGGCTTTCACCCAAATATCGATGACTCCTGCATTCACTTCAATTGGGGTAATCCCGGGTTCATCTGGGTTTCGATTAAATGGGGTAGTGGTGTTCCCCGAAGGAAAAACAACAAGTCCATCGACCGTGGGGGGAAGGTTCCCCGATTCTGCCGATGGTAAATTTCCATACATGTCTCGAGCTCCACCGTTAATCCAAGCTTGGATGTTTGAAATGTAGCTCGCAGAAAAACTATCCCAGTCAGATTCCTCATCGACCTCCAATGGCATGATCCCCGAAGAATTCGGGATGTCGGCAGTGAGCTGCTCATTCAACAAAGAAGAACCAGCATTCCCTGGTAAAACACGCACGTTAAAACTCATGGTGGCATCATTCGAAATCACGGGATGGTTGACCAAGGAGTTGTAAGAAGATGAAATCGTTCTGAAAT
>JAQWFN010000063.1 GCA_029238785.1 Flavobacteriales bacterium | reverse complement strand
AAAAAAAAGTGCACTCAAGTTCTTTGGCGTATTATTTGCCCTATTTTGACGTTATTGCACTACTGCAGCATTTATGAGAAGGAAATTTTTGAAATTCATTGCCCTAGTTATTTTCGGTTTTAGCTTTATCCAAGACGCTCAAGCCCAAAACCTCATTCGTAATGGTAGCTTTGAGGAGAAATCATATTGTCCTTCAAACTTCAACCAACAGAAATTGCGTATTCTGAACCATTGGACCCAGCCCAATAGCGCTACCCCTGATTACTTTAATGCCTGCAGCGAACTCGCTGGAGTGCCCGCAAACACCTTCGGAGAGCAAGCGGCTTTGGATGGAGATGGATATGCGGGTTTGGTGACCTATGCCGACTCCCAAAGAAATTACCGAGAATACCTTCAGCAGAAATTAACTCGGCCTCTAGCCGCGGGTGAATTGATTTGTGTTGAGTTTTGGGTGAGTTGTGGCGATCGTTCAGCATACGTTACCGATGGCTTCGGGGCCTATTTCAGTAAGTCGGCCATTCAATCCAACCGAAAAACCATCTTCGAAGTTAAACCACAAGTGCAGAATCCAAACCTGCACATGTTGGACGATCAGCAACAGTGGGTGAAGATTTCTGATACCTTTTATGCCGAAGGAGGAGAGCAATACCTCACTATTGGAAGTTTTAAATCTGACGGTATTCAGTTCTTAATTAAAAGAACCATGTCTGACCCCAGCATGACGGCTGCTACATGGGCTTATCTATACGTTGATGATGTGGTGGTGAAATCGGTAGGTAAACGAAGCGAGTGCAGTTGCCAAAACGACCTTATTAAAGCAGAACTCACAGACCCACCAATGCATCTGAGTCAGTTCAAATCAATAGAAAATAAGGTGCTCTATTTTGATTTTGACGATAGTACATTAACCAATGAGGGTCAAGGAATTCTTGATGAGGTGGCTTATCAACTCAGAAACCACCAGTACATGTTTGTTGAGGTAAACGGACACGCAGACGTGATGGGGAGAGAGGGATATAACGTTGAGCTTTCAAGGAATAGAGCCATTGCCGTGGTGCGTTACTTGAAGGAAAAGGGAGTGGATCCTAACCGACTAAGAATCAACTTTTTTGGTAGTGCGCTTCCGGCAGAAGAAAAGAACACGGCAGAAGCAAGAGCTAGAAATCGAAGAGTGGAGTTTGCTATTCTTGAATCCTTGTTCATTAAGGTCGAATGAGGTAGAAGTAGAGAATTAGGCCAATCGCTCTTTCACTTCACTTTCCTTCTTCGGAACGAAATAGAGCAAAATCAAACCAGCACCAAAGAAAACAACCAAGGCTAGGATCGGCGTTCTCATGTTGTCACTCATTCCTTCAATAGCCCCAAAGCTGATCATCCCAATAACAATTCCGGCTTTCTCAAGGATATCGTAAAAGCTGAAGAAAGAAGCGTGATCTTGAGTTTCTGGTAAAAACTTGGAGTAGGTAGAACGACCCAAAGACTGGGTTCCCCCCATGATGAAACCTATCCAAGCAGCAGCAATGTAGAACTCATTAGGTGTATCTACGAGAGCATAGGCATATATACAAACTGCTATCCAAAGCAGAAGAGCAATTTTTAAAGTGAACAGGTTGCCAAATTTTTCTGAAGCTCGTGAGAATAAAAAAGCGCCGGGTATGGCAATCACCTGGATCAAAAGAATGGCAATAATGAACTGTGCAGATGTTAAGCCGGTTTTTTCAACGCCATCAATTACTTGATGTATTTCTTTCATCCCGAAGAACTGGGCCATCAACATGATGGTTTGTACGGCCATACTAAACACAAAAAAGGCAAGAAGGTATCTCGAGAGTCGTTTCAAGTGAAGTACCTGATGAAACACCTTTTTCACTTCAGTAAAACCAGCCTTCCACGCAGAACCCTTGATCTTTTTAGCATAAGGATTATCAGGGAGTTTTCTCAAGGTCACCTGGGCAAAACCAGCCCACCAAAGAGCCACCATAACGAAGCACCAGGGCACCAGGTTGGTTTCGGTTTCAATGCCAAGAATCATCACAAGGTTGATGCTCAAGAGCAGAACACTTCCTATATAGCCCATTGAAAACCCTCGAGCACTCAAACGATCGTGCTCCTCTGGGGGAGCTATTTCGGGTAAAAAAGCATTGTAAAAAACGATACTTCCCCAATAACCCAATGAAGCAATCATGACAGGTAACATGCTCCATTCAAGATGTTCTGGATCGAAAAAGAACAAACTCGCACAGGCTATAGAACCAATGTAACAAAAGAGACTCAAGAAAAACTTTTTCTTTCCACCTGCATCTGCAATTCCAGAGAGGGGCGGAGAAAGAACAATAACAAAAAGAAATGAGGCTGCAATAACGTAAGAATAGAGCTCCGTGTTCACGAAGTCCATTCCCCAAAAGCTAACATGGTCTGTTCCAGAAGGATTGTTTTCTGGGCCAGTAAGCGCCTCATAAAACATGGGGAATATCGCAGTGCTAATCACCAAGGGATAAACACTGTTGGCCCAGTCATAAAAAGCCCAAGCCTTTTTAACCTTTTCGTTAGTTTTCGATAACATGGAGGGAAAGGTAAGCTGAAACAAGCAGTCATACAACTCCTTTGTACTACCTTTGTGCTCTCAATATGATAGCAGTGGAACAACAATTTGATATTATCATTATAGGAGGAGGCATCATTGGAGCCGCAACGCTGTTCAAACTCCAAGAACGTCACCCTAATAAAACCATACTTCTACTAGAAAAGGAAGACGTACTTGCCGACCATCAAACAGGGAATAACTCTGGGGTAATTCACTCGGGTTTGTACTATAAACCTGGAAGTTTGAAAGCAGTGAATTGCATCAAAGGAAGACGCGAATTGGTGAAGTTTGCCCAGAAGTATGGAGTAGATCATGACGTTTGTGGTAAGGTGGTAGTTGCAACAGACGCCAAAGAATTGCCTCACCTTGATAAAATTCATCAAACAGGAATTCAAAACGAGATCGAAGGGCTTTCGAGAATTACTCCTGAACAAATCAGAGAAATCGAACCACATGTGAAAGCCATCGACGGACTCCATGTGGCGTGTACCGGAATTATCGATTACCGAGGCGCAACCATGAAGATGGCAGAACTGGCCATCGCAGCGCAGAACCAAAGCGCAGTTCACCTGAACGAAGAGGCCATCTCTTTTGAGAAGTTGCAAGAAGGTGCAATTGTGGTTACCAATAAGAACAAGTACCGAGCGAAGGTGCTTGTTTTCTGTGGCGGACTCCAAGCTGATCGTTTGGCGAGAAAAGATGGGGTGAACTTGAAAGAAAAAGTGGTTGGTTTTAGAGGTGATTACTACGAGCTCACCGATCAAGGAAAACACAAGGTGAAACACCTGATCTACCCGGTTCCGAATCCAGACTTTCCCTTTTTAGGAGTGCATTTTACAAGAATGACTAACGGAGAAATTGAGTGCGGACCAAATGCCGTATTCACCTTCAAACGCGAAGGCTACGGAAAAACAGATTTCGATCTAAAAGATACCATGGATGCTTTGAGCTATGGAGGAACATGGAAGCTTTTCCTGAAAAACATGTCCTTCGGAATCAACGAGTACCGCAGGGCATTCTCGAAGAAACTCTTTCTTGAGACCTTACAGCGCATGATTCCTTCTTTAACCATGGATGATATCAGACCGGGCAGGGCGGGGGTGAGAGCACTATTGTTAAGTCAAGATGGAGACACGAGAGATGATTTTAAAATCGAATATACAGATCACAGTATTCACGTGCTCAATGCCCCTTCTCCAGCAGCAACAGCTTCTCTAGCTATAGGCGAGCAAGTAGCGGAGATGGTAGAAAAGCACTTTACGTTTTAAGTAACTATGAATAATAGGGCATAAAAAAATCCCTCGTTCTTTTGAGCGAGGGATTTTTTATATCTGAGCGTGAGGCTTATCCTTTTTTCAAGCTTGTCGCTTTCTCACTTGTTTTCTTTTTTGGAGCAGCAGCTTTTCCTGTGCTTCCTTCTTTAGCGGCTGGCTTAGCTTCTGCTTTCGCGCCGTCTTTAGAACAGCAGGCTCCACCTTCTTTTGACTTGTCTTTAGAACAAGCAGCACCTTCAGCTTTTGCACCGTCTTTAGAACAGCAAGCAGCTCCTTCTTTTGCTTTGTCTTTAGAACAACAAGCAGCACCATCTTTGGCTTTGTCTTTAGAACAAGATGCAGCATCAGCTTTTTTCGCTTCCTTTGCTACTGTCTCTGTTTTCGCTTTTGTTTCTTTGGTCGCTGTTGTTTGAGCGCTAGCAGCAGTTGCGAAGAAGGCTACTAAACCAAATAGGAGGACTAATTTTTTCATTTGTTC
>JAQWFN010000049.1 GCA_029238785.1 Flavobacteriales bacterium | reverse complement strand
GCATTGGAAGAAAACAAAGACCCTTATCTCTTCAAAAAAATAGAGTTATTTACTTCCGGAAGGCGCTATTTTATTCGCCACAGAGACATCACTCATGTAACCGCAGCTGGAAGTTATGCAGAGCTTCATTTTAAAGGAAATGAAAAACTCGTATTGTCAAGGAACCTCAAGACTGTGGAGCAGATGATTGATAACGAGGCCTTTTGCCGCATTCACAATTCTGTGCTGATCAATATGCACTACTTAGAAAGCGTGAGTTTAAAAAGAAACAAGTGCACCTTAAGTACTGGGGCTGAGCTTCCTGTGAGTGCTCGTAAAAAAGACGCCCTTCGCGAACGACTTTACGGAAGTGTGGAGGAAACCATTCAACAAGAAGATAATACCGCTCATGGAAACAAAATGTAGGGTACGAGGTTTAAGCTGTAACTTTATGGGTGCGAAAGCGTCTTACTGTTAAGCTTGGCCATAATGAAGCAACTCAACTTCTTATTTCTTTTTTTGGCAATCTCCGCCGCTCTCCTCCTGTGCTTTGCGCCCTGTGATGCCTTTTCAAACTATAATCAGAATAAGGCATTACTCAACTATGCTCAACAAGAAACATCGAGAACAGTTGAAGTGAGTTTTAGAATCAAAGACGATGGGAAGGTTGAAATCATCAATATTGAATCTAATGATCCTGTATTGATTGATTATGTGGTGAGTAAATTGAAGAAAATTCAGCTTAAAAACGGGCAAGGCAGCAAGGGCGAAGTGATTCGTTACCGCTTTGTTTTCAAGGAACAGGCTTAAGCATTTCCTTTCGCACTTCTTAGAGTCCTTCAACAAAGCGTATCTTTGCATTATGAAAGCCGCTACAGACATTCGAACACTTTCTCTTGATGCACTCAAAAGTGCGGTGGAAGAAATGGGAGAAAAAGCATTTCGGGCAAAACAGGTTTATGAGTGGATCTGGACCCATGGTGCCGCTTCTTTTGAAGAAATGACGAACCTTTCGAAAGGCTTGAGAACTCAATTGGAAGACAAATTCAGCCTAGCTGTTTTACCCGTTGAAGACCAGCAAATTTCGAGCGACCGTACCATTAAATGCGCTTTTCAAGTGGCTGAACACCAAGTTGTAGAAGGCGTGCTTATTCCCACCACCTCTCGAATGACGGCCTGTATTTCATCGCAAGTGGGGTGTAGTTTGGCTTGCAAATTCTGTGCTACTGGTCGCTTGAAGCTGATGAAAAACCTTACACCTGGAGAAATTGTAGACCAGGTGAGGTACCTCAGAGACCAAGCTCAAGAACGCTACCAAAGTTCATTGAGCAACATCGTTTACATGGGTATGGGTGAACCCCTGCTGAATTACAAAAACGTGCTTCGTTCTATTGAAATCATAACTTCAAACCCCGGTTTGGGGATGTCGCCTAAACGCATTACCGTGAGTACAGCTGGTATTGCCAAGATGATTAAAAAGCTGGGTGATGATGAAGTAAAATTCAATTTGGCGCTTTCGCTTCATGCTGCAAACGACATCAAGCGAAGTAAAATCATGGACATTAACGATAGCAATAACCTTGAGGCATTAGCTGAGGCATTGCGTTATTTTCATGAAAAAACCGGGTCAAGAGTGACCTTCGAGTACATCATCTTTAGGGACTTTAACGATGAGCTTCAAGACGCTCGAGAATTGGCTGAATTTGCCAAGAACGTGCCGTGCAAGATCAACATCATTGAGTACAATCCTATCGACGATGGTGAGTTTCAACAAGCCGCCCCAGAGAAAGTAGACCGCTTTGCAGACTTCCTTGAAAATCAATGTAACCTCATTGTCAATGTTCGTAGATCTAGAGGAAAAGACATTGATGCGGCTTGCGGACAGTTGGCCAATAAGAATAAAGCGGCTCAGAAGAGCGCTTAAGCTATTCAAAGAGGGTTTTCAACAGGTCGCTTACCTTTGAAATGGGCACCACTTTCAATTTAAACTTGAACTCTTTGTTCAGTTGTTGCTGTTTCGAAATGAAGATGCGCTTGAATCCAAGTTTATCGGCCTCTGCAATGCGTTGATCTACTCGGTTTACTGGGCGAACTTCTCCTGATAAACCCACCTCTCCCGCAAAACAAGTATCTCTCGCCACAGACATGTCGGCACCACTCGATAGAATGGCTGCAATCACCGCTAAGTCTGAAGAAGGGTCATCAACCCGAATTCCCCCTGCCATGTTCAAGAAAACGTCTTTCATTCCAAGCTTAAAGCCGCAACGTTTTTCAAGCACCGCCAAGAGCATGTTCATTCGTCGAATATCAAAGCCTGTTGCAGAGCGCTGTGGTGTGCCATATACGGCCGAAGAAACAAGCGCTTGGATCTCGATGAGCATTGGCCTTAAGCCTTCCATCGTTACAGCAATAGCGGCCCCGCTGAGGTCTTCGTCTTGCTGATGAATTAAAATCTCCGAAGGATTACTCACCTCTCGTAATCCACTGCCCACCATTTCAAAAATCCCCAATTCATTGGTGGAGCCAAAACGGTTTTTAATGCCGCGCACAATGCGGTAAGAGTGATGTCGATCGCCTTCAAACTGCAGCACCACATCAACCATGTGTTCCAAGAATTTTGGTCCGGCCAAAGAACCTTCTTTTG
Organism: Flavobacteriales bacterium; assembly: GCA_029238785.1. Lineage (GTDB taxonomy): Bacteria > Bacteroidota > Bacteroidia > Flavobacteriales_D > Sanyastnellaceae > CALKGK01. Next base: position 3,703 of record JAQWFN010000049.1, on the reverse strand, counting down.
TAATGTGACCAATTAGAAAAACCGGTAAGTTTTCTGTTTTGGCCTTTTTCATGATTTCTGCCGTGCACTCTCTAATTTGCGATACCGATCCAGGAGCAGATTCCACCGTTGAAGAGTGGATGGTTTGGATAGAATCAATCACCAACACATCGGGTTGAATGTCATCGATGTGGGTGAAGATGCGATCAGTGTTTGTTTCGGCTAAAACATAAAGTTGATCGTGAATGGCCCCGATACGTTCAGCGCGCATTCTAATTTGTGTGGCGCTTTCTTCACCAGAGATGTAGAGGATTTTCCAGTCGTTTTGCTCCATGGCCGTTTGGAGCATTAGGGTTGACTTACCGATACCCGGTTCGCCTCCAAAAAGAATGAGACTTCCTGGTACAACTCCTCCTCCCAAAACACGCTCGAGCTCTTTGTTGTGGATGGTCATTCTGGGCTGCTTTCCTGCCTCTACTTCTTTGAGTAAGATGGGCTTGTTATTTGGATCTAGTGAAGATTGAAGCTCTCCTTTGCGGGTTTTTTCAAGTTTCTCCTCAACGAAGGTGTTCCAATTTCCACAAGCGTTGCATTTACCTACCCATTGTGCCGACTGGTTTCCACACTCTTGACAAACGTAGCGCGTTTTGATTTTAGCCATAGTTCAAAGATACAATCTGCTCCATCAAAAACGACGTCACTCAGCTGCACTTTTGTCAACATCGCCATTTGCTTCGTCCAGAAACAAAAAGCCCACTTCTCTTAGCGAAAAGTGGGCTTTTATAAATCTTGTTTTATCTTATCTCATGATAGTAACTGTACCTGTCTTTTCAATACCATTGGGTAGAATCAAAGCATAGAAATAAGTCCCTTCTTCGAGGTCTCTACCGGTGAAATCACCTGATCGGTATTCCGTGCTTTCGTAAACCAAGTTCCCCCAACGGTTCCAAACTTCAAAGATAACATCATCATACACTTCCAATCCATCCACATCGAATGCATTGTTGGTTCCATCTCCGTTTGGTGTAAATACGTTTGGAATCGTGATTTCACAAGCTTCAACAGACACTGGGAACTCTACTTGTTGCGATCCACAGAAATTGCTTGCTTCACCAATAAGCACTACACCGTCCCAGCAATCTTCTGGAATCATGCTGGAAGTTACAGTTGCTTGTTCTGATTGAATGTCGAGAGGTATGATTGGATCTACAGCATCAAGGCACATGAAATACCAGTTGTAAACCCCACCGTTAGCCTCAAGGTCAAAAGTGTTTTCCACTTCCGGACAAAGCACCACAACGCCATCTGCACTTCCGTTTACTGTTGGTGCTACTTGGATGATGATTTCGCCGCAATGTTCTGTTGTTTCACAGTTTCCGCTATCTGTAACAGACACACAGAAGTTGCTTCCATTAGCTGAGGTTTCGAAGCAATCTCCACTCACGCCAAAGGTGCCGTCAGGCCATTCAATTGTAAATCCTGCTGGTAATTCTGGACAAACACTAGCTGTACCATCGCCATTACAATCAATAATGAACTCTTCAAACACTGGTTCGTTGAGTAACACGCCCACCGAAACTTCTGCACATGCTTCAACTCCTGCTGGGTAGCACTCGTTTGAAACAAGCACACAATAGGTACCACTCTCATCAACATCAACGTTGTTTCCGTTGAAAGCCAAAGCCCCTCCGTCTAATGTCCACTCGTACACCAAACCATTGTTTGGATTGTCTACAGCAGATAGTGGGAAAGTTGAACCATCACAAATAACTCCACCTTCTAAACTAGGTTCTGGTTCAGCAAAAGCAAGGATATTAAAGTCTGCTTCAGCAGTTCCACATCCATTGCTAAAGGTAGCCGCTAGGTCGAGGTCTTGGTATGAGTTATACGGTCCGTAAGTTGGTCCGCCGTTTGGCCAATTCAAAACTCCTGTGCCACCTGGGTCATAACTGTCAACAACCGCTCCTGTTACCGACTCACCATCGCAAAGCAATTCTTGGTCTAGTGAGATGGAAAGTTCTGGTTCTTCATTGAACTCAAGTGCGTAGAGGTACTCAATACCACAGGCTTGATCTGTAAAGGCCAAGTTGTAAACGCCATATTCTGTTGGTGTGAAGGTGGTATTGAAGATATCAGTTGCAGCAAAGGTTCCTGCCGGACCATCAATTTGAGACCAAACTCCTGATGGAGGATCGTTTACACATCCTGCATTTCCGCTCCAAAGTAAACCTGGCTCAATGGTGTTAATTGTTGTGTTGTTTTGATTACCACAGTTGAAGATTTGAAGCGATTTATTCGCATCACTTGAACCGTCTGAAATGTAAAACACTTCGATAAAGTCACCAGAACAGATTTCAATATCGTCATGAATCGTCAAGGGGTTTGAAGACGTTAGGATAAAACCTGCATCTTCACCATTGATTGATACAGTGAGAAAACCATCTCCCCAACCGCCGTCGTTGGCGTTAATCATGTAGATCAAAAGATCTCCACAGTTCTCTTCACCTGTTGCACCGTCAAAATCCACAGGCTCAATACCATCACAGTATGCTCCAGACCAGATGTCTTCTGGAAGTTGAGCAGCATCAGCACCACCAACATTAAAGATACGCTGTCCTTGACAACCTTCCTCATTGGTTACCAAAAGTTGGAAAGTACCCGGGCTAACATATGCAGAGTCTGCGCCATTCGTTTCGTAAACAACACCTCCAAGGTTGTTGTAATTCCCATTCCATTCAAAATCAACATAGGTGCCTGCTTGTGGCATTGGTACAAAAGCTAGTGCAGAGTCGTTAGAGCAAACCGGGTTTGGCATAACCGTAACTGGTGGCAAGAAAAACGGAGTTACCGTAACTTGTACTGAAGCTTCAGCAGAGCATCCTGACAAAAAACCTTGAGCCGTTACTAAGCCGCTGGTCCCAACTTCACAATCAATGGTTTCACAACCCGTGCTCCATATATACTCATCAAAACCTTCATTAGCCAAAAGTACAGATGTTTGACCCGCACATAAATCCAAGTCGCCACTAATGGTCATTACCGGAATCTCCACCGGAATCACTTCTACAATGAACTGGAGCGTTGTTACCCCAGCCGGAACTCCATCATCAGTTGCTGTAACAGTGATGGTATGTACCCCCAAGTTATCATTCGACCCAGCAAAACCAGCATCCAACAATGCTGTTCCTCCGCTGATGTTGTTGTTAATGAACAAACCATCGCCTGTAGCTTCTACTTCAATTGAAGTGGTTTGTCCAACTTCTGGACTCAGGAAGTTCATGTTCAAGGGAAAAGTATCGTTCAAACAAACCCGAATAGTGTCACACCCTGGCGAAACTGAAGAAATTGGGGGAATGTTGCTTGTTGCCGAAGCCACATTAAAAGCAAATGTTTTGTTGTCTAACCAGTTGATTCCGTCTTGGTTTCCAAGTGGTCCGTCATAATTAGCGTTATTCACATTGAAACGACCAAACTGAACCCCCGGCCCGTTGGTTGCTGCAGCATCCGCTCCATTAACACCTGGATTTGGTCCGTTAAATCCGCCGTTACCACCAACATCACCATGAGCCCAACCCATATCGAGGTAGCAAAGTTGAACGTTGTTTTCTCCAAGGAAATCACTTCCTTCTGGAGTGATAATCATCTGAAAGCTGTTGCTTCTTGGGAAGTGAGAACCACTAGCAGAGTTGAAATAATCCACATCAACGAAGTTCACATAAACGGC
>JAQWFN010000046.1 GCA_029238785.1 Flavobacteriales bacterium | reverse complement strand
GCTGGTCCCTGTGGTCCAACTGCTCCGTCAACGCCATCTACTCCGTCAGCACCTGCTGGTCCAGTTGCACCCGTAGCGCCTGTTGCTCCAACTGCACCGTCAGCACCTGCTGGTCCCTGTGGTCCAACTGCTCCGTCAACTCCATCTACTCCGTCAACTCCATCTACTCCGTCAGCACCTGCTGGTCCAGTTGCACCTGCTGGTCCAGTTGCTCCAACTGCACCATCAACTCCGTCATTTCCTGCTGGGCCTTGTGGACCTGTTAATGAATTAATGAAATCTGCTTCAGTCCCTATGTTTCCAAGACCTAGCCATACTTCGTAGGCGCTTTGACCATCATTTCCTGCTGGACCTTGAACACCTTGTGGTCCTTGAGGGCCGGGTGTTGAGCTACCAGATGTTTTTGCGTATAAAGCGTAAGGTACACTCATTAACTGACTTGTGCCCATTTCAGTATAACTTGTTCCACCTGTTACATCAACAGCAGTTTCTATAAAGTAGGGTCCGTTTGCCCAATCTATGGTGGTAAAGTCTCCACTCACAACTGTTCCACTTCCTATTTCAAGGTTTACCAGTCCATATGCGTTCGTTGTAAATGAAAAAGTTTCTTGATAAACTATTGCGCCTCCAATGGAACCTTGTTGGATCGTCATGCGCATTCCAACAGCTTGGTTGTTCAAAATAGTATTACCCGCATCTCTTACCACTGCCTGGTATTTAAAACCTTCCGGTGCTTGACCGAATGATGTTATTGCGATAGTTGCCATTGCAATAATTGATAGTATTAGTTTTTTCATCTTAGTGTGTTTTGATAAGTTTAAAAGTCTTTAGGTTTTGCGTTTGGTTATTCAAGGTCAATGAATAATTACCTGGAGCCAATTGACTTACTTGAATTGGTGTTTGCTCCGCAGAAAGCACATCCTGTATTACGAGTTTCCCCTGAGCATCATAGAGCGTGTAAGTCACATTCTCGAACTTGCTTGTTCTGATGTTTAACACCTTAGAAGTTGGGTTAGGGAATATTATTGCCTCATAACTGGGAGCATGATCCTCCACACCTACAAAGTTCCAGTTGGTTTGATGAAAACCTTGTGTTAGGTCGTTGGTCCCATCGGTTCCTGTGTCTATAATCACTTCGCCTATTGTAAAGTCGATATTCGCACTGGTATTGGAGTATGAATCACCTTGGGTGGATACAACTTCTTGTGCTGAGACAGAAATAGAAGCAAATAGTGAAAATAACACGAGAGTGTTTCTTTTCATAATGAGTTACTTTTTTTTAAGATTCGTACTAAGTCAACTCAAATGAAGAGAGAGTAAGTATTACTAACCTTGGTTAATTGAGGGCAAAAATGAGATAAAAAATCCAATGTGTGTGTGTGTGGAAAAGAAACAAGATATGCTTATAACATTGGCTAAAAACCATACGGGTTTATGGCTTCGGGTAATTTTTTAAAGGTGAAAAACATTCTTAACTTCGAGAAACTAATTAGGGTAAATGAGCCGCACGGTTCATAGCCTGGTCCGTTATATGCAATAAAAAAGCCTCCCAAAAGGGAAGCTTTTCCTGTTTGTGACCTTGTAGGGAGTCGAACCCCAAACCTCCACGGCCGTAACGTGGTGCTCTATCCAGTTGAGCTACAAGGCCAGCCTTTTCCCATATCACCAATGCGATTGGGGGTGCAAATATAGAAAGAATTTCAATTTTGAAAAGCCCTTAGGGTAATTTTTTAAACTACAATTCAGAAAAGTCAAAATCAGGGTTCTCCACCACAATTTTCATCTCTTCAACTTCACCATCAGTACCAATAATAAACTGCACGGTGCCAGAGGGTAACATCATCTTCGTTCCCCAATTTAATTCGAAGGTGTCGAAATGCCAATGACGCATGGTACCTCTGAAAATTGGTGTTGGTTCAAATTGAAAAGCAAGTTGATCTCCAATTACTCTCACCACACAATTGCCATACATTGGTCCGCCATAAGTACCTGCATACTTGGCTAATTCAAGTGAGGCTTGGGTGTTTTGAATTCTACTGGCTTCTTTTTCGGCAGCAGCGGTCTTGCTGTTTTCGGCTTCTTCAAGTTTGTTTTCGTACAAGAATTCGTTCAGTTTGCTCTTTTCTTCCACTTCCAAAAGTTGATCAATCAAATCATAGGTGAGAATAAAGGGCAAGTAGTTGATGCTGTTCGTAAGCACAACAAAAGCAAGGTTTTCTTCTGGTAAAATGATGGTTTGAGAAATCATGCCGTCATAACCTCCGCCATGAGTTACCACTCTTGTTCCCTGATAATTGAAAATGTCCCAACCAAGTCCATAACCGTTCATTGTTTTGCTTGGAAGCATGCTTTCCGACCAAGAACTGATTTTTTTAGGTGTTTGTATGGTCCACATTTCGCGACTCACGGATTTACTGAAGAGCGTAGAATCACCGAGTTGACCTTGGTTTAATTGCAACTGCAACCACTTGGCCATTTCGCTGGAAGAGGAATTAATGGCCCCGGCACCGCCAATGTTGTCCCAATTCACCCAATCGATGGTGTGGTTTGCACCATCTTTTTCGTTGTGAGGCGTGGTGACATTACTTTGTGCATTAAAACTGGAAATGCTGGTGTTCGAATCCTTCATGCCCAATGGGGTGAAAAAGCGTTCGTCAATAAACTGGTCCCAAGTCATACCGCTCACTTTTGCTACGATTTCACCGGCAGCGATAAACATGATGTTCTGGTAGCCATAATGGGCCCTGAAATCATACTTGGGCTCGAGGTATTTGGCTCGTTTAATTACTTCTTCGCGACTATAATTGCTCCCATACCAGATCAAATCGCCAGAAAAAGTGGCCAATCCTGAACGGTGGCACAACAAATCGCGAACACTCATGTTGGCGCTGACATAGGGGTCGTAAAGTTCAAAATAGGGGAGGTAATCGCGTACTTTATCATCCCAAGACAGTTTCCCTTCGTCCACCAACATGCCTATTGCTGCAGCGGTAAATGCTTTGGTGTTAGAGGCTACGGCAAACAAACTCTTGTCGTCAACGGGGTCCATGGTATCAACGCTTTTCACTCCATAGCCTTTCGAAAGGAGCACTTCATCAGCACTTACAATCGTCACGGCCATTCCAGGAATGTTCCATTTCATTTGCTGCTCACTTAAAAAACGGTCGATTTTTTTGAGCGTACTTTTTGAAGGGCTCGTTTGAGTCCATGCACTAAAGGCAATGAAACAAAGGGCGATGCTAATGGTGTTTTTTATCATTTTTCGTGATGCTTTTGAAGGCTCAAGATAAGGAATCTCAGGGCTTGGAATGGGAAAGGCTTGAAGTGAGTGCTTCTTGTGCTTCTTCTGGATATGTAAATTGATCAAAATGCCACAAATATGGCTTTAGAATAGGGCGAAATGAGATCAGAAGATTGTAGGAAAGAAAACGAGCTTTCGAACTCCCTAAATGCTTAATTTTACATCATGAATTTCAATGTAGGCGATAAGGTGCGTTTTCTCAATGATGTTGGGGAAGGAAAAGTGATTAAACTTTTGTCATCTGAAGAAGTAGTGGTGGAAGATGAATCGGGTTTTGAATACCCTTACCCAAGTTCTGAGCTGATCCTTATCGACGGTGATGCCATTGCAAAAGAACGCGAGGCCTATGACACAAAAGAGCCGAAATTTGGTGAGATCTTGTCGCGAAATGTCAATCAAGACATTTTGAAAAGAGCGGAAACCGACTTCAATGCAAAAACCTATAACGAGCAACGTCAAACCCACCGCAAAAAAGGCGAGATGATGGAGGTTGACCTTCACATGCATGAAATCATGGACAATCTGAGTGGCTTAAACCCTGCAGAAATGCTAAGTATCCAAATGGAACACTTCGAGCGCATGATGAAACGTGCAGAACAGAATCGAGTAAACTGCGTGATTTTCATCCACGGAGTAGGTGAGGGCGTGCTAAGAAATGAAATTCGAAGAACGATTCAAGAATACTACCCCAATTGTGAAGCGCACGATGCCTCCTACCAAGAATACGGCTATGGAGCAACAGAAGTGGTGATTCGACGGGTATAAACTTAAGCTTGAATCAAGACTTCACAAAGTTCTCTTCTGCGCAAGCGATGCATTATCTTTCCGCAAGGATGAAAACACCTGATTAGCGGTTTCCAGGATTAAAAAACGGACGATCATCTTTGGACTTTCCGGCGGTGATGTAAACATCGCGCTGATACAACCACTTTCCTTTCTCCAAAACGAAGGCGTCGTAAGTGAAATCCGGACCATAAAAGGCCATGTTTCCTTCCAAACCTCGAGCACGCGGAGAGAGATGGTCGAACACAATGCGCTCGTCTTCTGAATGGTACTTTAAACTCACATTCACCTCGTTGCTGTATTCCATGAAGAAACGCTTGTCTGTGCCTTTGTCCGACTTAAAAATGGGTGCTCCAAATCGTATACCTCGCTTTGTAAATTGAAGCACGTCAATCACTTTCATGGTGGTGAGTTGGTCTTTTCCAATCCAACCTAGAAGGGTGTAGGAAGTGCTGTTTCGCTCTTCATGTGTAATGATGTCGTAATAAAGTGCGCCATACCAATAGTCATCACTAAGGTATTTTGAAGTGCTGGCGTCGAAAAATGGACGCGTTTGATGAAGCTCGTAGATGTTGGTGAGGTCGGATTTTTTTTCTGGGCGATGCAGAATCAAGCAGTGATACTCGTGGGTTTGGTCTTCCAAAGGAACATTCCAGTTGAACAGTTTGAGTTTCCTGTCTGAACTCATTAAAATCCCCATGCCTTTCACTTCTTCGAAAGGATAATTGAAGCATCCTTCTGTATTAACAGCCTCGCGAAGCAAAGTTAAAAGTGCTTCTGATGAACTCCTGCGAGATGCATCATCTTGAGCAGATCGCAGGTCTTTCAAAACACTCACCATCTGCAATTCGAGCGACTTCATTTCTTCGTTCCCGTAAGTGTTTGAGATCGTCAAAAACAAAACAAGAAAGCAAACAAGTGTAGATAAATTCCTTCTAAACATCTCTTCTTAAACGCTGTAAATACAATTTTATGACCCGCGGCTTTATTTCCTTACTTCGGTAAATATTCTGCGGGAATATCAACCCCGTTGGCGTCATTGCTCCAAATGATATTGGCAATCCACCATCGTCCATCAACAAAAACAAGCTGATAGGAATTGATGCCCCGCTGCTTGCTCTCACCGTCCCAACTTACTTCAAAAGTTTGAAACACTTGGGCAATACCGTTATAACTGTCGCCATGAACATGCAATTGAACCTCCTCAAAATCCCTATCGTTACTCGAATTCCTGAAGAAACGAACAAAAGATTCGAGGTCGAAGGTGGTAACTTTCTTCTGTCCCAATTGGTTTTCGCCAATCACAGACAAGTCGGCAGAGGTGAGGAAAAGCACACGAAAATCGTCCCAATTGCGGTCTTCTTCAGGCGTGCTTAAGATGCGAAGTACCTCAGCTATAGTGCCCTCGATACTGGCAGTTGCCGGTTTTTCCTGGAGTAGGGACATTTCAGGGTGCGCTGCTACATCACCCAGAAAGAAAAAAGAAATGAAGAAAAGAAATACGGTATTTTTCATAGAGAAAAGGTACTGCGAGTTGGGGAATAAAAAAAGGGACGATGATTGTCCCTTTAAAATATTGATGAATACGACCTGATTAAAGGTGCATGAACGCTTTTTTAGCGAGCAAGTGATCTTCTGTTTCACGGTGTTCTGGGTCGTCAACACAGCAGTCAACCGGACAAACCGCAGCGCACTGAGGTTCATCATGAAAACCAACACACTCCGTACATTTATCAGTAACGATGTAGTAAACATCCATGTCTACTGCTTCGTTATCAATGTCAGCGTTCACCGTTTCGCCGCGCAAATTGTTTACTTCGCCGCTTAATCCGGTACCATCGGATAATTTCCATTCCGCTCCGCCTTCGTAGATAGCGTTGTTCGGACACTCTGGTTCACATGCACCGCAGTTGATGCATTCGTCTGTAATCATGATAGCCATTAGCAATCGATTTTGATGTTACATTTGCGGTACAAATATAGAGAGATACTTGAACCAACGATAATGATTTTGAAACAACGTATAGATGGCTTTGTTCACCTTGGAGAAATAATGAAAACCTTGGGGGCTAATGAGTGGGAAGAGAAGGTAGGTCTAACTTTAGAGGAATTCGCTGCATTTCAAGACCTTATTGAGCGTGCACACCATTATAATGCCTGGTTTGTAGCGGCTAATGTTCGTTCTCAATTGTTGTCTTTAGCCTCCATGCTTGAGCGGGAAACTTTGAGCACCTGGGCCAATAAGTACCGAGAAGAACCCTCGAAAGTGCATCGTGTGGCAATCATTATGGCCGGAAACATTCCTTTGGTGGGCTTTCACGATTTGATGTGTGTTTTGATGAGCGGAAATGAAGCTTTGGTGAAGTACTCTTCTGAAGACGACAAGCTCCTCCCAGCTTTGATCAACCTTTGGGGCTTGTCTCACCCTGAAATGGCGGCGATGGTGCATACGCCAAAAGGGAAAATGGAAAACTTCACTGCGGTAATTGCCACGGGGAGCAATAACTCAGCAAGGTATTTTGATCAGTATTTTGGAGGCTACCCTAACATCATTAGAAAAAATAGAACGAGCGTTGCCGCGCTCAATGGAGAAGAAACACCAGCGCAAATCTTAGAACTGGGGAAGGATGTGTTCGGCTATTTTGGTTTGGGCTGCAGAAATGTAACGAGCTTGTTCTTGCCACAAGGTTTTGATCTTAATCGCCTCTTTGAACCTTGGATTGCCTTTCAAGACATCATCAACCACAACAAATATGCTAACAATTACGACTACCACAAAGCGCTTTGGCTCATGAATCAAGATTCGATTCTCGATAATGGGTTTTTGATGCTTCGCGAAGAAAATAGCCGATTAGTGAGTCCGGTAGGAAGTTTATTTTTTCAGACTTATGATGATATGAAGAGCGTGAAGTCAATAATCGCTGAACGTGCAGATGAAATACAATGTGTTGTGGGTGAGGGCTTTATTCCTTTCGGTCAAGCGCAATTCCCTGCAATTGACGATTATGCAGATGGTGTTGATACCATGGCTTTCCTCTGTTCATTAGCTTAGACTTGCTATAATTGGCACTTTTGAATGCTTCGCGAAGCCTAAAAAGTCAAGAAAAGCACTAATTTTACGCACCTATGAAGAAAGAAATCCGTCTATTTTTATTCCTAAGCCTTACTGCGCTTCTTTACGCTTGCACCACAGATGTTGAGTTGAATGCACCTTACGATTCGAAAACCATTGTTTTTGGACTCCTAGATCCGAAACTCGATACGCAATGGGTGAAAATCAACAGGTCTTGGTTGAGCGATGGGAATAACCTCGATGTAGCCATGATTCGCGACAGTTCGGAGTATCCAGATAACGCATTTCAAGGGGTAGTGAACGAATGGGATAATGGTCAGATCAGTGCAACTTACCCGCTTCAAATCGCTGAATTGGACAACAAAAATCAGAACGGAATTTTCTTCGGACCAGAGCACAAGGCGTATTATTTCGTTAGCCCGGGAGGGTTGGATGACGAAAACCGCTATACCTTGGAGCTTGACTTTGTGAATGAAGATGATATTTACGGAGAAACAGGCGTCATTGAAGCGGCCATTGGTAGCATCACCCAACCACCAACAGGATTGAACACCGCCAGCATCAATTGGGCGGTGAACATCAACAACAACATTAGCTACACCAACTACAACTTCAGATGGAACCCAAGCAATAATGCGAGGAGGTACGAAGCCAATTTGATCATTCATTATAAAGAGTACATCTACGCAGATCAAGCGCAAACAATTCTTCTCGAAGAAAACGTTAAAACCTTGAACTGGTATTTGGGTAAAAAAACGGTTTCACCAAATTCTCCCAATTCTCAGATTACACTCGAAGTTAACGGAGCCAGCTTTTTTAATTACCTAGCGGGTAACTGGGAAGCTAGTCCGCTGATTAGAAGAGAGCTGGGTATTTGGGATGCTGAAGATCAATTTGTACGCGCTTTTGATTTTGAGTTAACCATCGCTGATGATGACTTGAATACCTATTTGAACGTTAATGAGCCGGTAACCGGAGTGATTCAGGAACGTCCGGAATTCACGAACATCGTAAACGGACTAGGTTTGTTTGCTTCAAGGTCGACAACAGGTACTTACGGTGTAGGGTACACCCCTTCAACTTTGGCGGCCTTGGTGGAAAGCGACATTACCGCAGCTTTGAACATTTGTACTCCAAACCCGTTTAGCGACGAGTACTACTGCGGAGAGTAAGCTTGGTGTGGTGCTTGAAAGTTAGCCAAGTGCTTAAATTCCAGCAGCATCGTTTCCTAAATGTAAATTCGTAATTTCACTTCGTGAACTTCAGAGAATTTCGGCGAGAAACAGCTTATGCAGACTATCGATTAATCGATGGCATTCTGTTCGTTGAACTTAAGTCCGAGCTCATTCTAGATGCTACCATTGTGCAACGAATTGAAGAGAAGCGCATTCAGCTCATCGAGGGAGAAGCCTATCCCACATTGCTGCACATTCCCAATAATTACCTCTTGCTTGATAAAGAAGCATTTAAGTTGTTTGGGGGAGAGCAAGGAATTGAAGGATGCACGGCAAAAGCCATTGTGATTAATGGTTCCTTGAGAAGGTTAATTTTGAACCTCAGAATGTCTTTTTTCTCTACAAAAGGCCCAATAAGAATCTTCAGTAAGAAAAATGAAGCCCGTCTATGGCTCTTTTCTTTTATTAAAGATGAGGTTCATGACTTCTAAACTTCTTGGGTTTAAAAGCCAAAAATCCACTCACTTCATCATGAAAAAAGCCCTTCGTTTTATCTCTTGTCTCTCGGTGCTCACTTGCCTCTTGGCTTCGTGTACTCGTCCTGACGACAATTGCGAATGTGGGATTGTGGAGGAGATGACTTACGACCAAAACGATTATCTCCTCATATTAAAGAACAGGTGCAGTGGTAGGGTGAGAACATTTGTTGTGGATCAGCAAGCTTGGGGAAATGCAGTTCTCGGAGAAGAGTATTGCGATTACGACAACGATCCCTGGTAAAACAATTCCTACTTCACCTCAAGCGTTTCTACAATCTCCAAACCGTAGCCAATAATGCCTGTTCGTCTGCTTGTTGTGTTGGTAAGCAGTTTCATCTTATGAACTCCTAGGTCTCTTAAGATTTGGGCACCAATACCGTAGTCCTTATTGTCCATTTTGTGCACAACAGAACCGTTTTCAGAAGCGCTAGAGCTTTTTTCGTAAGCCTTTAATTCGTCAATCAATCCGCCGCCTTCACGAAGTTTGTTGATATACACAATCACACCTTTTCCTTCTTCTTCAATCATTTCCATCGCTCTTCGGAGTTGTTGTCCTTTTCCGAAGTTGCTGGTTTGAAAAACATCGCCAATCATGCTGCTTGAATGTACACGAACAGGAATGGCTTCATTTTCGTCCCAAGTTCCTTTCACTAGGGCAAGGTGCTCTACTTCATTGGTGAGTTGTTTGTAAGCTACCAACTTAAAGTCGCCATAAGCGGTGGTGATTTCCACATCTTTTTCTCGTTCGATGAGGGTTTCTTTTTCTAAGCGATAAGCGATCAGGTCTTCAATGGAGCAAATCTTCAAGTTATGCTGTTCTGCGATTTTGAGCAATTCCGGTAAACGGGCCATCGATCCGTCTTCATTCATGATTTCAACAATCACTCCTGCAGGTTCAAAACCCGCCAAGCGAGCAAAGTCAATAGCCGCTTCTGTATGTCCGGCTCTTCTCAAAACACCACCCGCTTTCGCGCGTAAAGGGAAAATGTGTCCGGGTTTCCCAAGTTCTTCAGGCTTTGTATCAGGATGAATTAAAGCCAAGCAGGTTTTCGAACGATCAGAAGCAGAAATACCGGTAGTAGTTCCATGTCCGATCAAATCAATTGAAACTGTAAAAGGCGTTTCAAATTGGGCGCTGTTTTGCTGAACCATCATCTCAAGGCCCAACTCGTCGCAGCGAGATTCAATAAGGGGAGCACATATCAATCCTCTTCCATGCGTGGCCATAAAGTTGATCACTTCTGGAGTTACATTGCGCGTAGCTGTAAGGAAATCGCCTTCATTCTCACGATCTTCATCATCAACAACAATAATCACTTCTCCGTTTGCAATGGCTTCAATGGCCTCTTCTATAGAATCGAGCTGAGTTTTCATGCCGGCAAAGTTACTGAGTTATTCTGTCCAAAGTCGCATGGAAGTGTATTTTATCGTGCATTTCATCGAAGAATCTTGATCATACCTTGTTATCTTTGCAATCTATTTACAGCATATGATCCTACCTATTGTTGCCTACGGAGACCCCGTATTGAAGAAGAAAGCAGATGAGATTGATGAGAACTATCCCAAATTGAAGGAGCTCATTTCCAACATGTTCGATACCATGTATGGGGCCTCTGGAGTTGGTTTGGCTGCACCTCAAATTGGAGAGTCGATACGTTTGTTTATTGTGGATGCAACACCTTTTGCCGAGGGCGAAGACGGAGATCCTAGTTGTGAAGGCTTCAAAAGGGTGTTCATCAACCCCATTATTTTCGAAGAATCTGGTGAAGAATGGCCCTTTGAAGAAGGTTGTTTGAGCATTCCGAATATAAGAGAAGAAGTGTCGCGAAAAGAAACACTTAAAATTGAGTACTACGATGAAAATTGGGACCTGTACGAGGAAGAACTCGACGGTTTCTGTGCGCGTGTGGTACAACATGAATACGATCATATTGAGGGGATTTTGTTTACCGATAAAATTGGTCCACTCAGAAGAAAAATGATTGAAAGTAAGCTTCAAGATATTGCCCGTGGTAATACCAACGCCAATTACCGCATGCGTTTCCCTAAAAAGTCTAGAAAATGAAACAGTGGAGTGTATTGATTTTTGTGCTCGGTTTGTTGACCTTGAGCGCGTGCAATGATGCTAAAGTGAATGCTGAAGAGGAAGTTATTCCTGATGGGGCAATTCCAATTGAAGACTTCAAAGCCATGAAGCTGGAGCTCATTAACGAATTGGAGGCAAAGGTTTGGGGTGAAGGAGCGAATCCAGATGAAAAAACGCAACGCCAGTTGCTCATAGCTTACAGCGAGTGGGGGAATAATTTTCGAGATGATGAACGTACCCCAGAATACATGTTCCAGGGTGGAAGAATTGCCATGATTTTGAACAAACCACGTCGAGCGATTGAGCTCTTTTTAGGTGTTCATGATGGTTTCCCGAAATATGAAAAACGAATTGAAAGCGCCTATTTGGTTGGATTCATTTATGATGATATGATTGGCGATCGCGAGATGGCTCGCAAGTACTACCTTAAAGTGATCGAACTTTACCCCGAAAGTACTTGGGCTGAAAGCGCTAAAGCTTTGAATGAGCAGTTGTACATGACCGATGATGAGATCATTAAAATGTTCCAAGAGAAGAACAAAGCGTCTTGATCGAGGTGGTGCTTGAAGTGTAGGAACGAGCAAAGTTTTTACTTAACTTGAGATCATGAAGTACCGCTTTCTTAAATATTTCTTGGTGATCACGCTTCCGCTTTGCACGGGGATTTCCTTCTTGAGTAGCGGATGGTTGACGTATTTACCGCTTATTTATGCTTTCGGTTTTATCCCTTTAATTGAATTCTTAGCGCCGCCTAAGGGCAGGAATTTAACTGAGTTAGAGCGGGAGGTAGTTCGTGCAGACCGCCTTTACGACTACCTCATTTACAGCATGGTGCCCATCCAAGTGGGGATGTTGATTTGGTTTCTCTTCTCCGTGTCGGAACCCATATCGAACCTCGACCTTGGGGGAAGAATAAGTGCCATGGGGGTGCTTTGTGGTGTGTTTGGGATCAACATTGCCCATGAGTTAGGCCATCGCCCAAAGAAGAGAGAACAGAACATGGCAAAACTACTTTTACTCACTTCTTTATACATGCACTTCTTCATCGAGCACAATCGTGGTCATCACAAGAACGTAAGCACACCCGAAGATCCCGCCTCCGCGCGAAAATGGGAGGTGGTGTGTTTTTTCTGGGTGAGATCAGTTTTGGGTTGTTTTATAGGTGCATGGCAATTGGAAGCACAAAGGCTGAAGCGGAAAAAACAAAGGGTTTTCTCCTTCCAAAATGAAATGTTGCGCTTTCAATTGATTCAAGCTGCATTGCTTCTTTCTGTAGGGTTGGTGTTTTCTTGGAGTGTGATGTTTTACTTTTTCCTCGCAGCTTTGATGGGGGCCTTGCTCTTAGAAACAGTGAATTACATTGAACACTACGGCCTCAGCAGAAAAAAGGTCAATGAGCACCGCTACGAAAATGTTAGTCCACAACACAGTTGGAACAGCAACCACACTGTTGGTCGTTTACTTTTATTTGAATTGAGCAGGCATTCAGACCATCATCACCAAGCAGCAAAACCCTATCAAGAGCTCGATCATATTGATACTGCACCTCAAATGCCAACAGGCTATCCTGGAATGATGCTCTTGGCGCTTGTCCCACCACTTTGGTTCTTCGTAATGCACCGGAGGATAAGTAGTATGAAAAATACTCAGAATAAAGCGGTCAAATTCGCCTAGTTTTTCCATTTTTGTGCTCTAAATCTATTGAATATGAGCTCACGTTTCCGTTCCGGTGTTCTTTGGGGTGATGAAGTGCAAGAATTAATGCAACACGCCAATGAAAATAATTACGCCTTACCTGCTGTTAATGTTATTGGAAGTAATTCTATTAATGCTGTTTTAGAAACGGCAAGAGATGTCAACTCACCAGTAATTGTTCAGTTTTCGAATGGAGGTGGCGTTTTTAATGCGGGGAAGGGATTATCGAACGAGGGACAAAAAGCCGCAATTATGGGTTCTGTTGCCGGAGCGCATCATGTTCATATGTTGGCAGAGGCTTATGGGGTTCCGGTTATTTTGCATACCGACCACTGCGCTAAAAACCTATTACCTTGGATAGACGGACTCCTTGATCATGGAGAGCGTTATTTCGAATTGAATGGTCGGCCTTTATACAGCTCACACATGCTTGATTTGAGTGAGGAGCCCATCGAGGAAAACTTAGAAATTTGTTCAAAGTACCTTCAGCGCATGAAACCAATGGGTATGACCATTGAAATCGAACTTGGTGTAACTGGGGGAGAGGAAGATGGAGTGGATAATACAGATATTGATTCTTCTCGTCTGTACACTCAACCCGAAGAAGTTGCTCAAGCTTATGAAGCCTTGAATAAAATATCGCATCGTTTCACTGTTGCTGCTGCGTTTGGTAACGTACACGGAGTATACAAGCCAGGAAACGTTGAGCTAAAACCAATCATCCTTAAAAACTCTCAAGACTTCATTCAATCGAAGTTTGGTACAGGGCCAAATCCAGTGAATTTTGTATTCCACGGGGGTTCAGGGTCTACTCAAGAAGAAATTCGCGAAGCCATCGAATACGGCGCAATCAAGATGAACATTGACACAGACATGCAATGGGCCTTTTTGTGTGGTATCCGCAACTACATGAGCAGTAATTCAGCTTATCTTCAAACGCAAATTGGTAACCCAGAAGGAGCAGACAAGCCGAACAAGAAAATGTACGACCCACGTGTATGGTTGAGACATGGAGAGACGAGCTTTACCAAACGTCTTACACAGGCTTTTGATGATTTGAACTGCTTGAATAGAAACGCTTAGGCTTTATTTCAGCCATTTGGTAGTAGTGTTGTTATGATTTGGTCTGGGGAGCTTTGGGAATGCTGAAGCTCACCGTAGTACCTATGTTTTCTAATGATTCAATTTGAATCTCTCCTTCATGAGCTTCTACAATTTTCTTAGCGATGGCCATGCCCAAGCCGTTACCGGGGAATTTTGAAGCTGGGTGCAATCGAGCAAACATTTGGAATACGCGTTTGAGGTCTTTTTCTGCAATGCCAATACCTCTGTCAGCAACAGTGATGATGTCGAAATTGTCTTTTTCTTGATGGCTGATGAGAATATGTGGTGTATCACCAGCTTTCGAAAACTTGATTGAGTTCGAAATAAGGTTCTGCATCAGACGTGTGATTTGAATAGGATCACAATGGATGGTTTCAGGAAACTCCCCAATTTCGATTGCAGCATTCGATTGATTGACAAGTGCTGAGCAATTCAGAAGTACGGCAGATAATAATTCCTTAGAAGGGAATGATTCTTTTGACAAACGTTGACTCCCAAGCTTAGAATATTCGAGAAGTTCTTTAATTAGGTTTCGCATGCGAACAGAAGAGTCTGCCATGAAATCCAAGTACAATTGCGTCTTTTCACTTATTTGATGAGCAGGCAGCTCTTTTTTGAGCAATTGAATGTAAGAGTGAATGAGGCGAGCAGGTTCCTGCAAATCGTGCGATGCCATGTAGGCAAATTGCTCCAATTCTTCGTTGGATGTTTTTAGGTCGGAAAGCGCATTTTGAAGCGCATCCATGGCCATGCGTTCTTTTGTAATATCACGAGCAATATTAAGCACCTGATTAGTGCCTTTTATTTTGATATAACGTGCTTCAAAATACCCAATTTCACCATTTTCAAATTGCCTTTCGCTGTTATCTACAACCACTTCTTCGGTTTTGAAGGCCTTAAGAACAGGTGCAGTTAGTCTTTCACCAAAAGATCCAGGGAACACATCCAAAAGTGGCTTGTTTAAAAAAACATCAGGCTCTACCCAAAGTCTGCCTTCTTCTGGAACATGAAAATCAATTATTCTAAGTTCGTTATCAATGATAAAGAACAGGTCTGGCATCGCGGCAAGAATACTTTTGTTCTTTTCTGAACTGGCTTTTAATTCTGCCTTGATATTTTCTTCACTAGTAATATCTCGGCTGCTTCCTACATATCCAGAATAATGACCATTTGAATCGTACTTAGGAACCGCATTGGTAATAATGATGATCTCTTCTCCCGCAGCAGAAAGAAACTTCCATTTTAAACCAGTAACAGATTTTCTTTTGCGAATAATTTCAGAAATCGCAGGAACAACCTCTTGAAGCTGGGATTCGTTTCGAAACTCATAAACATTCCTTCCTAGCGCAAAATCTAAATTATAGCCAGTAATTTCTTTGAAATTTTCACTCAAGAAGGTGTAACGCATCTCCACATCAATTTCCCAAAACCATGTTTGACTGTTTTGAACGATGGTCTCAAAACGCTGCACGGCTTCCTTTGTTTTGTATTCAGATCGCTTGATCTGGCTGATATCTTGTGTTACGCCATGAATAACAGCTTCTTGTTTATTGCTGCTATCAATTTGGCAATGAACCAAAACGTGCTTGATGTCCTTAGGGCAATTTAATCGGTATTCTAAAGTGTAACGATGTCCGTCGTGATTCAAACCATAACGAATGTTCTGTTCAGATGACTCAATAACATGCTGTCGATCATCTGGATGGATTAAAGGAACATACTTACTAATATGATCAACATCAAAATCTTCAGGGAAACCAAAAATGCGAAGGGCGTTTCTTTGGAAACTGATGTTCCCCGTGCTAAGGTGCTGTTCCCAGGTGCAAAGAAGTCCTACTTCTTCCGCCGTTTTCAGCTTTTCCTGAGTAAGTAACTCTTCAGAGATATCTCGAATTATTGCCCGTAAACCTGTCGTTTTTCCATCCCGAGATTGAATTTTACTGGCATTAATAATCACAGATTTGGAGTACTCCTTCGCAGTAGGGATTGAAAAAATCTTTCGCTTGAATAAAGTGAGTTGATCCAGAATATTCTTATCAGCAGCAATCGGAAAATCAATAAATAAATCCACAAGGGAAGTTCCAATTAAATCTTTTGCTCTAATTTGGAGAATCTCTTCTACGTTCGCAGAGATGTAGCTTATGATACCTGCCTCATCTGTTTCCAATGAAAAGCTTGAAGTATTATTGACCAATTGGGTAAATTGCCGCTCTGAAGCTTCGAGCAACAATTCCTTCTCTTTTTCAGATGTAATGTTGGTGATGATGACAAAGAGTTGTTCGCTTAATTCACCTCGCTTCACAAGGTGCACCCGAAGCACCGACATCTGCTGGTCGTCGTTTTTAACTTCTACTTCAAAAACAAGGTCGCCTTCATGTTTGTCAAAGAGGCCATAAATCTCTTCATACAGCGCAGGGGCAGTGGAAGGCTTTACCCATTCCAATAAGGACTTAGGCTGTTCTTCGCCAAACTGTGCTTTAAACGTAGGGCAAACTTGAATGAATTGTAGATTCCGATCGAAGAAACAATGAAAAACAGCATTTTTTGCAAAAAGAGAAGATTTGTTGTGGTTTGGCTTCAAGATGCCCAACTGAATCCGGTCTTCAATAGTGCCTGTCAGATAAACAGGAACACCATTTTCATCCCGCTCAGAAACAGCCACATTGCAATTGAAACGCTCATAATGCCCCGCACTGTTTTTTAATTTGAAGGTCATTTTGAAATGATCTTCGCTTTTACTTTGCTTCATGTCTTCAAAGCGCAATTGCCAGGCGGCAAAGTCTTTCGGGTGAAGAACATTGGTGTTGAAAAAGTCGGCAGATAGGAGGTCCTCACTGAGATAACCAAGTCGTCTGCTGAATGCATCATTCACAAAATGAACCCTGCCTTCAGCAATTCGCCAAACAAAAATAGGCACGGGCACCTTTGAAATGATGTGAGCCAAATCGTTGAAGCCGTCAATTAAGGCAGTTTTTTTGTCGTTTTCTATGGTAGCCAAGTTCAATCTACTAGTGAATTCGAATTTAGGGAATTAATAGTAGCTATCTTGTAGTCCTTAAACCTACATTGAGATTGAATTAAAATAAGCTCCTTTTCTTTTGAAGTGTATAGTTTACACTTAGTACTTATATTTGAGCAAAATTTTTCCATGGATTATCAATTTGATCAGAGTGAGGCTTACCAAAAGCTCACTGAACTTTCCAATAAATACGCCAAGCTTTCATTAAAAGAGGTGTTCAATAGTGATTCAGAAAGAGCGAAAAAGTTTTCCCGTTCATGGAAGGATTGTTACCTCGATTTTTCGAAACATATCTTAAATGAAGAAATTTTAAGCGAATTGCTTCATCTGGCTGAAGAAGCGGGATTGTCAAGAGGTATTGAGGCCATGTTCAGTGGAGAAAAGATCAATGTAAATGAGAACAGGGCCGTACTTCATACCGCTTTGAGAGATCTACCCAGTGCTGTGCGTTTGTATGAAGGCGAGAATGTCATGCCAGCAGTTCATGAGGTCCTAGATCGAATGGAAGACTTCACAAAAAAGGTGCATCAAGGTGTCTTTTTAGGGGCAAGTCAAAAGAAAATCACGGATGTGGTGAACATCGGAATTGGTGGGTCAGACCTTGGTCCGGTGATGGTTAGTGAAGCCCTCAAATCTGAAGGTTCGAAGCTTCAAGTGCATTATGTAAGCAATGTTGATGGTTTTCATCTCGAACAAACACTGAGAGGACTAAATCCTGAAAACACCCTTTTCGTTATAGTGAGTAAAACCTTTACTACTCAAGAAACCATGACGAATGCGCTGGCTGCTAAAGCTTGGATTAGCGAGCACCTCGGTGAAGGGGCAATTGCTCAGCACTTTGTGGCCGTTTCCACAAACATTCCTGCTGCTAAAGGCTTTGGAATTGAGGAGGCACATGTCTTTGGATTCTGGGACTGGGTAGGAGGAAGGTATTCGCTCTGGGGAGCTGTTGGTTTGAGCATCATGCTGGAGTATGGAGCAGCTGTCTTTAGAGAATTGCTTGAAGGTGCTAGAGAAATGGATGAGCATTTTAGAAGCACTTCATTTGATCAAAACTTGCCGGTGCTATTAGCACTTATTGGTATTTGGAATAATAACTTCTTACATCATCCTACTTTAGCAATTCTGCCTTACGCGCAAGGTCTGCACCGTTTCCCCGCATTTTTACAGCAGGCTGATATGGAAAGTAATGGGAAGCATTGTAATAAATTAGGAAAACGATTGAGCTACCAAAGCGGTCCGGTTATCTGGGGTGAAGCAGGAACCAACGGGCAGCACGCTTTTTATCAACTTATTCACCAAGGAACACAAGTTATTCCAGTTGATTTTATTGCTTATGTGAGGCCTACGAGTAAGTATGTCGATCATCATCAAAAACTACTAGCTAACTTCATTGCGCAGAGCGAAGCCCTGATGAATGGGATTAATTTTGATGATGTTTGTATTGAACTGAATGAACAGGGGATGCCTCCTCATCAGGTCTTGCAATTAGCTCCATTTAAAGTTTTTGATGGCAACCGACCAAGCACAAGCATGCTTTGGGAAACGCTAAATCCGAGAAATTTAGGTGCATTGATAGCTATGTATGAGCATAAAATATTCGTTCAAGGGTGGGTTTGGGACGTCTATAGTTATGACCAATGGGGGGTAGAGCTTGGTAAAAAACTTGCACAAAGGATTTTACCTCAAATCAAAGGTGAATCGAGCTTAGCGCATGATTCGTCGACCACAGAACTCATTCGTCGAAGCAAAAAAATCAAAGCGTCTTGAATGTTCTTGTAGTTTTTGTTCTAGCATTTTAGTAAATTTGATCTACCGCAGTTGTGAACTGCACCTTAACCAAAATTTACTTTTATGAGAATCAGTAACCTGTTCATCATCCTATTGATGGCGATTCCAAATTTGCTGTTTGCAGCTTTTACAGGAATCAGTGGTGAGGTTTACGCCGTAGATGGTGTAGCTGGAACGACGACTTATCGTATTTACGCAAATTTCAGCGACCCAGGTGATCAGTTGATCGCACAATACGGTATCGATTTTGATCCCCTAATTTATAATACCACAACTTCTTGGTATCAAAATCCTGCAGGAGGAGCGCTCTCAACGAGCATCAATCCAGCTACTTTTGTTTTTGTTCCACCCGTGGAGTTCGATTCTTGGTTAACCATAGGAAGAGAAGATCAAGCCAACAACAATACTACAAGCATAGGCTTCGATTACACGGAGTTCGAAGCTGGTAATTCATGGGTCGTTGATGATATTATTGGGGGAGTGCTTTTCGCTCTTCCTGGTGATCCTCAATGTTTTCCAATAAACGGCAAAGTCTTGATGGCGCAGCTGACTACAGATGGCGTTATTGATTTGAGCATCAACATTCAATGGAGAGACCCTGCTCAAAACCCTACAGATGTACCTGATTTGACTCTAACACTGCCAGCAGCAGTTCCTGGGTGTAACGATCCTTTAGCGCTTAACTACAACCCTAATGCAACGGAAGACGACGGCTCTTGTACCTACCCGGCACCAAGCTTCACTGGCCTGTCATACGAATTGGTTGCAGAAGATGGAGCAGCTCCAGGAATGGATACGTATAGAGTTTACGCTAATTTTAGCAATCCAAACGATCAGCTCGTTGCCGTTTACGGTCAAGATATCGCTCCGCTGAGCATTTCTAGCACGGGTACCTTTTACCAAGACGCGGCAGGTGGTGCATACAGCACAGATATTTCACCAGCCTTATATGGCGCTTTCCCAGGGTTGATTTATGATTCATGGTTGACTATTGGTACTGAAAATGGTCCGAATGGCTTACAGAATATTGGTGTGAATACTGCTGCCTTTGAAGGTGGTGGAGATCTTGCAATCAACGATCCGGTTGGGGGAGCTTGGTATGTTTTTCCAGACTCTGAACCTAGTGCTTTCCCAGATGGTAGCGGTAGAGTCTTAGTTGCTCAATTAACAACTGACGGTTTTGTAGACTTGACATTGAACCTACAATACAGAGCACAGGACGGTCAAAACCCACAAGAAGTAGGTTTGAATTTGAACTTTCCAGCGGATATTCTTGGTTGTACTGATGTAAATGCAGACAACTATAATGCACTAGCAACCTTGGACGACGGTTCATGTATCATCTCAGGATGTACAAACCCATTAGCAGATAACTTCGACCCAGCTGCGAACAATGATGATGGCTCTTGTATCATCTCAGGATG
>JAQWFN010000034.1 GCA_029238785.1 Flavobacteriales bacterium | reverse complement strand
GCATCACCCAGAAAAAAGAAATTCCCTTACTATAGAATGAGTCTCATTACCTTATTGGTCGTTAGCCTCTCCATTGTACTTTTTGCGAAACAGCAGCTTTTGACTTTAGTGGATATTGCCACTACCCTTTCCTTTCTCATTGCTCCTGTGGTGGCCATTGCGAATTTTCGATTGGTGACTAATAAAGACTTTCCCCAAGCAGCACGCCCGAAAGCTTGGTTGCGGATTTTAAGTATTCTAGGTATTGTATTCCTTAGTGCTTTCTGCCTTGTTTTTATCTATATTAAGCTCAAATAAAGTCCTCTAGTTATGAATCACTTTCTTAGTTCAGACGATATCGACCGCGTACATCGAGAACTCATGCAGCGTTATATTGGCTTGGGCCAGCGCTCTTATAAAGAAAGGATAAACGACCTCAAGGCACTGGAGAAGTCGATTCTAAAGCACCGAACAGCCATTAAAACGGCGCTCCACGAGGATTTCAGAAAGCCTCCAATGGAAAGCGATCTCTCTGAAATTTATGTCACCCTAGCTGCGCTGCGTCATGCCAATAAGCACCTTCGGGATTGGACCGGAGAAAATAGTGTTCCCAACCCATTAAGTATGTTTGGCATGAAGGCTTTTGTTAGACCTGAATCGAAGGGCGTGGTGCTCATTATTGCGCCTTGGAATTACCCTGTTGCCCTAACACTTGGTCCGCTAATTAGTGCCATTGCAGCTGGAAATGCCGTTGTGCTTAAACCTTCTGAAATCGCCCCAAAAAGCGCTGAAGTTATTGCTTCAATTGTAAGCGAAGCCTTTCCTTCTGAGCAAGTTGTAACGGTTTGCGGAGGTGTGGAAACATCACAACATTTGCTTTCTAAAACCTGGCATCACATCTTCTTTACAGGATCTCCGGAAATTGGAAAATTGGTGATGCAAAGTGCGGTAGAAACGCTGACGCCAATTACTTTAGAACTCGGTGGTAAGAGTCCGGCAGTGGTTGACGAAAGCGCCAAAATCAAAGAAGCCGCGAACAGAATTATTTGGGGCAAGGGCATGAATGCTGGTCAGACCTGTATTTCTCCCGACTACGTTTTGGTTCACGAAAGCAAAAAAGACGCCTTGCTTGAAGCAATGAAATTGGTGCTACAAGATTTCTACAAAGGTGCTGCTCTGCCAGAAGATCACGCCTCCATTGTTTCAGAAAAGCACTATTTGCGTCAATGTGAGCTTCTCGATGATGCTGTAGAAAAGGGCGCACAGATAATCGCTGGAGGAAATAAAAACGATTCCAAACGTTATTTGTCTACCACCTTATTGACCAAGGTGAATTTAGAAATGCGGGTGATGAAAGAAGAGATTTTTGGTCCGATACTCCCCATCCTCACTTATAAAGATTGGGATGAATGTTTGGGCTTTATCAATCAGTTTGAGCGACCGCTTTCTTTGTATCACTTCAGTACTTCACAAAAGAACATGCGTTTCTTGATTGAAAGCACACGTGCTGGTAGTACTTGTATTAATCAGAGTTTGGTTCAGTTCAACCATCCTGAGCTGCCTTTTGGTGGAATCAATTGGAGTGGAATGGGCAAAGCGCACGGGAAGTCGGGATTCGATTTGTTCTCCAACCAAAGGAGCTTCATCAAGCAAAAATCTAAATTCAACGCCCTGCGCCTCATCACCCCACCTTACACGCCTTTGAAGCAAAAGCTCAGCGACTTTATGATACGTTTTTTCTAATCTTGAGGTACAATCGTTAGTATCCATTGGGCGAGAAAAGTATATTTGTGGGAGAACCAGAATATGCTTGTACAAACCTATTTCCCCCAGCGACTTTCGCCCAGCCGTTATGACACCTTCCTCGCAAGTGGATGGTTTCGCGGTTCTGTGATGCTGTATAAAATGGATTTGTTGTGTATTGAAGACGACCTCTATTCTGTGGTGAACATTCGTTTGAATTTAGACCACTTTTCCATGAGTCGCGGGCAACGAAAGAAGTTCAAGAAAGTAAACGATCGTTTTCGCGTAGAGGTGAGGACTGCTAGTGTTGATGAAGAAAAAGACAGCTTATACCAGAAGCACAAGCATAAATTCCGTGGATTCATTCATGCCACCTTGGAAGACTACCTCTCTAGCGGATTCCCCAATACCGTATTTAACACACAGGAAGTTTGTGTTTATGATGGTAAGCGACTCATTGCCGTTAGTTTTTTTGACGTGGCGGAGAAGTCTATTGCCAGTTTGTTGGGTTTGTACGATGAAGATTATGGCAGCTTTTCACTTGGCGTTTTCACCATGTTGAAAGAAGTTGATTTTGCTAAGAAAATGGGCTTTAAGTGGTATTATCCCGGCTACATTTTAGACAAAGAATCGTCCTTCAGCTATAAATTAAATTTGGGGGATTTCGAGCATTACAACCACAACAAACGTTGGGTGAGCTACGATCAATATGACCCCGCTTCGAGCTTGGCGTATACCATTAATGAGGAGCTCGACATCACTCAAGATGAATTGAATAGTTTAGGCATCGCCAGCGTTTCAAAACTCTATCCCTATTTTTCGATGGGTTACATGGGGTATTGGAAAATGAACTTCATCAAGTACCCTCGTATTCTCATTTTAGAAATTAAAGCCGACCGTATTTTGGCCATTGGATTTGATTCAGAGGAGCGACGATTAGATCTTTTCCTCTGCCAAAGCACGCCTGCTTATGACCATTTGGTGAACATGGAAGTATCGCAAGAATTTCAAAGATCAGATAAATATCTGATGGAATTGCTCCACTTGGACGAACTCATGTTCTCTACTTCAAGTCCTTCAGAAATGGCTAATTACTATCAGAAAAACATAAAAAACCAGACTTCATGAAACTAATCTCTTGGAATGTGAACGGCATTCGCGCTGTTGCCAAAAAAGGCTTAGATCAAATAATCCATGAGCTCGATGCCGACATCATTTGTTTTCAAGAAACAAAGGCCACAGTAGAACAAGTGAAAGAGACCTTGGCCTTTGCTTCTAAATACGAGGTGTATGCCAACGAGGCCGAAAGAAAGGGATACTCAGGAACAGCTGTGATGAGCAGAGTGCCTGTTATATCTGTTAGTTATGATATGGGTATTGAGGAGCACGACCAGGAAGGACGGGTAATTTGTGTTGAATTGGAAAAGTGCTTCGTTGTAACTGTGTACACTCCCAACTCTGGAAGTGAACTCGCTCGTTTAGATTACCGATCTCAATGGGATAAGGATTTCGCACAGTACATCAAGAAATTAAAAGCGAAAAAGCCTGTTTTAGCCTGTGGTGATTTTAATGTGGCCCATCGCGATATTGATTTGGCCCGACCAAAACCGAATTATAATAAGTCGGCCGGATACACCCAAACCGAAATTGATGGTTTGGATGGAATTTTGGCCGTAGATATGATCGACAGTTTCAGAAGCCTTCACCCCGAAAAGGTAAAGTATTCTTGGTGGAGCTACCGCGCAGGTGCTCGCGGAAAGAACATTGGCTGGCGCATCGATTATTGGCTGGTTGATCAGGCTTTGAAAGATGCCATTGCCCATAGCGACATTCTGAATGAAGTGATGGGCTCAGACCATTGCCCAGTTGAAGTGCAAATGAGTTTTTGATATCTGCACATTGTCTTGTAACTTACTACCATGAGCGAAAGAAAGTACACTTCTTTTAAAGACTTCTACCCCTACTACTTGTCGGAACACCGCGCCACAGGAACGCGCATTACCCACTTTATAGGTACTAGCCTTTTCTTTGTGTTCATCGCTGCAGCCATTGTACTAGGTAAGTGGTGGCTCGTGTTGATAGGAATTATTAGTGCCTATAAAATGGCATGGATTGGCCATTTCTTCATCGAGAAAAACAAACCTGCCACTTTTCAATATCCGCTTTGGAGTTTGATGGGCGACTTCAAATTGTACTTCGAGATTTTAGCGTTTAAAGAATCCCTTAGTGGTGATGATCAGGACAATGTTTCTTCCTGACCATTAACGAATACAGTGATCGCTTCTCCTTCAATCAATTTCACCGCTGTTTTGTTCTTGCTTACTTCAACCTGCATTTTTCTTCCTTTGAACATCACGCTGAAAGAGTAAGACGTCCATTGCTTCGGGATCATGGTATTGAAGTGCTGCACGCCATTCTTCACGCGGTATCCGCCAAAACCTTCAACCACAGACATCCAAGTTCCGGCCATACTGGTGATGTGCAGACCTTGATAAGCTTCATGATTGTAATCGTCGAGATCGAGGCGTGAAGTGCGTAAGTACATTTCGTAAGCTTTCTCTTCGTAGCCAAGTAGCGCCGCTATGACCACGTGAACGCATGGACTCAAAGAACTTTCATGCACCGTGAAAGGCTCATAAAAGTCGAAGTTTTCTTTGATTGTTTCGAGGTCAAAATGATCTTCGAAAAGGTAGATGCCCTGAAGGGTATCGGCTTGCTTGATGTAAACACTTCTCAAGATTCTGTCCCAAGACCATTTCTGGTTAATTGGTCGGTCTGCCTCCGGAAGCTCCGCCACTGGAATGAGTTCTTTATCGAGGAAGCCGTCTTGTTGCAAAAACACTTTTGAGTTGGCTTTCTTCGGGAAATACATCTTTTCAATGATGTCTGCCCAATGCTGTGTTTCTTCCGACTCCTTAAAACTATACAACTTGCACTTTTCTGCATAAGCAGTTTCGTGACTGTCTTTCAGGTAAAGAATACATTTTAGTGCATAAGACAAGCACCATTTGGCGATGTAATTCGTGTACCAATTGTTGTTGACGTTGTTTTCGTACTCATTTGGTCCGGTTACCCCAAGCATCACATAGGCTTGTTTGTTTTCCGACCAGTTCACGCGTTGTGCCCAGAAACGCGCGATACCCAATACCACATCGAATCCCGATTCAGCGATGTAATCTTTATCACCAGTGAAACGGGTGTAGTTATAGATTGCAAAAGCGATGGCCCCATTTCGGTGTATTTCTTCGAAAGTAATTTCCCATTCGTTGTGGCACTCCTCCCCCGTCATGGTTACCATTGGGTAGAGCGCTGCGCCATTTTTAAAGCCCAACTTCTCCGCATTTTCAATGGCTTTACCCAATTGTTCAAAGCGGTATTTCAGCAATTGTTTTGCTACTTTTTGGGGATGGGTGCTCAAGTAGAAAGGCAAGCAATAGGCTTCTGTATCCCAATAGGTAGAACCACCATATTTTTCACCTGTGAATCCTTTCGGACCAATATTTAAACGGGCATCTTCTCCCGTGTAGGTTTGATTGAGGTGAAAGATATTGAATCGAATGCCTTGTTGTGCTTCTGCATCACCTTCAATAACGATATCGCCGTTTTCCCAAATGCGATCCCATGCAGCAGCGTGTGCCTTGAACATTGCATCCACACCTTTATTGGCAGATCCTTGTGCAGCCTCAGAAGCGACGTCTACCAAAGCACTTTCTTCATGGTTCAAAGAGCTGCAAATCCCAACGTGCTTTTCAATGTTGAGCCATTCATTCGCCTCTACCTCCACCAGGAAAGATTGAGAAGCCAGAGAATTGCTTGAATCTGCGCTATGTGGTTTGTGGGCTTTTTTGGCCGTTGTGCAATTTGTGACCATTGCAGCAGCCACAAAGTAGTTTGTTTTTTTCGTGCTTGCTTTTACCCAAGCCAAATCTGGTTCAGCTTCTGCTTCGAGCAAGTTCCAGAATTTTTCGTCCCAATTCGTATCTTGATTTTCAACATCGCTATCGAGGTAGGAGACCACTTCAATTGAGCAGGCTTCGTTTGCTTTGATTTTGTATTGCATCACCCCACAATCGTCATCAGCCATGCTACAAATGCGTCGTGCTTCCACTTCAACAGCGAGCATTCCTTGTGGAGCGCTGGCTTTGAATGAACGTTGAAGAACGCCCGATTTCATGTCCAAGACCCTTTCGAAGGCTTCCACTTTCCAGGTGTTTAAATCGAGTTGAAGCCCATTAATTTTGAGGTCGAGACCAATCCAGTTGACGCTATTGAGTACCTTAGCGAAGTACTCCGGGTACCCGTTTTTCCACCAGCCCACTTTTGTTTTGTCGGGGTAGTAAATACCAGCGATGTAGGCACCTTGGTGGTGATCTCCAGAGTAGTGTTCTTCGAAGTTAGCTCGTTGTCCGAACTTTCCATTACCGATAGAGAAGATCGATTCTGAGCTGCGTTGGTATTCAGGGTGAAAAGATGATTCGATCACCTTCCACTCGTTTGCGTCGAGATACTTGATCATTGCAAGTGAGTCTAATACTAGTTAAAACGTTCAATAAGGTTTTTCAGGCTGAAGTTCTCAAAGCCTGGGATAACGAAATGGGCCTGGTTTAGTACCTTTTCATCACCAATTCCGACACATTTAAAGCCGCCGTCGATGGCCGCTTTAACTCCTGCAGTTGCATCTTCAAAGACAACACATTCGTGAGCTTCTACTTGCAAAGCCTCTGCCCCTCGGAGGAATACTTCCGGGTCTGGCTTGGAGAAGGTGACTTTATTACCATCGATCACAGCTCCAAATTTTGAGAGCAGATTGATTCTTTCGAGGATCACCGTTGCATTTTTGCTCGAACTTCCTAAGGCAATTTTAATTCCTGCCGCTTCGAGTTCGTTGATAAACTGAGCCACACCGGGGAGGATTTCCGACTCGTTCATCGACTCAATGTATTTTAGATAAGACTCGTTCTTTTTATCCATGAGCGCCAACTTTGTGTCGTTGTCGAGATAAAGATCTCCCATTTTTAGGATACGTTCAAGGCTATCTACCCTGCTCAATCCTTTGAGTTGTTCGTTATCTTCTTCTGTAAAACTCACACCAATTTCTGCAGCGAGCTCTTGCCATGCGATAAAATGGTACTTAGCGGAGTCAACAATAACTCCGTCCATATCAAAAATACATGCTTTAATGCTCATGGTTTTTCTGGCTTAGCTTAAGTCTGCTTCGGTTCTGCTTTTGATCAATTCTGCTGCTTCTTTTTTGATTAAACCAAGAATCAATAGTTCTGCACTTGCTGGATTTGTAGCAAGGGGAATATTTTGGCGATTACAGGCATTGATGAAAGCCGAAACTTCATCTTCGTATTCTTGGCTGAGGTCTGAATCACGGAAATAGAGCACCATGGCAATCTCTCCTTCTTCTACCATCTTTTTAAGTTCAAGATAGCCGCCTGATTTACCTTCGCTGAGGTGCATGATGTCAAGGTCGATATCTGCACTGACTAAGGCATCTGCCGTTAAACCTGTTGCAATGATTTTTCTTCCCCACAACCAGTCTTTCCTTTCCTGAAGAAATGCCGCCAGCGCGGGCTTCATTTTGTTATGTGCAACAACGGCAATGTTCTTAATCATACGTTTTCTTGTTTCTTGGCGAAGATATACTTGACGTGATAGTCTGCCAAAGTGTAAACCGGTTTTTTGATGATGGTGCCTAAATGAACTCCTTCTTCCTTACAAACCGCTTTTAGGGTATCTTCAAAATAGTAACCTACACTACCAATAAAGTGCACTGGAAGTTCTTTCCAATTATCAAAACACTTCACATGAATGTCGATGAACTTGCGAATTCCTTCTTTCACCCACTCTCTTAAAAGCGGGTGACCACCATTCTGAGTAAAGAACTTCATGTATGACGCCAGGTACACGTTGGCATTGTCTTTTTTATAAACCGCATCGATCATATCATCTTTAGTCAGATGATAGGTCTCTTCGAAACGTTTCATGAGTTCTTCTGGAAGGCGTTTATAGAAATAGTTAGCGATAAGCATTTTCCCAAAGTACGATCCTGAGGCTTCATCGCCCAAAATATAGGCCAGTGCAGGCACCTCTTCATATACCTCTTTGCCATCGAAGCGGCAAGAATTTGATCCTGTTCCAATGATGCAGGTGATGTTTGTTCGTCCGTCGTAAACCGAGTAAGCCGCGCCTACCAAATCGTGATCTACAATTACTTCCGCATTAACAAATACGCTTGCCAAGCCCTCTTCAATAATTTTACACAAACGCGATGTAGAAGCTCCGGCACCGTAGAAATAAACTTTCTCGATGTCCTTTGCCGTTAGCATCATTTCTGTGTTTTCCGAAAGGGTTTTTGCAATAAAATCTGCACTGTGGAAATACGGATTGAGACCGATTGAACGGTATTCGTTCAATCGCTCTCCCTTTTCATCTATCAACAACCAATCGCACTTTGTCGATCCGCTATCCGCAATTAGTATCATTCTTACTTATTAAGTCAATTATCCCATTCTATCTAGCAAATCAGCAACACGCGTTGCATAACCTGCTTCATTGTCGTACCAGGACATTACTTTGACCAAGGTACCATTCGCTGCGGTTAAATCGCTGTCAAAAATACATGAATGTGTATTTCCTACAATATCTATTGAAACAATCGGGTCAGTAACATACTGAAGAATCCCTTTCATTGGTCCGTCTGCCGCTGCTTTCATGGCTGCATTTATTTCTTCTGCTGTTGCCTCTTTTTTCAACACAGCAGTAAGGTCGGTCATAGATCCGGTTGGTGTAGGAACACGAACCGCCATACCATCGAGTTTACCTTTCAACTGAGGCAATACCAAACCTACTGCAGCAGCTGCTCCTGTAGTTGTTGGAATCATGCTTAAAGCGGCAGCACGGGCTCTTCTCAAATCGCTATGTGGTGCATCTTGCAAACGTTGATCTGCCGTGTAGGCGTGAATTGTTGTGATGTATCCTTTTTCAATCCCAAAGGTATCGTCCAAAACTTTCGCCATTGGAGCGAGGCAATTGGTGGTGCAAGATGCATTAGAAACGATGTCATCTTCTGGAGTAAGTTCATCGTCGTTCACACCCAAAACAATGGTTTTGATATCGCCTTTAGCAGGAGCTGAAATAACAACTCGCTTAGCTCCAGCAGTAATGTGCTTAGAAGCCCCTTCTCTGTTGGTGAACACTCCTGTTGATTCAACCACAACATCGATATTCATTTCGCCCCAAGGCAATTCTTCAGGATTTCTATTGGCGCAAACTTTCACCAACTCACCATTTACGCGAAGGTCGTTCCCTTCAACTTCAACTTCTCCTTTAAATGCACCTTGCACACTATCATACTTAAGCAAGTGAGCAAGTGTTTTAACATCAGTCAAATCATTGATAGCAACTACTGTTACTTTAGGATTTGCTAATAGTGCTCTGAAAGTAAGACGACCAATTCGTCCGAAACCGTTGATTGCAATTCTCTTTATCATGTTTGTTTATATAGAAAGTATCTTAGCTATTCTTAACTCTTCTTTATTTAATTGGAATTTCATGCTGATGGAAGTTTCCAGCGGGGTGTATTTGATTTGATCATTGACCAAACCGGCCATTGAGTTGGTTTCTCCTGCAACTAAACCTTCCACAGCCGCAACTCCTAATCGGCTGGCCAATACTCGGTCCCAAGCAGAAGGAGAACCGCCCCTTTGTATGTGTCCCAGAACTGTTACTCTTGTTTCATACTGGGCATATTTCGCATTCACCTTTTTAGCTACTTCGTAGGCACCGCCATTTGCATCGCCTTCAGCCACAATAACTATTGAGCTGGTTTTATTGCTTTCCGCTCCTTTTTCAAGGATTGCAATGAGCTCATCAATGCTCAATTCTTCTTCTGGCAACATCACTGCGATAGCACCAGTAGCGATTCCCGCTCTCAAAGCGATGAAGCCTGCATCACGCCCCATCACTTCAACAAAAAACAAGCGATTGTGGCTGTTGGCCGTATCTCTAATCTTATCGATGGCCTCAACTACTGTATTGGTAGCTGTGTCATAACCTATGGTATTATCTGATCCGTAAAGGTCGTTGTCGATGGTTCCCGGAATACCTACAACAGGAATTCCATACTCCTCATGAAAAATCTTAGCTCCAGTGAACGTTCCATTTCCACCAATAGTAATTAAACCATCAATGCCCTGTTTTTGACAGGCTTCGAAGGCTTGTTTTCTACCTTCTTTTGTCCTAAACTCGTCAGAACGCGCACTTTTCAATATGGTGCCTCCTCTACCAAGAATCTTAGCTACCGAACGAACATTCAACTTTTTAAAATCACCGTTGATTAATCCGTCATACCCCTTGAAAATGCCCACGCATTCTATGTCTTTATAAACACACGCACGAACCACTGCTCTAATTGCAGCGTTCATGCCTGGGGCATCTCCCCCTGATGTTAATACTCCTATTTTTTTCATGCAGATAAAATAATCGAGAAATCGAAGTTAGTGTAAACTTTACACTTATTGAAATTTAAGTCTTGTTTTTATCACTCTCCTCCTTCGCTTTTGTTTAGTAACTTTGTCCGAAAGTAAATGAGACTTTATGAATAAGTATGCTGTTAATGGTGTCGACATTTCAGTGGACTGTGTTGTTTTTGGATTCGATGGTGAGTCCTTGAAATTACTTCTTATTGAGCAGAGTCCGGCAGAAAACTTCCCAAAAGAAAAGCTACAGTTCGCTTTACCGGGAGATTTGGTTCAAGAAGAGGAAGGATTAGACGACAGTGCAGCCCGTGTTTTAAAAGAGTTAACCTCTTTGGAAGGAATCTATTTAAAGCAGTTCCACACCTTTGGCGACCCCAACAGAGTAAAAGGACTAAAAGATCAAGATTGGCTGCGGACGTTTCGAGCCAATCCGGATCAGCGCGTGATTACTGTTGGATATTATAGCCTTGTGCGCATGGAGGATTATCAACCAGAAGCATCAAGTTTTGCTAGAAATGCTAGTTGGATTGATGTAAACGACGTTCCTTCTCTGGCTTTTGATCATAACGATATCGTTGATGAAGGCATTAAGACCCTTCGCGAAGAGTTAGACAGCAAGTACATTGGATTTGAACTCTTGCCCGACAAATTCACCCTAGGTCAGCTACAGCTTTTGTACGAAATCATCCTCGATAAAAAACTCGATAAACGGAATTTTAGAAAGAACATCAAAAAGATGGACCAAGTGATTCCTTTAGACGAAAAACAACAAGGCGTGCTGCACAAACCGGCGCAGTTATTCAGATTTGAACGCGACGAGGAACTCAAATGAGAAAATTCGCTCTGGCCATATCATGTTTGATACTTACTTTGCTCAGTCATGGGCAATTGCTTCAGCCAGAATACAACGAAGCTTTTTTACAAAATGAAGTGGCCATTATTAAGGTAGAAATCCATCCTGATAGCTTGGCCGAAATGCTCTTGGAAGAGAACTTGTTTCTCGACCATGAATACCCTGCTACATTTATTTATAGTAGCGAAGAAATTCAAGACACCATTCTCAACATCGGTTTTCGCTTGAGGGGAAACACCTCAAGACAAGCCGCTAAGAAATCGTTTAAAGTGTCGTTCAACACCTTCGACAACAATCAAAGTTATCGAGGTTTAGAGAAGATGAACCTCAATGGGGAGCACAACGATGTTTCGATTATGCGTTCGAAAATTTGTTGGGAAATGCTTCGCGAAGCAAACCTTCCCTCCTCTCGTACCAGTCATGTTGCCTTATATATTAATGAAGAATACTGCGGACTCTATCTCAATGTGGAGCACATCGACGAAGAATTCATTGAAAAGCGATTTGGGAACAAGAGCGGAAACCTCTACAAATGCATCTACGGCACCAATCTTGAATTTCTTGGCGACAATCCTGATGCCTATAAGTTAGCTCCATGGGGCCAACGTATTTATGAACTAAAAACCAATACCGAAGCAGACGATTACAGCGGCCTCGCTCGCTTTATAGATGTACTCAACAACAGCCCAGAAGAAAACTTTCAATGCGATTTAGAAGCTGTTTTTAACGTGAATGCCTACTTAAAAACTTTGGTGTATGAAATTCTATTTGGTCATTGGGACGGCTACTCAGTGAATCAAAACAACTATTATCTCTATCACAATCCGGCTGACGACCGCTTCTACTTTCTCAGTTATGATTTGGACAACTCTTTGGGCGTAGACTTTTTCGGAGAAGCTTGGGATGAACGGAATATTTATGAGTGGAGTTTTGGCGATCGTCCGCTCTACGACAACATCATGGAAGTGCCCGAATATCGATCTCGTTTTACCGCATATATGGATGAGGCCTTGGCGCAAATTTATTCTTCAACCTTGGTCAATGAGCGACTTGAAGAAATGCAAGCCCTTATTTTGCCTGATGCCTTAGCAGATGAATACAAAGCTTTGGATTATGGTTTTACGAATGACGATTTTAGCGACGCCATTTCAGAGGCCTGGGGAGGACACATCCCCATGAGTATAACAGAATTTGTTACATCCCGAGCCAGCTTTGCCTTGAACCAACTTGAAGAACAGGATGATGATTTCAGTTTGAGTCTATATTATCAGAACAACTTATCCAGCGGCAACGCACTTATTCAAGCCGAAACGAATGGCGCTACGGGGGTCCAGTTACAATACTGGAACAGCACTACTCCCGAGGAAGTTATTAATGTTGAGATGCTCGATGACGGACTAGAGTCTGACCTTTTTGCTAACGACCAATGGTGGAGTGCTGATGTCATTGTCGAAACCAATGTTCAACAAATCACCTATCGCGCTCGGGCATTGTATGAGGGACAGTGGAGCGAATGGAGCTGTGAAGAAATCATGTGGACAAGCAAAAGCGAAACTCCTTTGGTAATTAATGAAATCATGTCTTCCAACACCAACTTCATTAGCGATGAGTTTGGAGAGTTTGACGACTGGTGTGAACTATACAACGCGGGTACTTCCGCCATCTTCTTAGGAAATAAGTACCTCAGTAATTCGGCCTCAGAACCCAATAAATGGCAAATGCCCAACCTCACCTTAGAAGCAGGAGATTGGGTGTTGTTTTGGCTCGATAACGACGCAGAACAAGGTCCGTTCCATGCCAATTTCAACCTTCAGAACAGTGGCGATGAACTGTACCTTTACTCCGTAGAGCAAGGTGAATATCGATTAATGGATGAACGCGCCTTTGGTAACCTTAGCAGCAACAGCAGCATTGGAAGAATTACAGATGGTGCTGATGAGTGGGTACTTTTCACTACGCCAACTCCTGATTTGAGCAATTCCGCTGTCATTAGTGTGGCCGATCAAGACTTTGTTTCAGACTTCATTTTATACCCAAACCCCTTTTCTGACCAATTGAACTTCTCTCAGGCCTGTTCAGGGCAGCTTATGAACATCCAAGGAAGTCAAATTCTTACTTTCAAAGAGCAATCTAGCTTAGATTTATCAAGGCTTTCACCTGGTATTTATTTGCTCCGAGTAAATCATAGGACATATAGATTGGTGAAATCTTAGATAGTGTACGAGCGACACTTTGTTGTATATTTGAAACTCACCATTAAGAAAACATGATGAAAAAGCTATCACTACTAGCGCTCTTCTGCCTGATTTTAAGCGGATTAAACGCACAGATTGTTTGGACTGAACCTGCTTTCCCTACCCAAGATGATGAAGTAATATTGTACTACGACGCTACACAAGGTAATGGTGGCCTGGTAGGAACAATACCCGTTTATATCCATACTGGCGTAATTACAAACCTGTCTGCCACTGAAACAAGTTGGCAACATGTACAGGGAAATTGGGGGACTGCAGACGCCAACGTTTTGATGTCGCCCCTCGGGAATAATATCCATTCTTTTGATTTTGGTGGACAAACACTTGCTCAGTTTTACGGGGTGAATGTTGGAGAAGTGATTGAATCTTTGGCCATGGTTTTCAGAAACCAAACGGGCTCTCAAGAAGGAAAGACCGCTGATGGAGGTGATATTTTTTATTCTTTGACCGATGGTAGCTTCACAGCACAAATCATTAGTCCTGACACCGAGAGTATCATCCTAGAAGAGAACGAGAGCACCACCATCAACGCACAGTGTTCTGCACCAGCAGACCTGAGCATTTTAGTTAACGGAACAGAGGAAGCAAGTGCGCTTGCTACTACCGAATTGGAGTACATCTTCACCCCTACAAGCGCAGGCACCTACATCATTACCTTCTCAGCAGACAATGGAGTTGAAACGGCCATTGATGAAGTTCAGATTGTCGTTATTGGTGATCAAAATGTGCAAGCAGCTCCAGCTGGAATTCAGGATGGAATCAACTACATTGACGACAACACGGTAGTGCTTCAAATCTTTGCACCAAACAAGTCGAATATCTTTGTAATTGGTGATTTCAATAACTGGAATTTCGACGAAGACTACCTCATGAATCTCGATACAGATGGTGAAACTTTTTGGTTGGAAATTGGTGGTTTGACCGCTGGACAAGAATACCGTTTTCAGTACTTCATTGAGTCAGACAACATTAGAATTGCCGACCCCTACACTGAAAAAATGCTTGACCCTTGGAACGATCAATGGATTTCAGAAGATACTTATCCTAACCTCATTGATTACCCAAGCGGACTCACTACGCAACCTGTTGCCATTCTTCAAACGGCTCAGGTACCTTTTGATTGGACAGATGATAGCTATGTTCGTCCATCAAACGACAAACTCGTGATTTACGAAACGCTCATTCGTGATTATGTTGAAGCCCATGACTATGCCACCTTGCAAGACAGTTTGGACTACCTTCAAAATTTAGGTGTAAACGCCATTCAGTTGATGCCTGTGAACGAGTTCGAAGGCAACGAGAGCTGGGGTTATAATCCTTCGTTCTTTTTTGCTCCAGACAAATACTACGGAAACAGCGCTTCTTACAAGTCTTTTATCAATGAGTGTCATAACCGTGGAATTGCAGTGATTATGGACATCGCCTTAAATCACAGTTTTGGTCAGAACCCCCAAGTAAGAATGTATTTCGACCCAAATAACGGTCAGTTTGGAGCTCCAACAGCTGAAAGCCCTTGGTTCAATACGGTTCCTCGTCATGACTTCAACGTAGGATACGACTACAACCATGAGAGTCCGCATACCCGCGAATTCTGTAAGCGTGTGCTCGAACATTGGATTGAAGAGTATCATATTGATGGATATCGTTTAGACCTTTCAAAAGGCTTCACCCAGAACAATACCTTAGGAAACATTGGAGCTTGGAACGCTTATGATCAAAGCCGTGTGGACATTTTGAACGACTACAAAAACCATGTTTGGAGCGTTGAGCCTGGAGCATATATGATCCTTGAGCATTTCGCAGACAACAGTGAAGAAACCGCACTGGCCAATCAGGGTTTCATGCTTTGGGGAAACATCAACCAAGAATACAACGAAGCTACGATGGGCTACTCTTCTAACCTCTCTTGGGCGTCTTACCAAGAGCGTGGATGGAACAACCCTAATTTGATTAGCTACATGGAAAGCCATGATGAAGAGCGTTTGATGTACAAGAACCTCTTGTTCGGAAACAGTGCGAACGGCTATAACATTACGCAACTCAATACCGCTTTAGCTCGAGTTGAATTGGCTTCGTGCTTCCTATTCCCAATCCCTGGTCCGAAAATGATGTGGCAATTTGGCGAATTGGGCTACGATTACTCCATCAACTACTGCACAGATGGAACCATCAATGAAGATTGTAGAACAGGCAACAAACCTATTCGTTGGGATTATTGGGATGTATCTGCTCGTCAGCGTTTGTATAATGTAACCGCAGCCTTGAACAACCTAAAAATCACTGAGCCTGCCTTCTCAACTACGGATTACAACATCGACTTGGGTGGATTTGGTAAGCGCATTCACTTGAACCACGCCAGCATGAATGTGACCATTATTGGGAACTTCGATGTGGTTGGCATCAACATGATCCCTGGCTTCCAAAATACTGGAACTTGGTATGATTACTTTACCGGGGAAGCGATTCAAGTAAACGATTTGAACAATGCCTTCTTCCTCGAACCAGGCGAGTACCGTTTATACACCTCAGTTCCTTTAGAAACGCCAGTGATTGATGTGAATGTTGATGAAGTAAGCGTAGAAGCTAATTTCAAGCTTTACCCTAACCCAAGTAGTCATCAAAGCACCATTGTTTTAGATGATTCTTGGTTGAATGGACAAGATGTAGAAATCAACATTCTTGACCTCAGCGGAAAAAACCTGAGCAAAGTCATTGACATTGTAAGTGTTGGAATGAACAACTACCAGCTGAATGGATTAGATAAATTGCCTAGTGGAGTTTATGTGATTGAAATAGCAAACGACAAGCAAATTAGTCGCCAAACACTACTTGTTCAGGCCGATTAAGAGCTGTTGAAAAACACAAAGTGTAATTTGAACACTCGTGTTATATTTTGCTAAATTTAAGTGCCTTTAAACCAAAACAACTTATGAGAACCAAGATCTTCCTTCTAGGAGCGAGTATGGTCATTTTTCTGAGCTCGTTTGTGCATGCGCAAACGGTGAAAGGAATTGTGAGCGACGAAAACAATCTTGTACTTCCCGGAGCCACTGTTCTTGCAGATGGCGGAGCTAAAGGGATTTCCACAGATATGAACGGAGCTTACTCACTTACTTTAAGCGCAGGAGAACACACCCTTGAATTTACTTTTATCGGTTATCAGAAACAAAGCAAGAAAGTCAATTTAGCTGCCGGACAAACTTTGGAACTGAACATTTCGATGAAACCTGATGCCGTATTTATTGACGACGTTGTGGTTGTTGGTTACGGTGTGCAGCGCAAGAAAGACGTTACCGGAAATATTGCCACTGTTGACTCCAAGGCGCTTACCGCGCTTCCAACGCCAAGTTTTGAAGCTGCTTTGCAAGGACAAGCAGCTGGTGTTCAAGTAACACAAGGATCTGGTTTGGCCGGCTCGGCTTCAACCATTCGTGTGCGTGGAACGGCATCGGTATCTGCCGGTGGTGATCCACTTTACGTTGTGGATGGTATTCCAATTACACAAGACTATTTCATTCGTGGAAACGGAGGAGCCATGAACAACAACCCCTTGGCTACTTTAAACCCCAACGATATCGAGTCTGTAGAAATCTTAAAAGATGCTTCTGCCACCGCTATCTATGGCTCTAGAGGAGCAAATGGGGTAATCCTCATCACCACAAAAAGAGGTGCTAAGAAGAAAGGACTCACCATCGATTTCACCTCTCGAGTGGGTATTTCTACACCAGCTACACTTCCAAACATGACCAATACCGAAGAGTATTTGCAACTTCGTCAAGAAGCCTGGGAAAACGACGGCGGTACAGGATATGTGTGGTTGCCGAATTACACCACTGCTGACGATGATGCCGAAACACGTGCCTTAGCTTATAAAGAGGCCATGACAAGAGACATCGACTGGGTTGACCGTACCATTGGCACCGGTGTGAAACAAATGTACAGCGTTGGAATTCGAAAAGGTGGAGAGAAGTATGGACTCTATGCCGGTTTGTCTTATGACGACAATCAATCTTACCTTCTTGGGAATGGATATGAGCGTATTAGTGGCCGAATTAACTTCGATTACACCGTAAACAAATGGTTGAAAGCCATGGTTTCGACTTCGCTTTCTCGAGGAGTTAATAGCCGTATTGATGCCGCTTGGAGTGGTGGATTAGGCGATGCCATGTCGAATGCACTCCCCTTCTACCCTGAACGTTATGAAGATGCCGTTTTTGATGCCGATGGAAACATTCTTCACCCCGCTGATGAATACTTTATTTGGAGAGATGAATTTGGAGGAGCAAAGAACCCTGTTGGATACCGAGAGTCGTTCAAAAGCTGGAGAAACATCGAAAACAGATCGGTTAACAACTTGAGGCTGATCATGAATCCGGTGAAGAACCTCAACATTGTTGCCAGTGGTGGTTTCGATTGGATGTTTTTGCGTGAAGAGATCGATGAAGAACCTATTCCAACCGTTCGCGACTTCTCTCAATCGTTCTTGAATGTCAACTACATCTTGAACTGGAACTACTCACTTACCGCAAATTACGATTGGGATTTGCTTGAAGATCATAAGTTTGGCTTCTTGGCCGGAACCGAGTTTCAGCGTTCAGACAGCTATGGTTACTCTGAAGAAGTTACCGCAGAAGTACCTACTCCACAGCGTAATGGAAACCCTTCTCAGTTTAGTTTCTTGTCTTACTTCGGTAGAGCAAACTACACCTATAAAGACCGTTACCTCGTGCAAGCAACCGCTCGTGTTGATGGCTCTTCTCGTTTTGGTAGAAACAACCGTTACGGCTTCTTCCCTTCTGTTTCCGCAGGATGGATTGTGAGTGAAGAAGACTTCTTAAAAGACAGCAAAAACATCTCTTTCTTGAAAGTGAAAGCTTCTTGGGGACTAACAGGAAATGCAAATATTCCAGATTATGCGCGTTTTGGAACCTACTCTGCTGCTGATAATGGAATTCTGTATGGTAATGAAGCCATCCTCTTCCCTTTACAGTTGGCCAACCCGAACTTGCAATGGGAAACCTCAAGAGTTATCGATGCGTCGGTTGAAATGGGACTTTGGAAAGACCGCGTTACCTTCGAATTGGGCGTTTACAACAAAATGTCTAACGATGTTTTGATGAACGTGAACGTATCGCCAAGTACTGGTTTCACCAACTACTGGGATAACGTAGCTCAAATCCTTAACCGTGGGGTTGAATTCTCTATCAAGTCGAGAAACATTGTTGGTAAATTCGAGTGGACAACCGACTTCAACATTGCAAGAAACTATAATGAATTGGTTGACATCGGCAATTATACTCCCGATGCTGTATCTGGTGGTACCAACGATTCTCGTGTTATAGTAGGAAAACCTATAGGTAGCTTTTACTTGGTTGAATTCTCCCATGTGGATCAAGCAAACGGATTGCCTGTTTACCTCGACTTGAATGGAAACGAAACCTATGATTACGACAACGCCATTAGAAAGTATGTTGGTGATGGATTGCCGGATTTCATCGGTGGTATGACCAACAGCTTCCGCTATAAGAACTGGGACCTACAAGCTCTAGCCATCTTTAGCGTTGGTGCTAAAATCTTTGATTCTTCAGCCAAGCGTCAACTTGGAGTTGTTTCTTCTTGGAACATGAGAACGGATAAGTTTGATCGTTGGAGACAACCGGGCGATGTTGCTGAATTCCCAATCCTTACTCTGGATGAAACCAAGTACGGCTTAGATGAAGGATTCCCTTGGTGGAACACCAGCTTGTTTGTTTATGATGCTTCTTACCTCCGTTTGAGAAACCTAGCCCTTGGTTATACTTTCCAGAACTTGAAAGTGAAGAACATGACCTTCAACAACCTGCGTTTGGCCGTGAATGTAACCAACTTGTTCACCTTAACAAACTTCCCAGGGCTTGACCCGGAAGTGGCGCGTGACTTCGAAAATGCACAGGACCGTAACTTGAGTCCGAACGTGACTTACCTCACTCCGCCTCAAGAGCGTTCTTATAACTTCACCTTATCATTCGCCTTTTAATCATTAACTATCATGAAGATCAACTATAAATACCTTTTGATACTCGCTTGTGGTTTAATGACCTTGAGTGCTTGTGATAAACTACTTGAATTTGAACCTGGAGATGTTATTCTTGCTGAAGACGCTTTAAAGACTCCAGAAGATCTACAACGCT
The DNA here is from genome assembly GCA_029238785.1 of Flavobacteriales bacterium. Classification (GTDB taxonomy): domain Bacteria; phylum Bacteroidota; class Bacteroidia; order Flavobacteriales_D; family Sanyastnellaceae; genus CALKGK01. The sequence goes on along the minus strand of JAQWFN010000034.1, from coordinate 29,713 downwards.
TACTCAATTCTAACTACGACGTTATTGGAAACCTTTTCGATGGAAGAGTTCAAGTTTTGAGCGAATTGCTCACAGACAACTTGAGCTTTCCAGAAGACAACAACGATTACGCCGCTGTTTATGGCCGACAAACCAACTTCTTTACCTCTACCACCAACGGAGTTTACTCTGATTTCTACAGAGCTATTTATCGTTGCAACACCGTTCTAGAGAGTTTTGATTTTATTGAAGGACTAGACGACGCTGAACGGAGTAGAATTGAAGCTGAAGCGCGATTTATTCGAGCACTTTGTCATTGGTCTCTCGTTAAGCTCTACGCCCAACCATACAACAACACTGCAAACAACGGTCACTTAGGAATTGTACTGCGCCTAGAAGCTTCTCAAGAGCCTCTTGGAAGAAACACTGTTGGCGAAGTGTATGATGCTGTTGTTGCCGATTTGAGGTTTGCTCACGATAACTTACCTATTGAAAACAGCTTCTACGCAAGTCGATTAAGTGCGGCAGGATATCTGGCTCATGTTTATTTCTTGATGAACGATTTACCGAATGCCTCGCTTTATGCTTCCGAAGTGATTAACAGCAATGCTTTCTCTTTGGACAGTGACCTCGACCGTTATGAGCAAGACAATATTTCCACCGAAACTGTTTTTGGAATCGTAAGCTTTAGCAACGACTTTAGAAACGACGGTTTCAGCAACAACTACCGTTCTGATATTGGAACTCCCGTTTTAAGTATGAGTGAAAGTGTATTTAGTACCTTCTCTTTGAACCCTAGCGACATGCGTAACGACTGGATTGAGAACAACAACGGAAGCTATTTCAGTACTCGTTTTAACGGTTCAAACTACTTCAACGTACCTTTAGTTCATCTTACAGGCTTACACCTTTTGAGAGCTGAGGCTTTGGCTGCACAGAACATTGACTTAGACGTGGCTGTTGCTGATGTAAATGCCATTAGAACCAGAGCCTTTGGAGAAGGAATCAACCAACTTCCGATGGACGCTGCTGCAGAAGTCATTATCAATGCTGCTCGTGAAGAAATGTTCAAAGAAACCATCTGTGAAGGAGTCTGGATTGATTATCTTAAACGACGTGGCACTCTTGGTGAAGAGATCACCATTAGAAATGCACCTTACGATTGTCCAGGAATGGCCCTTCAATTCCCTAACGGCGAAACCTCAGTATCTGGTTTCCAATTGAATCCTGAAGGAGGTTGTAATTAATAAGGAAAGATCATGAAAAGCACATTTATAAATACCTTTATGCTCTTGAGCCTTGCGCTCCTACTAGGGCAGTGTAAACCTAAACTCGAAGGAGAATTAGGAGAACCTTTTGATAAAGTACAGGGTATGGCAGGAACTTGGCAATTAAGTCAGTTCATCCAAAAAGACCTCAACAACCCCATTAAAGAAGAACGCGACCTCAGCTACATTTACGACAATGGTGTAGATGTTCCTTTGCGCCTTTCTTTTAGCACCTCAGATCGTTCCTATGATGTTGAGTTAACCAATGGTAAAAACTACTTTGGTGAAAATGGAACTTGGTCTTTCGACAATGATGAAGTGCCTTCACAACTTTTTTTAGATGACGGTAACCAAGTGCTTAGCTTTGATCTCGGCTCAATGGTTCGCCCCTTTGATAACCAACTCAATCTTGAATTGCTCAGAGGATGTCTTGGAGGTGAAAATGAAACAGAAACTGTTATCTATATTTTTAATTTCAACCGAGTAACAGAATAATCATGAAGAACCTATTTTTAAGTGCCTGCTTGGTTTGTTTATCTGGCCTCGTCGCTGCTCAAGCGGCATACATCCTTCCCTCTCCAACAGATGCGAATGAGGAAATTACCTTGTACATCGATATCAGCTTAAGCACTGATGGCACATCAAACAACGCCTTGAAAGCCATGCTAACTGATCATCCAGACGATGACGTTTACTTGTGGACATGGATGCCTGCTGGTCCGGCACACGCCGGAGGTAACGGCGAATGGGGAGATTCTAACGAGTTGAACAAATTGGAGAAAATCGGACCAATGCTCTACGCTATTTCTTTTATTCCAACTGAATTTTACGGTGTTGATGGAGCTACTCTTTTTGCTAACGGTATTAGCTGTTTAGCCAAATTGAAAGACGGTAATGCTTACGCTGATGACGGATACAACGGTGAAGCAAAAACTGAAGACCTTATGGTTGAGGTGATTCCGAAATTGTGCGATCGCAAAATTTGCATTTTCCCGGAAATCAGACAATCTGATGATTTTGTATCAATTACTTACGACAATACTCAAGAAAGTATCGAAGGACTTCAGAACCTGGGTGCAGATGATTGCTACATTTTCCTTCTTGCTTCTACTGATGAATTCTTTTTCTTTAACTACGATGTTAGTCCAATTGCTGAGGCTACTAGCAACCCTGACTTGAAAATGGTTCCACTTATGGGCGATGATGCTGGTAAGTTCAGGTTTACGTTTATTCCTGAAGACCTCTTCACCAACGTCCCTGAAGGAGAAGAAATCAAAGTCATTCGCTTTGTTATTGTTAGTCCTGGATTCACATACCCTCCGGGATCATTACCCTACGAAATATTAAGTATACTCGATTGTCAATAATCTTGAAAGGCTGCATTTGCGGCCTTTTTTTTACCTCAACATGGTCATGAAGCTCATCCACTCACTCCACCTCTTGTTGGCCTTCTCATTGCTCTATGCCTGCACTGAGTCCAAACCTAGTCCAGAAGAACAAATCGAAGCAAGCGCACCTATTCAATCAAGCGAAAGCACGGTACTGAACAAGCTCTTTAGTCCGATTTATCTCAACTACGATCAAAGCAAGATTGAGCTTCACGACTACTTCCTCGACATGAAAAAAATCAGCCGTTTAAGGCTTCATTCAGGCATGGATTTAAGTGCTGATAGCAATGGAGTACTGGTCTTAAACCAAGCTTACGGAGCATTCGATGTTCTTGAGGTAACTTATGATGGAAAAGCCTATGATATCCCTGTATTTGCCTCAAAGAAAAAGGCTCATCAGCTCAAATATCAAGCAACAAAAAATTACAAAAGCGTTCAACTAGCGGGCAACATGAACGGCTGGAACCCGAGTGCGAGTGAACTCACTCAAGATAAGAACGGTATTTGGAGCATCGACTTTGTGCTAAACCCCGGTTTGTATGAATATCAGCTTGTTCGCGATGGCGAGTGGGGGCTAGATGAAGGAAATCCAAACAAAAAAGATAATGGACAAGGTGCATTCAACAGCACCTTCCTTGTTGGTGATGCAGCCAATGAAGGCGCTCCCTTTCTCACTTCATCAAGTGCAAGCGGTAATATGCTCGAGTTAAGCTGTGATCGCTTGGCCAAATTCTTCGTGTTTTGGAACAACCAACTTATCGAAAGCAGCGAAACAGCCATCACTTCTATCAGTATTAGCATACCAGAAGAAGCCAAAAATGTAAAGCGTTCGCACCTCAGAGCTTGGGCAGTGAGCGAGGGGAAAATAAGCAACGACGCTCTCATCCCTCTCGAAAACGGATTCCCCATCACTCAAAGCACTCAGCTCAACAGAAACGACCACGAACAAATGATCATGTATTTCATTATGCTTGATCGTTTCAACAATGGAAACAGTGCAAACGACGAAGCCGTTCAGAACGACAGTATTCTTCCAGTTGCCAATCATTATGGAGGAGACCTGGCCGGCATCACCCAGAAAATAAACGACGGCTATTTTGAAGACCTTGGTGTAAATACCCTTTGGATTAGTCCCATCACCCAAAACCCAAAAGGCGCTTGGGGACTCTGGAATAAAGGAATTACAAGTAAATTCTCTGGCTACCACGGATATTGGCCCGTAACTTCAACCACCATTGATTACCGATTTGGAAACAGCGAAGAATTCAGCGAGTTGATTGATAAAACCCACGCCGCCGACATGAACATCTTGGTGGATTATGTTGCCAACCATGTTCACCAAGAACACAACATTTATCAGAACAACCCCGATTGGGCCACGCCATTATATTTGCCCGATGGACGAATGAACACAGAACTTTGGGACGAAGAACGCTTAACTACTTGGTTTGATACCTTCCTCCCTACCTTGGATTTTTCAAGAGAAGAAGTACGTGAAGCCATGACCGACAGTGCGCTATTCTGGTTTGAGAACTACCCCATTGATGGTTTCAGACACGATGCGACAAAGCACATTCCAGAAGAGTTTTGGCGTTTGCTGACCAAAAAAATGAAGGAACGTGTGGTTATTCCTCAAAACAGAAGCATCTATCAAATTGGAGAAACCTATGGAAATCCCGAATTGATTCGCAGTTATGTTTCTAGCGGACAATTGGATGCGCAGTTCGATTTCAACCTCTACGATGCCATGGTGGATGCTTTTGCCAAAGACGAAAGCAATTTCGACAACCTTACTCGAGTGTTGGCTCAGAGCATTGAATACTACGGAGCTCATCACAAAATGGGCAACATTACCGGCAATCAAGACAGGGCTCGTTTTACTTCTTATGCCGATGGCGCTGTGAAATTTGATGAAGACCCCAAACTCGCGGGTTGGACAAGAGTCATTGAACACCAAGGAGATGAAGGCTATGAGAAAATGCAGTTGCTCCACGCCTTTTTAATGACCAGTCCTGGTATCCCTTGTATTTATTACGGCGATGAAATAGCCATGCCCGGAGCCAATGATCCGGACAACAGACGCATGATGTGGTTTGACAATTGGAACGAGCAAGAACAAGCTACACAAAAACGGCTGAAAGCGCTCATTCAACTGAGGAAAGAACGCATGAGCTTGCTGTATGGCGATTTAAAAATTGTTTCGAAAGACGATGGTCTGCTCGTGATGGAACGCTCCTATATTGGCGAACGTACCCTCATCATCATCAATAAAAATCAAACAGCAACTGCACTCCCCGATTATTTGAAGGATGAAGCTAAAGCCGAAAACATTTTGATTGCTGTTGGAAGTGAATCTAAAGACGGTGAAATGGTGATGAACGGGCGAGGCTACTTGATTTTAAATTTAGAGTAATAATGTAACCTTCCGAGGTCATTGTAAGTAAAATCCTACACGACTTGTAAGATTTAACCGATCAGTATGACCTATACTCGCACCGCACTAGCTGCTTTGTTGTGTTTATGGTTTTCGCCTTTTTTAGCGCAAACCGGACCAGCAGGCGTTCGAAACAATACCAGCAATCGCGTTTGGTATAAGCCAGAACAATTAAGCATTTTTACCGCAGGCGCTGCCTTTTCTTCTTGGGGTAACCAAGGAGGGAACGGCCCTTTGAATGCCTTTGAATCTGGCAACAGAAGACCTTCTATTGTAGCAAATAGCGCAGGAGCCTTTAACGGATTTCGCTCGCTCAGCTTTGATGGCAACGACGATGTTTTGCGCATCAATAATAGTGCTGACATCAACACACATTCTGGTCACCTTTCTCAGAAAAGCTATGCTTTGGTTTTTAAAACAGGCAGCGATATCACTACAAGGCAGGTGATTTATGAAGAAGGAGGAATTGTTAAAGGGGTCAACGTGTTTATTCAAGATGGCCACCTCTACTTCGGGGCTTACAATTTGACTAACGACAGTGCTGGAGCACCCTGGCCTTTTCAATCCCTATCCATAAGCATTCAGCCCAATACCGAGTACATTTTTACTGGACTGCTGGATGGAAATAGCAGTGAAACCGGACTCATGGCTTCTTGGCTCAACGGAACAAGCATGGGTGAATTGTACACCACCGGTCTGCTCTACGCCCATAGCGGAGCCATTGCACTTGGAGCTGTAAGGGGTGATTCTTACTTTTTCAATTCATCAGCTGGTGGAAATCACTCCTATTTCGAAGGCGAAATTGCCGAGTTCATTTATTATAGAGAAACAATCAACAATTGCGAACGCATCATCCTAGAAAATTACCTTTCCTCTAAGTTCAACATTGCTTTGAGTAATTACGACTTCTTTTCTTTGGATGATGACGCTAATGGCAACTTCGATTTTGAACTGGCTGGAATAGGTCAAATCCCTACTGGACTTCAACAAACAGATGCCCAAGGACGTGGTATTCTCCGTTTCAATAGCCCAAACGATCTGGATGCAAGCGAATACTTCATTTGGGCGCACAACAATGCTCCTTTGAACTGGCAAAGCGCCACCAGCTTAAGCATCATCGATGAATACCTCGAGCGTTCTTGGAAAATTGATGAAACCGGTGATGTAGGAAATGTAGATTTAATTGTTGACCTCAATGCATTGAACATCTCAGCGGCGAATGACTTCAGGATTTTAGTGGATGAAAACAACAATGGCGTATATGAAGACGAAGAAGTTATCCTAAGCGGACCAGAATATCTGAGCACAACGAGCATTCGATTTGCTGATATTGATGTGGCCCCTGGTGTTCCGTTTACTATTGGCTATAGCTTCTTGCTTTTGCCCGTATTGTGGTCGGATTTTGACGTTCAATCGAATGTCACTCATGTAAAAATCAATTGGACTACCGCCAGTGAAATGAACAACTCTTTATTCATTGTTGAACGCTCTGCAAATGCGGAAGACTGGACAAGTGTTAGCTACGTTGATGGTGCAGGAAACAGCGATACTCCTATTGCGTATAACGTTAACGATATGTCGCCATTACCCGGTACGTCATACTACAGAGTTCGCCAAATGGACTACTCTGGAATGAGTAACAGCACAGAAATCAAAGTGGTTGAGCGAATGATTAGCGATAATGATTTTGAACTTAGCCTCTTCCCTAACCCCAGTACAGACTACATCACCATCGACAGCCCGATGCCCATTAAAGGGGAAGTGATTTTAATGAGTATGAGCGGACAAGTGATTCAGAAAGCGAAATTTGGCGACAAGGACCGAGTTCACCTTTCCTTAAGAGATTTACCACGAGGCACTTATTTTGCTCAAGTTGTTAGTTCTCTGGGAACGAAAACCATGGAAGTCATCAAGGAATAGTCAGGCACATCTTTTGGGTTTCCCAAATCAAATAAACATTATTAAAGCAAAACGGTCGCCATGTAAGGCGACCGTTTTCATTTCATTGAGCCTTGTGATTACAGTGCTCCTTCAATAATTTCATCAACTACCTGAGGATCGAGTAAGGTGGAGGTATCTCCTAATTTATCGGCTTCACCTTCGGCCACCTTTCTTAAGATTCTTCGCATGATTTTACCAGATCTGGTTTTAGGCAAACCGCTAACGAATTGAATCTTGTCTGGCTTCGCGATTTTACCAATTTGCTCAACCACCGTTTCCACAATGGAACCTCGGGCACTGTCTTGATCACGAGGTAGTTCATTGCAAATGATGTAGGCGTAAATAGCTTGTCCTTTGATATCGTGAGGATAACCAACTACTGCACTCTCTACCACCATTGGATTGGTATTGATGGCATCTTCGATCTCAGCTGTTCCGAAACGGTGGCCACTAACATTAATCACATCATCCACCCTTCCAATGATTCGGTACATGCCGTCTTTGTCTCTCTTCGCCCCATCTCCAGTGAAATAGTGCCCTTTGTAGTTTGAGAAATAGACGTTCTTACAGCGTTCATGGTCGCCATAGGTGGTACGAATCATAGACGGCCAAGGGAACTTCATGCAGAGATAACCCTCTACTTCGTTTTCTTTGATCTCATTGCCCTCTTGATCGAGCAACACCGGCTGAATGCCCGGTAAAGGATAACCCGCGTGCGTGGGATGCATGGGGCTATGCGCGCCTAAACCTGAAATCATGATTCCACCAGTTTCTGTTTGCCACCACGTATCTACTATAGGACACTTCTCTTTTCCCACGTGCAAATAGTACCATTTCCAAGCTTCTTCATTAATGGGTTCGCCCACAGTTCCAAGCACTTTTAATGAATCCAAACTGTAGCTCAGCACGTGATCATCTCCACAAGCCATTAAAGCCCGAATTGCTGTTGGAGCGGTGTAGAAAATGTTCACACTGTGCTTATCGCAGACCTGCCAAAATCTACCCGGATCTGGATAGGTAGGCACGCCTTCGAACATGAGTGTTGTTGTTCCACTGAGTAATGGTCCGTAAACGATGTAAGTATGCCCAGTGATCCAACCAATATCCGCCGTACACCAATAAACATCACTCTCATCTGCTTGGAATACATTTTGGAAACTGTAAGCAGCATAAACCATGTATCCACCACAAGTGTGCACTACACCTTTTGGTTTTCCGGTTGAACCTGAAGTGTAGAGTATGAAAAGCATGTCCTCCGCATCCATCGGCTCTGCAGGGCAAGATAAAGCGGCGTCTTGAATTAAGTCGTGCCACCACACGTCCCTTCCGTCCTTCATGTTTGGCATCCAATCGAGGCAATTATAAACCACAACTGTTTCCACAGATGGGCAGGTTTCTAGAGCTTCATCAACAATTCGTTTCAGCGGAATTTGCTTGGTGCCTCTATTGAGTCCGTCAGAAGTAATCACCATTTTGGCTTGAGCATCTTCTATTCGATCGGCCATTGCTGAAGCTGAAAAACCCGCAAAAACCACCGAGTGTACCGCTCCTATTCGTGCGCAGGCCAGGACAGCAACTGTGAGTTCAGGAATCATGGGCATGTAAATCACCACACGATCTCCCTTGGATATATTTTGCGACTTCAAGGCATTGGCGAACTGACATACCTTTTCGTACAATTCTCGATAGGTCCAGCGCACAAAGCGTTCTTTAGGATCGTTGGGTTCCCAAATCAGCGCGAGTTTGTTTCCTCGTTTAGCGAGATGACGATCGAGGCAATTTTCTGTGATGTTCATTTTACCACCAGAAAACCACTCCACATGAGGTGTGTCAAACTCCCAATTTAAAACGCGATCATAGCCTCTTTGCCAGTTAAAGGTTTTCGCTATTTCATCCCAAAAACCCTCAGGATCTTCAACACTCTGAGCATATTTCGCTTTGTATTCTTCAAATGATTTGATTCGTAAATCCATCGTATATCGTTTTGAGCACTGATTTTGAAAGTGACCTCTTAAAACCTCAATTCCAAATGGGAGCGCTGTTATTGATTCTTTTCCCATTCCTTCTTACTCCACAAACTTGAGAGGGGATGAATCTTTGCTCAAGGTAAAGAGCTCCTCAGAGATTGACAACAGCTACTGCCATAGATTTAGATACAATTTGATCAATTTTAGGTACAATTCAATTTATTCAGTGAGTTTAAGTAATGAGCTGGTTTAGATTCGAGAGACCTTCCTGTTTTATGCTTGGAGAAGAGCGTCGCAATTCAGGAAACAAAAAAAGGGACCAAGCTGTATTTAGCCTGGCCCCTTGAATATGTTTAAGCAAAGATGGTTTATTTCACAATTACCTTGCGGCTCAAGCGTTGACCATCAATAGTTACTTCTAGGTTGTACATTCCTGCAGCCAGTTGTTGAACTGGAATTTGGATGTTTTGAACACCATTCGCCGTATTTTGCTTCGTGAATACTGTTCTTCCAGTAATGTCACTCAACTCAACGATCAATGCTACGTTGCTGTTCAAATCAAGCTGAACGTTCAATTGATCTACTGCTGGGTTAGGATAAACATTCAAGCTGTTCAAAGCTTCAATCTCTTCTACTCCAACAACGTTTACAACAACTTCAATTCTGTCTGAAGGACACATCCACTCTTGAGTGCGGATTTCCCAGTTGTAGAAGTAATAGTAGTAAGTACCGCCATAGAACGAATCAGTCATTGCACCTACAGTTCCAATGGCATAAGGGTAAGAAACCCCTGCATTACTTCTAAACAAGTTGTTTTCAGGACATCTCAAGCTCATTCCAGTACCTACAGGTACTTCGAAGTTCAAATCAACAACATGTGTTCCTACTGCAAGATCAAAGCTAGTTTCTTGCATCATGACACCGTTAGCGTCAAACAACTGAACCGTTCTAACACCAGCTCCTGCTGATTGTGGAACGTTCAATTCAACGCGTTCAATAGTAAATGGCTCGTAGGCATCAAAGTAAGTGTAGGCTCCTGTTGAAGGTACACCACCGTTCAAGATGTAATCTGAAACAACCATACCACCCTGTTGCTCTTGTCCTTCATACATGGTATTTGCTTCTACCCACACAGAGTAAGTATCGTTAATTACCGGTGTGTCGTAAGTGTTTCCTGTTGCAATTGGCTCGTCTGCATTGGCAGTTTCGTACCACATGATGTTATCTCCTGTGGCTACAAGCTGAATTGAAGATGGAGTACCAATTTCTTGTACCGCATCAATACCTGCAACCGCCGCCGGAAGAACAACAATATCAACCGATTCAGAAAGCATTTGTTGATTAGAGCATAAAGCTTCAATTTCAACATAGTATGTTCCTGACTCAGTGACTTCGATGTTCTGACCAGTTTGTTCGTTCGACCAAGTGTATCCAGAACCATTAGAAGCTGAAAGGATAACAGACTCACCTTCGCAGAAAGTGGTTTCTCCATTAACTGTAAGTACTGGTTCTTCTTGGGTGATTACGGTTACTGCAACATTATTTGAAACAGATGCACAGTCGTCTTGCCAAAGGATAACATTGTAGTTACCTGGCTCTGACACCTCAATACTTTGAGTGGTAGCTCCGTTAGACCAAGTGTATTCAAAACCAGGGTCAGCAGTAAGTGTAAGTGTTTCACCAACACACAAAGCTGTTCCGCCGTTTGTATTAATTTCGTTTGGATCTAAAAGACATCCAACTTCCAAGTAGTGGTGTGATTCGTTAATGGCCACATCGTCATAAGTGGTGACCATTCCAGAAGGCCAACGCACAATTACTTGATCAATAGACGTTGCGGTTCCTAAACCAAAGTGACTCATAGTAGAACTGAAAGGTGCAAAACTCTCACCTGCTCTAACCTCGCGAATTTGAACACCCCAGTCGCCATAAATCTCAATACGAGCGCCAATAGCATCTTTGTTTGAAACCAAACCTTCAAGGTTAAACTTCACCCAATTGTTATCGTTAGTGTTGTTGATGAACATGTTGTTTCCGTTCACCACGTCAAGGAAACCATCGTTATTAAAGTCTCCAATACCACCAGAGTTGAAGTTCAATTGTTGTCCGGTAAATGTTCCGTCACCATTGTTCAACCACAATTCCGTTCCCATTTCCGAGAAGATGTCTACGAAACCATTGTTATCAAAATCTCCAGCGTCGCAATTCCAAGCACCAAGATCGTTCGCATTGATTCCAGAACCAGCGATAATATCAGTAAACGTTCCGTCGCCATTGTTCTCCATCAAACGGTTTGCCCATGCGTGATTAACAGTAAAGGCATCAAAATCACCATCGTTATCAAAGTCTTCAAAAACGGTTGTCCAAGATTGGTCACCATCGTTCATGTTGGCCTCTTCTCCTACTTCAGTGAATGTACCGTCGCCGTTATTTCTGTACAACAAGTTGATACGCTGTGGATCTCCAACTGCTGCTCCACCACGACATTTTGTGATGTACAAATCAGCATCCCAATCGTTATCGTAATCACACCAGATAGCCGCGTAGTTACCACCAATATCCAAGGTATTAATCAAGGATTGATCGAGGATCATGTTTCCATTTCCATCGTTTCTGTATGGGTGAGATTGATCAACGTCATGACAAACAAAGGCATCCAGGTTTCCATCATTATCGATGTCTGAAAGCGTTGTACGTTGAGAGAAGATGTACTCAGGGTATGTGATTTCGGTGTACGCTGTTCCATCATCACTCGCCATAGCGAAAGACACTCTAGAACCGTTTCCGAAAAGTAAATCGGTATATCCGTTTTCATCCAAATCACCAGCACAAATACTCCACGATGGTGGGTTCTGTACGTTCATTGGAAAAAAGGTTTGACTGAATGATCCGTCAGCTTGCTGAAAATCGATATAAATACCGTTCCCAACTACACGCACAATGTCATCCAGGTCGTCATTGTTCATGTCAGCTGCACAATCTTCGTAGCTAAATCCATTGATAGCGCCAAGTGATCCAGCTTGGTTGGTAAAAGCCACTTGAGCGCTTCCACCAAGGAAAGCCATCAAAGCAATTACCAAACTTGCAGGTTTGTAAAGGTTTCTCATCATTAATTTGGTTTAATTTGCCGTTAATATACTACTCTTCAAGAACTTATTTGAATGCTGAGCTTGTAATTCTTGAAGTCTTATTTTTATTGTTGAACCCATATGCGCTCAATAGAGGAAGCCTTGTTCGTGGTCAAGTGCACTAAATAAACGCCTGTACTCAATCCTAAATACACTTGATTCATCCCCAATAAATTATCTCGTTCAAGCACCAAACTCCCATTTGCACTATATACTTTCAAGCCCACTACATCTTTTGTAAATAGCTGGATTTCCTGGGTTCCGCTCTGGTGGAAAAATTGGATTCCAGACGAGGCTTCACTTTCTTCTAATCCAACGAAGGGACCCGTTTCTAAAGCACTCGATCTCACCAAAACAGGGGTTCTATCTGCGGCATTATACATGTTCTCAAAAGCGGTAATGCTTGAATCTTCAAAGGCGAAAAGTTCATCAACAAACTTTGGAGGAATGCTTTGGTAATAGGCCTTCACTTCTAAAGTCAAAGCGAGATCGTTCCCATTTGTTGGAAGGTTTAAAAAGAGCAGGTCCTTGCCATTCCCTTCATTGCCAAAGTCATCTAAGTTGAAGTTATCATCACCCAAAGCAAGTCCATCAACACGGGTGGTATCATAAGCACTGTGCGTCGAACTAAACCCTCTAGGAACCAACCTGTTATCCTTCAACTTATTGTAACCTCTTTCAAGGATACTGGTGTAATTCCCTTCGGCATCTCCCATCACCATTTCGTAGATCTGAACGTCTTCTTCGCTTCGTATTGTTTCGTGGTGAAGCTCATACCCTTGGTCTTCATTTACCAAGTAGAATTGATCATCCCACAATCCATTTTCAAAAACGGTGTTGCCTTCAGCATCCACCAAACTGATTTGAAGGAAAAGCCTTCGCGCTGGATAACCGGATGGAAATTTGTGTCCGGCCAAATTACTCAGCTCCACGGCTGCAAAAAGGGTGTCGGCAGTGCGATCAACAAAACTGGTATTCAACAACAAGCTCTGTTGCTGCAAAAGTGCCGTAGTAGCCGCAATGCTCGCCTCGAAGTCTTCCGTGGTTCCCGATGCGTTCAAGACCTCAGCATTGTCTTTTAAGATGTTCAACATGAGGGTGTTCGCACCACTAAAAGTATGTATCGAAAAAGGAGATCTTGGAGGCGTATCAAAGCCAGCAGCGAGAATGATGGGCTGCTTACCACCCAAAGAAGGCATGTGGCACGCTTGGCACTCGGTGGTCAGCTCTCCTTGAGAATATTCACTATTTAACCATTCGTGATACGTCGCTTGCTCAACAAAAGTGGTCCCGGTGTACATTCCATCGAGGTCCAAGGTGTTCGTGATTAAGGTATGGCAACCCGCGCATACTTCACTCTTTGTAATGTGCTCACTGTACTCAGGAATATAGCCCGTAGCTTCAGCCATTGGACTGATGAGTGGGCTTTCAAACGGACCATAAGCCAGTGGCGACGTTTCAAAATTCAATTCTCCAGAAAAAGCACTTCCAATGTTTTGTGGCGATTGTTGATGACAGGCCACGCAAGAAACACCATCTTGTCCGAGGCTATCTGTTGAAAGGTGAATCATACTGTATGCCTCCCCTTCCAGCACCGCTTTGGAATGTCTTCCTAAAGGAGCATGACAACTCGTGCACTTGTCTTCAATCAACTCTTGATGTTCTGGATTAATCAGCACCGATTCACGAACCTTCGCCTTCCAATAGGGATCTTTGGCTGAATTGGCCATAATGGAACCTTTCCAATCATCAACTACATTCACATCTTCACCCAAACTCGTTGTGCTGGCAATACCATTAGGATCGGAACCATGACATTGAACACAAGCACCCGAACCTGAAAACAAGCCATTGTAAAGCACCGGCAAATCTGCTTGGAGCATCTTAAAGTGAGCCACATCATCGGCACGATGGAAAGCAGCTGCCTGTTCTGCAGGAACCCATTGATAGGCCACAAGCGTTGACAGACTTAGTCCAGAAAAAAGGATCAGGTGTTTCAGTTTCATTCTAAAAGTTGCAAGTTGTGCTAAAGATACGCCCTCTTCTGCCCCTCCGCAAGTCGATGAATCGACATTCTTGTAAAGGAGAATTGATTTTGGCTTTCCATCATTGGACCATTCTTACTCATGCGCGGTACTGATTTACGTTTGCATCTTTAGTATATTCGCACAAACTGCAGTTATTATGAAACGTTTCATCCTACCAATTTTAGCCCTATTCTCGCTAAATACCTTTGCCCAAGATACTTGGGACTTAGAAACAACAACACTCACGGAGTACGACCTTGTTACAGGAGTTCAAGTCCCATGGGAAATCATGTGGGGTCCTGACGACTTTATTTGGACAACCGAACGTCGTGGTCGGGTTTTGAGAATCAACCCTGAGACTGGAAATTTCACTACCGTTTTAAACATTCAAAGCTCGATTGCTGGCGGTGGAAGTAGCGAAGCAGGAATGCTCGGGATGGCGGCACACCCGGATTTTGACAATAACCCTTACATCTATATTGCATACAACTACGGTTCATGGCCAAACTACAGACAACGTCTTTCTCGCTGGGAATGGAACGGTACTGATTTGATCAATGAAGAGTTCATCATAGACAACATGCCCGCAGGTGGTATTCACAATGGATCCCGTCTTTTGGTTTTGGATGATAACACCTTGTTGATGACCACTGGAGATACAGGAAGTGGAAACACCGCTCAGAACATGAACTCATTGAGTGGTAAAACCCTTCGTTTGAACCTCGACGGAAGCATTCCAAGCGATAACCCAGACCCGAGCAGCTATGTTTACTCCTTCGGTCACCGTAACTCACAAGGATTGTGTTTAGGTCCGAACGGACTCATTTACGCATCGGAGCACGGTCAAAATGCGGAAGATGAATTGAACATCCTTGAAATGAATGGTAATTACGGATGGCCATCTGTTGAAGGGATGTGTAACCTTGCATCAGAGCAAAATTATTGCGACAATAACGATGTGGTTTTACCTATCGATTCATGGTCGCCTTGCATCGCGGTGAACGGCATTGAATATTACAACCATCCTGCAATTCCCGAATGGCAAAACAGCATTCTTATGGCCGTTTTGGGTGGATTAGGAGCGCAATACGAGCGCCTTTCTGTACTCCACATGAACGACGACGGAACAGCTGTAGAAAGTGAAGACCAGTTCTTCTCTGAATTCAACCAACGCATTAGAGACATTTGCGTGAACCCTTACACTGGAGCGGTATATGTTGCTTTGAATGGCTCTTCTTACCCGGGTAGTGGACCAAATATCATCAAAGAATTTGTGAATGAAGATTTTGGGGTTTCTGTTGATTATGTGAGCGTTAAAGATCAAAATGTAAAGCTCTACCCCAACCCAGCGAGCGACAACATGAACATCGAATTGGACGACAGTTTCCTCGGTACAGCCTTTGAAATCATTTCGTTTAACGGACAAACAGTTCAAAAAGGAATTGTTGATGCTCAAAAAATGAATATTGACGTTTCTGAATGGGCTGCTGGGAAATACTACTTTGTTTCAAGCACACATTTAGGAACAGTAACGAAGACTTTTATCGTCAAATAAAACATGCTCCAATTTAACTTTTTAGGATCGGCAAGGCTCTTTGGGCTTTGCTGTTTTCTTTTAACTCCTTTTTTAGGGAGCACTCAAGAGGTGATTAACGGTAAGCTTATCGACAGCACCACCGGTGAGGCTGTGGTGAATGCCATCATCCTAATTAATGGAGATGCCATTAGCGCAAAAACAAGCGATTTGTTAGGTGAATTTGCGATTGTACTTAGCGACAGCACTTCAAGCACGCTTACTGTTCACCACATCAACTACCTCAGTGTAAACCTACTCATCGATCCGCTTGAACCAAAAGAACTCCTCATCGAGCTCAAACCTGCGGTGTACCAGTTGAGTTCCACTTTGGTACAAGCCTTCAACACCACTCCATCTTCAAGCTATACGGCTCCTGCTTCGATCAATTACATCGGGGCCACTACCCTTCAACAAGATCAACAAGCCTCTTTACAAAACGCGGTAAATCAATCTCCAGGTGTACTCATGGAAAGCCGAGGAGCTGGTGGCTCGCGAAGAATCAGTATTCGTGGTTCGGGCATTCGCTCTCCGTTTGCCGTAAGAAACGTAAAACTGTATGTTGATGGAATCCCGCTCACGAATCCCGATGGAAGTGCGCCTTTAGAACTTATCGACCCCATCGATATCGGAAGTATAGAAATACTTAAAGGCCCGATTGGAGGCGCTTACGGAAGCACCAATGGCGGAGCGATGTTCTTCAACACCAAAAAAGCACTCGAAGGTGTTCGCCTTCAAAACGAGATCAGCGCAGGCGATTATGGTTTCTTGAGAAACGCCCTTTCACTCAGTGTAAAACAAGGAACTTGGGAAGCTCGATTGTCGGGCATTTACCAAGAATTCGATGGCTACCGCGAACAAGAATACAACAGCAAGCGACAAGGAAACCTCTGGTTGAAGAAGCAAGTCAACCCTAAAAACGCCCTTAAACTCTGGTACACGCATTACTCCGGAAAATGGGCCCTGCCGGGTGCCATCAACTTAGACGATGCCATTGAAAACCCACAACAAGCCCGAGTATTTAGTGTGGAAAACAACACTTTTGTAAGCCGAGTGCGCGATCGCCTTTCCTTGCAGTACGCACATACCGGCAGGTACTTCAATCATGAAACCTCGGTTTACGTGCACAGCACAAGCAAATCGAATCCCTACGGTACCTCGCCCTTTTTTAACGGAACAAAAGACGAACTTGGAAAGGGCCTTGGAGCAAGATCTCAAGCCAACTACCTCATCACCGATAAAGAAGAAATTCAAATTCGATTGAACGGCTCCATAGAAGTGCATCAAGACGACAACGAAGTACAAGAAGGTCCGAACCCTTTAGCAAGTCCGCCGATTTACGATCGCTACAACAACACAACAAAAAGTCAAGAAGCCTTCGCCGTTCTTGGTTTACGGCTTGATTGGAAAAACTGGGCCTTTGAAAGCGGCCTTTCTGCGAATCGCAATGCCTACATCAATGAAGGGGAAAACATTGCCGATGGATTTCGCTTAGACACCAACATTACGCTCTACAGCTTGCTGCCTCGATTAGGCATAAGCAAGAACGCCAAAAAAGCAGGAGTATATTTCATGAACCTCTCTACAGGCAATTCGCTCCCAAGCATTTTTGAATACGTGAACACCGAAACTGGTCGCTTTTCTTCTGAACTGAGTGCAGAACAAGCCTTGAACTTTGAGTTGGGGACACGCAACAAGCTTTCTAATTGGCTTCGTTACGAAGTGCTGGTTTTCACAAACACCATTACTAACGCTATTTTACCTCAAACCCTCGATGGAGATCAAAGCATCTTCACCAATCGGGGCGAAATAAAACAGGAAGGTTTAGAAGCGCAAATCGACCTCAACATCCCTTGCGAGGAGGTTTCATGGCTTTCATCTTTGGTTTACTCAAGCAATTACGCCTATCTAAGCAGCAAATTTGCGGGAAGCGCTGAAGAACTTGGCTTGCCCACCAATAAGCTCATTCCTGGTGTTCCTGTGCACCGCTGGAATCAACAACTCAGCTTGAATGTGCTCGATCGCTTCAACCTAAGGGTGGCGCATCAATGGTTCGACCAAATTGCCTTGAACGATGAGAACACCGTGTTTACGCCAAGCTACCATTTGGTGAACCTCTATGTTGCTTACTCCTTTGAAATGGAAAAATTGGCTTTGAGTGTGGATGTTTTTGGAGGGGTGAACAATGTTTTAGATGAATTTTATTTTGACTTCCTTCAGGTGAATGCCGGTTTTGGGCGCTATTACAATCCCGCCCCTCCCCGAAACGAATTTGCTGGACTTCGAGTGAAGTGGACCATCAAGTAGGTCCCTTCACGAAAAAAAGAAAAACCCACACGCAGAAAAGAGAACTGATCTTAAATAATGATTGGCTTAGATGAATTTGTTTGAACATGCTTAGTTTTCGAGCATGAACAAGCTCTTTTGTCTTCCCTTTCTGTTGATTTCTAACTCCATTTTTGCACAAGGAGAAGGGGATTCGCTCCTTATTTACACTCCAGAATTTTCAGCAGAAGTCACCAGAGTTGCTGAGCTTAATTCGCTCCCAGTACACGATGTGCTTCATTTCAATGAAATGGAAAATGTGCTCATCTATGCCGACTCATTGAACATGGGCATTCATCTAGCTTGGAAAGACAGCAGTTGGCTTTCGACTGAACTTTCTGAATACTTAGACTATCCTGATTCAAGTTTGGGTGAACTGTTTTTTTCCGACCTAAATGGAGATGGTCGAAACGAGATGATTGCTGTATTTGAGAGCATTAATGGTCGTTCTGGCTGGCAAAGTGGATTTCATGAACAAACATCTATAGCCTTGGTTTGGGATTTTAGTCAAAGGCGCTGCTTGGGCATCATTCCTGTGGATTATTCCTATGAATCTCGGTGGGTGGTCAATTCTGAGGTCTTTGACGAAGAAAACCTTTACTTATGGGAGGATGACGAAGAGCCTGAGCTGGAATATGACGGTGAAAACATTCAGACTTGGATGGACATCGAAGTGAAAGGTGCTGAAATCATTTTAAAACCCACCCCTATTGATTGCAGTGTTACTGAAGATCAATACAGCGAAATTAGTGCGTATACCTACCACATTTATTGGGATCCTTTACGGCACTGTTTTAACTATTGGGTGACAAAATAACACAAGAGTGTGTTACGGCTGCGCCGGTTCATGCTTGTGTGCAAAGCGAAACATTTTCCACTTTTCCATGTTCACCAACCTCAGTCGAATGCCCAAGTTCATGTCGAGGTGGAAAGATGTTCCACTATCAGTAAAAGCATCACGGCGTAACTCTCCTAAAATAGGTGTTACACTTGCATTCATCTCACCATTTTGACCGTGCATGATCGCAGAAGTTCTGAAAAAAGCCATCCACTGGAGTTCCCCACTTCTGTAAAGCTTCACATCTAGATCGGCATACACATTGGCACTCCAAGTCCAAGCATCATAGACGCCATAATCGTAGGTATATGTCGTTCGATGATTACTCCCCAAATCCTTTGTTTGAATTTCTATGTTTCCTATTCCACTCAAACGTGCAGCCCCCAAGCCCGCTCCATAATTCAAATTGAAACTCCCGATTTGCTTTCTTTTTAGCACACCTGCCAAGTAATGTGTTCTTGAAAAAGTAACCGCATTTGTGTTCGTGGAAGAAATGAAGGCATTGGGATGGATTGCTTCAATTTCACTCAGCCAAAAATTTTCCAGAGATGTGGTATTGCTGCTGCTTGATCCTACAACACCCAGCCACATCCCCCATTTACCTGTTTTTACCCGGGATAACTGAAAATTCACCACTGTCCCAAAAGTACCAGGCTGATAGATGGCATCCTCACTCGAAGCATTCCCTAAATGAGTACCAAAACCCAAAATACCCGCATCCAGCTCAATATCGGCCCATCTTGCCTCATTTTGGGCCTCCACCCCCTGCATCGCGAAGCACAGTAAAAAGAAAAATGCCCATTTCATTAATTTAGCCATACCACCTCTGTTGTATCGCGCACGAGCGAATCGTTGTCAAAATAAATATCGAGTACAAATTGTTGTCGTGAAGAATCCGGAGTAGCAAACAAGGCAAACTGCACGGTATCGCTTTGGTAATCCCAAATGCTGGTGTTAATATCCAAACTATTATAGACCACAAAGTACTCGTTCAAGAGCGTTCCTGCTGGATGTGCTTCATCAAAATCATATAAGCTGCTGATATCCCAGCGCGCAATGTTGTGTACGCTTCTATATTCTTCCCAACAAGACAAAGCAAATGCTTTCTGCCCCAAACAAAAGGGTGCAATTTCGCGCTTCGCGGCAAGGTAATCTTCCAAGTCAAAATAAGCGCCCAAGACATAAGCTTCTGCTGGAATTACATTGCTACTCGAAAGTACAGGAAATTGGCCTGCATTGTTTAAATGAACGCCGTGGACGTCTGAGGCTTCAATTAGAATTTCGATGCTTTCATCACAGCATCCCGAACATCCTCCAAAAAAGAGTATCGTGAAAAATAAAAGGACTTTAAGTGTAAATCTTTGGTTCATGTTGGGGGCCTTATTCTTGGCAAAGAACGTTCAGAAAGTTGAAAGTATTTTAGTCGCAGAACACCAATTTCTAAACTTGTTCTCGTAAGATTCAATGATTATCACATCAGCTGGGTTTAACTTCAACTCCTCGCTTGTTCTTCTCATGATGCTTACCTGAAACAAGCACCAACTCTAGCGTTGTTTCGTGTATCTCGAGAATAGTTCAGAACGAAATTTTGACTGAAGATTAAGCCATACACAAGAATCACCTTAACCACACTCCAAGATTGCTTTTCAAGAATAACAAACTTTTTTAATTCTGAACCGGGCCTTAAGTGCACGATACCTCTGCTTTATTCACCTAACAAAAGCCGCATTTCAGCTAACGATTGAACATTTTCCAGCCTTGCATATTGATGATTCTCATGCGCAAACCAAAAACTACATCTGCGCGCAGAGTTTGGCCTTCATCTTCTATAAATGTAGACCTTGCAGGCACATGCAAGGGGGCCTTTCGCTCTTCAAAAGTGCTAATCTTGCCGAAGCCCAAACAAGAAACTCTTCCAAAAACATTCCACTCCATCCTGCCGCTTCGGTAAAGGTTCATGTCGGCGTCGACATAAGCCGTAGCACTCCAGTTCCATTTGTTTTCTTCTCCGTAATTATATGTGTATTCGCTTCTGACATTACTCCCTTGTTCCTTTACTACGAAGCGAAGACCAGATTCAGAAACCATTTTGTATGCTCCCAATCCAGCTCCAAAATTGAGATGAACTGCGCCCAATTTCTTTCGACGAAGCGCTCCAAAGTGGAAGTGTGTTTGCTTATATTTAATCGAATAAGAAGCATCACGAACACTGAAAATAAAGTCGTTGGGATGCTGGGATAGGAGTCTATTTCTGAATTCAATGGCCTCTTCTCTTAAATCAGCCTCTGACCATGAGTTCAATATCCCAAACCACATTCCCCATTTATCCTTTTTCACTCGTGATAACTGGAAGCTGACCATGCCAGAATAATCCTGCGGATCGTAAATGGTGAGTGGACTCGAGCTACTCATCATCATGCTGCTCAACCCGAGGATTCCAGCATCGAATTCCAAATCGGCCCAAGCTGCCTTTTCTTCAGACTGGGCAGCAGCATTTGCCACAAAAGCGCATAAAATCAAAACTGCCCAAAATTTGTTTAATCTAGCCATACCACTTCAGTTGTATCGCGTAAAACAATGCCCTCGTTGAAATAGATATCCAAGATGAATTGCTGCTCGATTTTCTCTGGTGTTGCATAAAGGGCAAACTGCATTGCTACATCTGCAGACGACATTTCGGTGTACATGCATCTGTTGCTATACAATTCGAAATAGTCACTTAGCTTACTTCCAGCGGGGTGGGTAGCGTCAAAATCATTTACAGTATAGATGTCCCAACCTTCTACCCAATAATCATTGATGTGCACGTAATCATAACATCCATCTGCTCTAGCTATCATCCCAAATTGAAAATTAGGCGATTTGCTTGGATTTCGGTCCACCAAACCCTTGGGTCCCATCTTAATGAGTCCTTGCAAGACATAAGCTACTGCGGGAATTTGATTGCTAGGTTCAATTACAGGCTAAGCTCCTTCATTTTGCATATGAACGCTCACAATCCGCTCCGGCTCAAAATACAAGGGAGTTGGATCTTCACAACACGAATAAAATCCTCCGAAAATTAGGATAACTAAGAGTACTAGGGCTTTGGGGGAATACTGGTTTCTCATCGATGATCTTTCAAGTAATACCCCTAAAGATGGCAAAAAAAATCAACGAATTTTGAACTCAGTACGTCTATTTTTAGCCCTATTCTCCTGAGAATCATTTGATACTAGTGGTGCTGTCTCACCATATCCTACTGAACTCAATCGTTCTTGAGCAATTCCTCTAGAGACCAAATAATCCACTACGGCGGCCGCTCTTCGCTCTGAAAGCACTTGGTTATCGCTGCCTGAACCCACATCATCAGTATGCCCGCCTATCTCAATCGAAACTTGAGAATTGCTTTGCAAAAACTGCACTAATTTTTCGAGCTCAATCTTTGATTCATCGCGCAAGGTGTAACTGTCTGTGTCGAAAAACACGTTGTTCAAAACAACCGACGAACCTTCACGTATTTTCTTCAAGGGCACTTCTAGTTCAAAAGGAGTTGAGGTGCTTTCACCCAGAGAAAAATGATCACTGTAAAAAAGATACCCTTGTCTGCTCACGTTCAAGGCGTAGTTTCTATTGGGCGGTAAGCAAACGAGAAAGCTTCCATCGCCTTCATTGCTGTAAGACGAAACCACCACTTCACCATTGGCAAGGTCAATCAATTCAAAATTGGCTTGTAATTTTCTAAACGAAACGGCATCAAACACCTCCCCTTTCACATAGCTTACCATGCCGGCTCTTCGGGCTTCTGGTAGTTCAAAAGAGTACAAATCCAAATCGCCATATCCGCCTTCTCGATCGCTGGCAAACATGGCCAAACTACCATTAGCAGCCACCAATATACTGTTCTCACTTCCTCCGGTATTGATGGGATAACCTAAATTCTCTGGTGTTCCCCAAGT
The DNA here is from genome assembly GCA_029238785.1 of Flavobacteriales bacterium. GTDB lineage: Bacteria > Bacteroidota > Bacteroidia > Flavobacteriales_D > Sanyastnellaceae > CALKGK01. The sequence continues at coordinate 6,907 of JAQWFN010000034.1, read as the reverse complement.
GCCATCGCTGAGTTTGCGGCTCACAAAAAGATCCATCCCGCCCATGCCTGGGTGACCATTAGAAGCAAAATACAAACTTTGTCCGTCAGGATGTATCAAAACACTCTCCTCCTCATAAGGGGTATTCACCGATCCTTTGATCTTCTCCGGCTTGGTCCAAGTACCGTCTTCCCCGATGTGCGAGGTATAGATGTCCTGACTAGAAATTCCCTTAGCACCACTCACCCCTCTTACGAAGAACAAGGTGCGACCATCGGCTGAAAAAGAAGGTTGTGAATCCCACTTATAAGAATTCACTTTGCCCATGTTTCTTGGTGTGTCCCAAAAATCTCCACTGCGCTGGGTAAAAAACAAATCACAACTCCCCAAACCAGAATAAGAACCCCAACCATCGATGTTCTCACAAGCGGTAAAAATCAATACTTGTCCGTCTAAACTTAAAGTAGGTGCCCCCTCATTTTGCACAGTATTCACCTCTGTCAAAGGCAAGCTGGGCAGCCATTTCCCATCTTTTTTCTGGGCGATGTAAAAGTCTTCTTGTTTTCCTTGTAATGATCTTCGGTCTTCCACCAAACGGGTGTACAATATGGTTTCTCCATCGGCGGTCATGCACGGGAAGTATTCTGGACGGTCTGAATTGATTTCCGGACCCAAATTCACGGGCTTAAAAGGAACGGGGTTGGCTTTTGCCTGAACCGCAAAGTCGCAACTTTCGATGCCCAATTGCGCTTTAGCTTTCAGCGGTTCTTCGTCGCTAGACGCCCTTGCGAAACGCAAATAATATTCTCTTGCCTTTTCATAATTCTCCATGCGCTGTTCCAAGGCGGCGAGATAAAACAAGGATGGTGGAAAAAATGCAGCATTAATGTCAACAGCCTTTGTTAGTGCTTGTCTTGCGGCCTCGTCGTTGTTCAAGTCGGTCTGGATCTGTGCGCGAAGCAAGTAGCACTCTACAAAGTTAGGCGCTCGATCCAAGGCTCTATCAATCAATGTTTCCGCTTCGTTAAAAAGGCGGAGGCGGTAATGCTGCTCTGCTTCAGTATAAGCGTTGATGGCTTTTTTATCGTCAACGGAAAAACTCCGGGGCGGCTGAGCTAAAAGAAGGCTAGAAATTGAAACGAGAAGAATCGTAATGACGATCGATAGACGCATAGGGCAAATTTATTTCTTCAAAGTAATCAAATACCTTACCGATTTCATTCAAAATCGCTCGGCTTTTATGAACTTCGCTCACTGAATAACATGAAAAGAATAGGTTTATTATCCGACACCCACGGTCATCTCGATGAACGCATCATGCATCACCTCTCTGATTGCGATGAAATTTGGCATGCTGGTGATATTGGTACAGCGGCTGTTTCTGATCAACTTGGGGCATTGAAACCCTATCGCGCTGTGTATGGAAACATCGATGGGCACGAACTTCGGAGAATGCACAAGGAAAACCTGTACATCAAATGCGAAGGATTGAATATTTGGATGACCCACATTGGTGGAAGGCCTCCGCGTTATGCTAAAGGTATTCGAGAGCAACTTCAGCGTTTAAGACCTGATGTGTTTATTTGCGGGCACAGTCACATTCTAAAAGTTCAGAAAGATCAGCAATTGGGGGTTTGGTACATTAACCCCGGAGCAGCTGGAATCCATGGATTTCACAAAATGCGCACCTTAATCAAGTTTGAAATTCACGAAGGCAAGTTGCAGAACATGCAGGTGGTGGAATTGGGCAAGCGCGGACAAGTTATCGACGAAGCTTAAGAAGGGCATTGCGCTCTTCTTGTCGGAACACGCCCATGGTGCTGTCGAGACGATCAAAAATGCGCTCGGTCATGAGCACATCTGGTCGGTCTACCAAATACGGACCGTAAAAGAAGCCTTCATCCGGACGAGCAGTCAAGTACCTCGAATGCGCGTTTTCTAGTCCAATCAACATCCCTTGAAACTCCTTATGAATGCGTTGCATTTGAGAAATGGGTTGGTAGTAATCCAAGTAGATTTTACTTGTGTTTTTCATTCCCAGTTCATCCAAGCGTCGTTTTGACTTTGCGATACTCCCCCCCTGGTATTCGAGGCTGTCTTCCCATTGAATCAGTCGATTGAGCAGGCTGTCTGCGTACATGCTGTGTGAAATAAACACAATCCCGTGCGCTTTGATTAAGCCTTGGTAAGCTTCATATTTCTTGCTGAAGGCCAAAGTATCTGCAACCGTTCTTCGGTGTGCTTCTGCCGCTCTTTCCTTCTCTTCCTCCATTTTCTTTTTTGAAGCATCTCCGTTTTCCCACAAGGCAGCCCTTTCCGCTTTTAAGTCCATTCGACGCTGCTGAATGGTATTTCGCAAGATGGTCATGCTATCCAAAAGCAGCCTCATTTCGGGATATGGAGCTTGAGATTGATCGGTACATTCCATCAGCATCATTCGGTGAAATTCGAGTGCTTGACTATGTTTTCCCAATACACCCATCTCCTTCTCCATCAGCGCAGCATTCTCGTCCTTCGACCATTCTTGAAAAGCCTCGATGTTTGAGTTACACGCCAATAGAACAAGGGCAAAGAATAAAAGGACTTGCTCTCTTTTCATCGGAGTCGGTCTAAAGAAGCCACCAATTGCTCATCTCTACGAATACCACGGTTGGCCATGAAAGTCATGATTAAAGCAAAAAACGGCAAATAAAAACCTACACTGTAATGATTGACGCTAAGCTCGTTCACTTCAGGGCTGTTTTGATTGGTGATGATAAAGTAGAACATGCATCCAATGATGGCCAAAATAAGGATGTAAATCAAACGACCAATACTTCGTTGAAGGCTGCGGTTTTTGAACATCAAAATATTTCCAAGCATGACTCCTCCTCCTAGGGACAAGAGTAAGTTCATGAACATATTCCCTTTCACAACCAATTGCTCTTCACCTTGATAAAAACTCAGTGCAGATAAGTGATAATGCAGCTCTGCTAAGTCCTTAAACACCACTATATCAAAAACAAACACAAGGAATAAAGCCAAGGCTCCGAGCAAAAAGTAAAGCGATTGAACGCGCTGAATCATAATCTAAATTTTCGCCAAAGATAAGAGAAGAAATAAGCTTAATGACAGCCCGCTGTTGAGAAAAAAGGAGCTGAATCGGAACTATGGGAGAAAAAAGTCGTATTATTGCCCAGTCGATTCCGACCGCTAGAACGATAGATCTTCTCGCTCAGCGCAATTTCCTTAAACAAAACAGACTCCAAAAAAGTTAGTCTTATTTATACTGCATGTACGACATTATTGAATTGAACGGTAAGAAAGTTGCCGAACTTCGCGAGATAGCCAAAGAATTGGACATCAAAAAGGTTGAGAAGTTAAAGAAACAAGATTTGGTTTATATCATCTTGGACGAACAAGCCATCAACCCAAGCAAAACTGCTAAAGCAGCCCCTCAAAACACTGAAACGCCTGCCGCTGAACAACCAGCGAGAACTCCCCGTCCCAAAAGGCCAGCTCCCAAAAGAAATGAAAATGCGCCAAGCAAAGACAGTTCTAAGGAAACGCCAGCTAGCGAGGAAGCAGGAACAGATAAACCTGCTGCCTCAAGTGAGGATAAGCCACAAGAAAATCGTCAACGAAACCAACGTGAACGCAAACCACGTCCTCAACAGAATCGTTCAAACGATAAAGCAGCTGTAGAAGCTGGGAGTGAGGAGAAAGCTGAAGCCTCTGGTGAAGAAAAAACCGAGCAGCGCAATCAAAATAACGATCGCAACAAAACTGAGCGTCAGCCAAGAAACAATGATCGTAACAACCGCAATAACGACAGGCCGGCTCGTAACGATCAGAACCGCGATCAGCCAAGAGAACAAGGCGAACGTCAGCCAAGAAACAACGAGCGCAATCAGAACAATAGCGAGCGTAATAACAACAACGGCGACCGCAACAACAGAAACCAAAACAACCGCAATCAACACCAAAATAAAGGAAAAGCCGATGAACACGGTTATAACTTTGACGGACTGATTATCGCGGAAGGTGTTCTTGAAATGATGCAAGACGGCTACGGATTCTTGAGAAGTAGTGATTTTAACTACCTCAATTCTCCAGACGACGTATACGTATCTCAAGCTCAAGTGAAGTTGTTCGGACTCCAGACTGGAGACACCGTTGTAGGTGCTATTCGTCCTCCACGTGAAGGAGAAAAGTACTTCCCGCTTATTAAAGTAGATACCATCAATGGTCGCAGCCCAGAAGTGGTGAGAGACCGTGTTCCCTTCAAATACCTTACCCCTCTTTTCCCGAACGAACGTTTCAACCTCGCTGGGAAATCGAAAAACATTTCAACGCGCATCATGGACCTCTTTGCCCCTATCGGTAAAGGTCAGCGTGGTATGTTGGTAGCACAACCTAAAACAGGTAAAACCACCTTGTTGAAAGATGTGGCCAATGCCATCTCAGCAAATCACCCAGAAACGTATTTGATCATTCTTTTGATTGATGAGCGTCCGGAAGAGGTAACCGATATGAAGCGTTCTGTTAACGCAGAAGTGATTGCTTCAACTTTCGATGAACCTGCTGAGCGTCACGTAAAAATTGCCAACCTCGTTCTCGAGAAAGCGAAAAGAATGGTGGAGTGCGGACATGATGTGTGCATCTTGCTCGACAGTATTACCCGTTTGGCGCGTGCTTACAACACCGTTTCACCAGCCTCTGGTAAAGTACTCACCGGTGGTGTTGATGCGAACGCATTGCACAAACCAAAACGATTCTTTGGAGCTGCAAGAAACATCGAAAATGGTGGATCGCTTTCAATCATTGCTACTGCACTTACTGAAACCGGTTCTAAAATGGACGAAGTGATCTTTGAAGAATTTAAGGGAACAGGTAACATGGAATTGCAATTGGATAGAAGAATTTCGAACCGAAGAATCTTCCCTGCAATCGATATCCTCGCCTCTGGAACACGTAGAGATGATTTGTTGCTCGATAAAGAAATCTTGCAACGTGTAGACATCTTGCGCAGACACTTGGCCGATATGAATCCTATCGAAGCAATGGAATTCATTAAAGACCGCATTACCAATACAAGAAGTAACGAAGAATTCTTGGTTTCAATGAATTCTTAATAAATAGTATTGACCCATTAAAACAACCCCGTCTTTGACGGGGTTTTTTCTTTATGACAAGCACTCGACTCATTTGGATCTGCGCCGCCCTTTGGCTCATCATCAAGCTCGCCATGCGATCGTGGGTAAGCATAGAAGATAATGTGATTATAGGGGTGATGATGAACATGTTCTTCATTATCCTCATTGCGGTATTTGCCATTCGCTACAAGTACTTGAACACCCCAGAAGGAGAAAGCACGCTACTCGATAGCATCAAAGACACCTGCAAGGCAAGCGTTACTTACGCCGTCATTGCCACCATCTTGGTAGGTTCCTACTATTTTGTGATTTCGCCAACCGAAGTGCAACAGCGAAAAGCACTTGCAGAACAACAAATCGAAGAAGTCATTACCGAAGACTACTTGAATCAAATGAAGGCCGAGAATCCCGTTTTGGAAAGTCTCGTTCTTGAAGATTACAAGCAACAACAGCTCGATAATGCCTATTGGATGTACTCCCCTGTAATTCAAATTACCCTGAGTCTAATTGCACTCGTGGTTTGCGCTTTGATTTATGGAATACTGATTACCGTTCTTTGGAGAACTTTTATGACATAATCACGTGAGACGATTCAGACAATATCGAAGTTCGAAAATCGTTTTCTACCTTTGAACAGTTCAAACAAACACCAATGAAGCACGCCGCCCTGGCCATCGTTTTACTTTCCATCGCTCTCGGATGTTCGGCTCAAAGCCAGCGAATGCGCAATTTGCCCAACTTTGACATGAAGAAGTACCACTTTGGATTCTTGTTGAGCATCAATTCCTCTGATTTTGCATTTCAGTACAAGCCAGATTATACCTTTGCTGACTCACTTCAAGGAATCTCAAACCAAGCACAAAGCGGTTTTAACTTAGCACTGCTTGCTTCTTTAGACCTCACCCCAAACATTCACCTGCGCTTCTTACCTGGACTTTCGTTTCAAGACAGAGGCCTGGATTACCGTTTTCTGCGAGAAAACGAACCGGTAAGCATTTTAAAAAGAACCGAAAGTGTGTTCCTTGAATTCCCTTTACTACTCAAGCTGCGAACCAACAGAGTGAACAATTTTGCTGCTTATGGTTTGATTGGTGGGAAGTATGGTAGAGAAATGCAATCGCAGAAAGACGTGAACAATCTTGGTGGTGATGAAGTCATTATCCGACTGAGAGACAACGACTTTGCAATGGAAGTGGGCGGTGGATTTGACTTCTTCCTTCCTTTCTTTAAACTGTCTATTGAAATGAAAACCGCCTTTGGTTTCCAAAACTTGCTGATTCAAGAGCCAACAATTTTTGCTGAGCCGCTAGAATCATTGAGAACACGAATGTTTGTCTTCTCTATCGCCTTCGAAGGTTAAGCAGCTTTCTCTTATCTTCGCGCCATGTTTTTACCCAACCGCAACACGCCGCGATGGATGATCTTTCTTTTAGACGTCCTGATATGCCTCTTCTCCTTGGGCAGTGCCTATTTGTTGCGGTTTGAATTCAATCCACCCAGCGAAGAGGTTCAAATAGCTCTTGCCTTTTTACCGCTTTTCCTGCTTATTCGAATTGCCCTGTTCTACCTAGGTAAAACCTATGCCGGTATCATTCGCTATACGGGAACGCAAGACGCTCAAAGAATTACCATCTATGTGCTCATTGGTAGTTTAATCTTCTCAGCGGCAAACGGACTCCGTTTCTTCTTCTACGATGAGAAATACTTTGTTCCTTTCTCGATTATATTCATCGATTTCTTGGTTACAATTTTCTTGATGATTGGCGTTCGCTTGGGCGTGAAAGTTTTGTACT
>JAQWFN010000015.1 GCA_029238785.1 Flavobacteriales bacterium | reverse complement strand
CGCTACCCAAGTCCAAGTGATGGTATAAGCATCTTCGCACAAACCTTCGGTGATTTCTTCAGTGAAGGTAACTTCAACATCGAAACCACAGTTATCATAGATTTCGATTCCTTCTGCACCTGGTGCTTCTGGAACGTTATCACACTCAACTGTTTGATCAGCTGGGTTTTCGATAATTGGAGCGGTGTTATCTGTTAAAGTGATGAACTGTTCAGCAGTAGCCTCGTTTCCACACTCATCAGTAGCAGTGTATACTCTGTAAAGTACACCGATGCAACCACCTGAGTTCAAAGTTTCAACGAAAGTAACAGTTACGTCACCACAGTTATCAGTAGCAGTCAAAGTTGGAACTGATTCTACTTCGTTACACTCAACAGCAACTTGAATTGGATATTCATCAAATACTGGTGAAGTTGTATCAACTATAGAAATCATTTGAGTTGCAGTAGAAATATTATCACATCCATCATTCAAGAAGAAGGTACGAGTGATTGTATATTCTTGAGGACAATCTCCTTGCGTTTCTTCGTCAGAATAAGTTACAGGAACAACATCTTGACAGTTGTCAACTCCTTCTGCGAGAACTACAGGAATTTCTTGATCACATTCTACAGTCAAATCTTCAGGAACAAAAGTTACCTCAGGAGCTGTTGTGTCAACAATAGTGATGGTTTGTTGGTGCTCTGCTCTGTTTCCACAAAGATCAGTTGCAGCCCATGTGCGTGTAAGAACGGTTGTACATCCTTCAGTAGCACTTTCTTCACCTAAGTAAACAATAACTACATCTCCTTCACAGTTGTCCATTGCTTCAACACCTTCGAATACAGGAACCACTGGTTCGTCGCATTCAACAGTCAAATCTTCAGGAACAACAGTAAACTCAGGAGCGATGTCGTCAAACACCGTAATTACTTGTGAAGCGATAGTTGCGTTTCCACAATCATCAGTAGCTCTCCAGAAGTAAGAAACTTCAGTTCTGTTAGGACAGTCTTGCTCGTTATTAGGAACACACTCTTTGTCTAGGTTGAAATCTCCATGACCGTTGATTGGCATGTTGTTGAACAAACCAGTGTACGTAAACCAACCTGACATACCGAAGTTACCATTACGATCATTTGCACCAAGTCCACATTGGAAACCATAGTAGAAGCTAGATGGCATATGAGAAAGGTAAAGTACTGCTCCTGCATAATCACCAATACCAGTGATTGTAGAGAAACCGTTTACCATTTCGTAGTAAGTCCAATCTTCGAAGTTATTGTCTTGAGTTCCGAAACCAAATGAATCTTTGTATCCACGACCAAGCGCAGACCATTGATCCCAAGATCTTCCGTTTTGCAACCATACGCTTACTTCAAACGCTTGGTTAGGGAATCCAACACGAGCAACAGTTCCACTCAAGTGAGCAGTTCCATCTGCATATTGAACGAAGCTCAAAGTTCCGTCGCTAGCAAACTCGTCTGTCATCGTAACGCCTTCAGCTTCCAATACTGGCAACCACAATGCCCATGAACCACCTGGTCCGTTAGCAGTGCTTGCAACACAAGTTGTTACAGGGTTTCCTGTTTCAGAAGTGAAAATGGTAATATCATCAACACCGTTACAAGCATCTTCAGCAGAAGCATCTCCTTGTGCAGGAACGTCTTCAAGACACTGAACAGTTAAATCAGCTGGAGCTTCAGTAAATACTGGGCCTTCTGTATCGATAACAGTTACCGTTTGTTGGCACATCTGAGGAGGACCGTCTTGGAATCCAATGGCCCAAGTACGCGTGTAAACTGAGATACAATCTCCTGCTTCAACTTCCTCACCAAGGTAAGTAACGAAATAACCATCGCAAGCGCCCATTAACATAGGAGCTCCTGTAGCTTCAATAGAAGCATCGTCTGTACATTCAACAACTACGTCTTCTGGACAAACAATTGTACAAGTTCCGTTATCAAACTCACAAGAACCATCATCGATAGTAGCTGTAGCATCGTAGTTCAAGGCTGCAGGATTCGTACATCCAGCGCAAGATGAGTATTCACAAGTGTCGTCGCTTAACGTTGCAGTAGCATCGAAGTTACAAGCGCTATCATCTGTACATCCGTAGCAAGAGAAATCACAAGAACCGTTATCGATTGACGCATCAGCATCGAAGTTACATGCTAAAGAATCCGTACAACCTGCACATGAAGTGAAGTCGCAAGAACCATTATCAATGGTAGCGTCACCATCAAAATTACATGCTTCAGTATCTGTACAACCTGCGCATGAATCGAATTCACAGGTACCATCTTCAGTAGAAGCATTTGGATCGAAGTTACAAGCATCTGAGTTGGTACATCCTTGAACAGCCACGCTAACTCCAAATGGCTCGTTAATTCTGAACTCGTCTGCTCCTACTCCGTTAGGGAAAATCTGACAGTAAAGTAATCCACTGAATGTTCCGTCAGTTGTAAACTGGCCAACAAGAACACGAAGATCATCTCCGGCAATGGCATTAACATCTGGAGCTCCTGGAATATTCAAAGCGAACCACGCTCCACCAACAAGATCTTCAATAATGATGCTTTGTCCATCTTGCTCGAAAGGATTTTGCCAAGACACATCTCCTTCAATCAAATTAATTGAAGCCCCTGGTGAATCAATGCTCTCACGACCAATAGTGATCCAAGAGTCATAAACCAAAGTTGGAGAAAAGGCATACAAAAGAGGATCAATAGTCCCACCAGAGATCCCTCCAGCGAAATCCTGATAAAAAGTAGTAGTGGTCTCAATTCTTAGCGGATTGACTGACTCACCAGCACAAGCAGATATAAAATCTGTTGGGCTTTCAGTAGTTACGTAAAGGCGGTAAGTTGTCATACCATTTAGCACTGCCAACGGATCTCCATCCGGGTGATTGTGCTCGGTAACAACTTCCACTTCTACTCCATACGATTGCGCGTTAATCTGCCAAGTACAACAGACAAGCGCAAAAACGAAAAATAAAAGTTTTCTCATAATTTAAGCAATTGGTTAATTACATGTTAGTGATCAATTTGACCATTAGACGAGGTTAGCAATGACGAAAATACGAAAGGTTTTCCGAAAAAAAAACAGCTTTCGACATCCATCTTTTTAATTTATTGGTTTATCGATTAAAATCGAGCGTTTATCCGCATTTCCTCATGCGATTATTCATAATTCCTTTTTGTAATTAACTTTTCCTTAATAATATTTCTTCGCTTTTAATGCAACGAAATACCAATTCTGCCATCTTGTAAATGAAAAGCGACTGATATGTTTGGGAAAAAGCCCATCAACAAACTTGAACTAGAAGAACTTTACAGGAGGCACTTCGACAATCTATTCACTGCTGCGCAGCGCATTACGCAAGACACTGCCTTAAGTGAAGACATTGTACAAGATTTCTTTCTGCACCTTTTGGACGTGGGACTTCCGAAAGGTCACATTTTAAATCCTGGCGCCTATTTCAGAACCTCGATTAGCAGAAAAGCAATTGAACATATAAATAAGGAAAGAAAGACACCGAAAAAGGACATTGACCAAGACCTCTACCAAATGAGTAGTGAAGATGAAAGCAGCGATAATCAAAAGTGGGTTGAATATAAACTTGAAGACATTATCCAAGGAATTCAAAAACTCCCGCAACACCATCGATTGGTTCTCGAAAAGCACTTGTTTGATAAACTGAAGCACGAAGAAATAGCTCAAGACTTAAACACATCAGCAGCCACCGTTAGATCACATTAGCTCAGAGGAAGAAAAAAACTCATTCAAATTTTAGAAAGCCAATATCATGGATGAACTAAGAAAACGATTCGACCAAGTTAAAATAAGTACAGATAGCCCTGAAGGTCATCATCAGCGCTTTCTCAAGAAGCTAGCTTTTCATGAAAGCAAAGCTCGCCGCACGATATCCAATAAAACAATCATCACCATTTGGAGTGCAGCCGCTGCAGTTATCGTTCTTGTCCTCATTGTGTTCACCAAGTCAAAAATCGACGAAGAAAAGATCAATAGCGCACGAATTGAAATCAGAGAGCTTGCACCAGAGGCGGGACTTGTTCAAGACCGACTTGCCAACCAACTCTTACAAAAAACAAAAAGCATCAACATTGAAGACCCTGCACTAATTGAAGACTTTAAGCGCTTGAAGTCACTAGAGCTGGAATACAAAAAGCTTGATAGCATGTTACAGCATCAAGTCATTAACGAACGTATCATTCGAGCAATGATTGAAAACTATGGCCCCCGACTCCGGATTCTCGAGGCCATGAATCAAAAAATCAAAGCTTTAGATGCTCAACAAAAACAAAATAAAATCCTGAAAAATGATCAAGTATAACATCCTCAGCATTGCCCTACTCTGATTTATTTCAATCAAATCATCTGCTAAAGAAAACTTGATAGATTTTGAGCGACGCATAGACAAAACTCAAAGCGTTCAAGCAGGAGCAGATTTCGAAATTTCCAGTTCCTTTTCTGATATCGACTATCAGACTTGGGATAGAAACGAAGTTAAAATTAGTGTTATCCTTTCGGTAGACACAAAAAACGAGAAAGAAGCCGAACGCTTTTTTGAGAAAGTAGACATCGACTACCAAGGGAGCAGCTCTCGCGTGAAACTCAAAACAAAATGGGAAGGAAACTGGAACAGCTCTAAAGATGGCACTTTCAAAATCCAACTCATTATTTTTGCTCCATCGAACATCAATCTCGATCTCAAGCACTCTTTTGGCGCAACTTCGATTAATGAAATCTCAAACGCTAAAATCGATTCAGAATATGGCTCATTAGACATTGGCGCATGCATGGGAACAAACAATCGCCTTGAAGTAAGCTTCGGAAGTGTTTCTATTGGCTCCCTTGACGGCGGTGAATTGGACATTGAATACGGCGATGCCAAAATCGGAAAAGTTCAAAATGACTGCGTATTCAACGTGAGCTTTTCTAATGCCAACATTACCGTGACTCCTAACTTCTCTGGTGACATTGAAGTAAATAACTCCTACAGCGATTGTGATGTTTACATTCAAAAAAACCAAGGCATTAACTTCACCTGCAGATCAAGCTTCGGTGATGTTTCATATCCGAAATACCTCTCGATAGTGAAGAAAGAGAAAGAAATGTTCTCTGAAGAGATTGAATGCAACTTTGGTAATGCTGCACTTAATCTTCTCGTTAACAATAGCTTTGGCGACTTCAAATTAAAAAGCCAAAATTAAATTCAAGATAAATTTTCCAGAATTGAATTCTTTACTAACTTTGCCGCCACATAATTGGTGCTATAGCTCAGTTGGTAGAGCAAAGGACTGAAAATCCTTGTGTCCCCGGTTCGAATCCTGGTAGCACCACAGAACAAAAAAAGAGAAGCTAAATCGGCTTCTCTTTTTTTTATCGGTATTTTCGAACATGCAAAACCTTTGGAACCCAGACATCTCCGAGCTATCCCTCCAAATAGCAAATTTAAACCCGAGTAAAATCATTGTGCTTGTTGATGAAAACACGCACGAACAATGTTTACCTCACCTCATCATTACCATTCCCGAACTTGATGGGGCTGAAATACTCGAAGTGCCTGCTGGGGAAGAAAGCAAAACCCTTGAAATTGCAGCAGAACTTTGGATGGGATTAAATGATCTAGAAGCAGACCGTTCTAGCCTTTTAATCAACCTCGGGGGAGGCATGATTACTGATCTTGGTGGCTTCGTGGCCAGCACCTTTCGACGAGGCATGTTTTTCATCCATATTCCAACTACCCTTTTGGCCATGGTTGACGCGGCGATTGGCGGTAAAACAGGAGTAAATCTCGGCCCGTATAAAAATCATATCGGCACCTTTCAAAACCCTGTAGCTACTATCGTATCGCCCGTTTGGTTAGAAACGCTTTCTCAAAGACAACTTCTCGCTGGTTTTGCCGAAGTGCTCAAACATGCACTGATTGCTAATGAAGAATACTGGCAAGGCTGTAGCACTGTTTCTGAGATGACCTACAAAAGCTTAGCTCCTCTTTTAGAGCGTTCCATTGAGATCAAAGAAAAGGTCATCATCAAAGACCCTTTTGAAAAAGGAGAACGCAAAGCACTGAATTTCGGACACACCATTGGACATGCCCTCGAGTCTTTATCGCTTCACACTAGTCAACCTTTACTTCATGGTGAAGCCATTGGATTAGGTTTGATTTACGAAACCATGATCTCTGCTCAACGGGGACTCCTTTCGGAACATGAGTCGGAACGAATCCTCGCCACCTTAAAAATGTGGTATGGACATATTGAGCACGAGACTGACCCCGAAAAATGGTGGCCTTTGATGTTGAAAGACAAGAAAAATCGTGGACAGGAGGTGAATTGCACCTTACTTCAAGGAATTGGAAAAGCCTTGATCAATCAGCAACTGAATAAAGCGGAATTGGCCAAGCTGCTTATCGGGTAAGCACGATGTAGTCCTTTATTAATGTTCGAATAAATCCAACTTTATCTTCCTTTGGCGCTGGGATTTGTAATTCTTTCGAAACTTGTTCGACCAGTAAATGAAGTGCATCCAAGTGAGCTGGATTCTTAAAACGAATGTAGCGATCAATGGTTTGCTTCATCAAAAGCATATCTCCTTCCTTAAAATGACGGACTTCTGGATAAACCGGAGTGTAGCTTGTTCTGGAATCGATGTTTAAGACTTCCCTCAGCGCCACCGGCAACTTTGGGTTTAATTTTACAACCGTTGTGTTCGATACCATTCCACCCAAACGCTGACCCTTCGGCGAACCGCTCGACATAATGCTCGCAAGTGCTCCGCAGGTCATCCAAAGATCAAGCAAGCGAAAGCTCCACCTCAAAACATAATCCAGGAAAGTAACCTGATTTCCATCAATTCGAATCACCCTAATACCCAGCGCCATTTTACCAAAAGTTTGTCCTTTAAAACTCGCTTCAGAGATCAGGGTATAGCCCATCCAAATGGGCATAATCAAGAGATAATTAAAACTCTCATACCACTCGCCAGAAGAACCTGCGTCAAGAAAACTCAGCACAAAAATGATCAAGAGTGTAAGTAAAATGGAGATCACCTGATTGAAAAATGTATCGAGCAAAAAAGCTAATACCCTCTGATACAAGGCAGCAACTTGGTAATTGATCGTTACGTTTTGAGATGTCCGAATTTCTATCGTTTTCATTAACTGAATTAGTTATATTGCTAAACTCTTAAAAAAACGAATAAGAACCCATGCGTGAAACCGATTTTATCGGTAAAAACAAAGAAAAGTGGCGCGACTTTGAGCAAACGCTTCGAGAAAAAGATGCTGACCCTGATCAACTGAGCAAGCTCT
>JAQWFN010000003.1 GCA_029238785.1 Flavobacteriales bacterium | reverse complement strand
GAAGGTTTTCGGGATAAACTTGCGCTCGAACCAAGGCTTTGGTATTTGGAAGTATAGTTGCGGTAATCTGCAGCCAGTCCAAAAACATCCGGGCATAAAAAAAGCCGGTTTCTCAACCAGCTTTTGCTCCTCCTCTTGGGCTCGAACCAAGGACCCTCTGATTAACAGTCAGATGCTCTAACCAACTGAGCTAAGGAGGAATTTTACCGCCTTCACAGCATTGCTGTAAAATTGGAGTGCAATATTACATGAATCTTTGTTTCTAAACAATATCTTTGCAAAAAAAATCTCATGAGCTTAATTACAGTTGGAACAGTTGCCTTTGATAAAATTGAAACTCCTTTCGGAAAAACAGATAAAGTCATTGGTGGCGCGGCAACTTACATATCACTGGCCGCAAATTATTTTACCAAAAACGTTAAGCTCATCTCTGTTGTAGGTGGCGACTTTCCTAAGGACGTGCTGGCCAACATGCGCGGAAGAGGTATTGCATTGGATGGGTTGGAGATCAAACAAGACGAAAAAAGCTTCTTCTGGTCGGGAAAATACCATTACGACCTCAATTCAAGAGATACACTCGTTACTGAATTGAACGTGCTGGCAGATTTTCAACCGGTAGTTCCAGAGAGCTACCAAGATTGCGAATACCTCATGCTTGGTAATCTCGACCCAAACGTTCAAATGAGCGTCATCAAGCAACTAAAAAAACGCCCAAAGCTCGTTGTATTGGACACCATGAACTTTTGGATGGACGTGGCACTGGAACCACTAAAGGAAGTGATTGCGAAAGTTGACATGATCACAGTTAACGACGAAGAGGCGCGTCAGCTTACAGGAGAACACTCCCTCATTAAGGCCGCAGCTAAGATCATGGAAATGGGTCCGCGTTTCGTCATCATCAAAAAAGGAGAACACGGAGCCCTTTTGTTTGAGAAAGACAAAGTTTTCTTTGCACCTGCCCTTCCTTTAGAAGAAGTAGTTGATCCTACTGGAGCTGGAGATACTTTCGCTGGCGGACTCATTGGCTACATTGCGCATACAGGCGAAATTACCTTTGATAATTTGAAGAGAGCAGTTATCATTGGTTCTGCAATGGCTTCGTTTACGTGCGAGAAGTTTGGAACTGAGCGCTTGCTTCAAATCTCTGAAAAAGACATCGATCGCCGAATTCAGAAGTTTGTTGACCTGGTTGATTTCGACATTCTTTTGGTAGAGTAATTTTTTGCTTCGCGAAGCACTTATTCACTAATGTTCAGGTAGAGCTGCGGGTCAACGGGCAATCCTTTTTCCCAAAGCTCAAAATGGAGGTGCGGACCGTCGCTATGGTCGCCCGTGTTTCCTATTACCGCAATGGATTCGCCAGCTTTAATACGATCGCCGGTCTTTTTTAGCAGTACTGAATTGTGCTTGTAAACAGAAATCAGATCACCCGAGTGTTGAACTTGAATAACGTGTCCGCCATCAGAGGTGTATGATGCCAAAACAACTGTTCCTTCTAAAACACTTTTGATGATGCTTTCTTTAGGCGCCACAATATCGATCCCGTAATGTTCGATGTCAGGGTCAAATTTGGAAGATAAAGTTCCTTCTACTGGAGTAAACAAAAACTTTCTAGATTCTGCAGGGTTAGCTCCACTAGCCAGGTTAAGCGTGAAGCGGTCTTCTTCGGCTACTTTGTTTCTGAGCAAAGAGTCGGGCTCACTCATTTGATAACTTAAAGATTGCTCGTCAAGCCCTTCTTGAGCATCAAACTTAACGCTGTCTGGATGAATGTTTCCACTAAGCACCCGATTAAGTAGAATCAAGTAATCGTCGTATTGAGCTTGTTTCGCCAGTAAGGAGTCGGCAGTATTTCGAGCTGAAATGGCATCTTGACGGTATTGATCATCGATATAGCCAGGAACTAAATGCTCTTTCAAGGGGCTTAAGGCAACAAGGGAATAAACCAAACCACCAATTAAAATAAATGCACTTCCAACAAGTAGAACAACATTTAATGGGGTAAGAAGTACCGAAACCTGCTCTTCATAACTTGATTCTTTCAAGATTGAAAGGCGGTATTCGTTTCTCAAACGTTTTATTAGTCGCTTGTTTTTCTTTTTTTTGCTCAATTTGAAGTGCTTATGTGGGCCGAAAACCTCAGGAATTCGTGCCATGTTCATGAAGAGTTCGAAAAATAAAATAATTTTGCATGTTTCGTGTTCTATATAGTGCCGAAACACACGACAAGAATATTCTTTTAATGCAGACAAACAAACTCGTCCCTCTCTTACTTCTATCCCTTGTTATTGCAGGGATGTTTGCCTGTACTACAAAAAAGGACGGCTTTACTTACCGTGTTTTTCATAATACAACGGCGAGATACAACGGATATTTCTACGCAAAGGAAGCAATAAAAGAAGGGCAAGCGAATATCGTAAAGGCACATTTAGAAGACTATGATGCCATTTTACCAATTTTCATTTACGGTGATGAAACCTCTGCTCAATCTTCTTTTGCTGAAATGGAAAGGGCTATTGAGAAGAGCAGCTTGGTAATTGAGCGGCACAAAATGGATGTTCCTTCCCGATCTTCCAAAAAGAAAGATCGCCCAGAAATAAATAAGTGGATAGACGACAACTACCTGCTTATTGGGAAAAGCTACTTTTTTAAAAGAAACTACTTCAAAGCCGAGGAGATGTTCCTCTTTGTCACTAGAAAGTACAAAGAGAAGGAAATGCAGGCAAGAGGAAACGCTTGGTTAGCCCGCGCCTACATGGAAACAGAGCAATGGACCAAGGCCAAAAACACCCTCTTAAAGATCGAGCAAATCAAAGAGATTGAAGACGAGGATAAGGCCGACATTCACTTGGTTTTCGCAGATTATTACATTCGTCAAGAAGATTATAAAAACGCCGCAGAGCAAATCGAAAAGGCCCTTCGTTACATCAAGAAGAAAAAAGACAGGGCCCGCCCAACATTCATCTTAGCTCAATTGATGCAGCAGATGAACCGTTCTCAGGATGCCATTTCTTATTACGAAACGGTTTTGACGCTTCGCCCAGAATACGAAATGGAGTTCTATGCCCGAATTAATCAGGCAATGGCTTATGATCGGAGAGGGGGCAATGCAGATCAAATCAAAGAGCAGTTACTTAAAATGCTCAAAGACGACAAGAACATTGAATACCGAGATCAGATCTATTACGCGCTTGCTGAATTAGAACTGGAAGATCGAAATAGAGAGAACGGAATAGATTATCTCTTGCTATCCTTGGCAGAACCCAACGGAAAACCAAAACAGAGAACAAAGAGCTTTTTGAGGTTGGCTGATTTGTATTTGGAAGACAGAGATTATCAAGATGCACAAGCTTATTATGATAGCACTTTCAAAAGCATCAATGAAGATCATCCCCGCTACCTTGATGTTAAGAACAAAGCCGAGAGTTTAACAGACCTCGTGGAAAATCTTTTATTGATAGAGCACGAAGACAGCCTTCAAAACATTTGTGCCATGTCTGATGAAGACAAGGTCAAAAAAATGAAATCGGTAATTGCCGATATGCGTGAAGAACTTCAACGTCAAGAGGAAGAACGTCAAAGAAGAATGGCAGCACTTGCAGCAGGAGATGCCGGTGCAGCCAGCCAGGGTGATTTTTGGCCTTGGAATCCACAACTAAAAGCTATCGGAAAACAAAATTTCGATAATTACTGGGGTTCTCGTCCTTTGGAAGACAACTGGAGAAGAAAAAACAAATTGCAGCAGTCTTTTGGTGATGGTGAAGAAAGCGTTGAAACACCTGAAGAAGCCCCTGTGGAAACAGGAACAGATATTGAAAGCCAGTTACCAAGTGTAGACGAACTTCTTGCGGGCTTACCTTGCGCTGAGGCACAAATATTAGATAGTGATAAGCGCATTGCCGAAGCATTTTACAATGCGGGTGTTGTTTATAAAGAGAAGTTGGACGATGTTGAAAACGCTATTGAGCGATGGGAGGTATTGGTAACGCGTTATGACAACAGTGATGTTCACCCAACGGCCTACTACCAACTTTACAGAACTTACCTTTATCGAGAGCAAGAAGAAGGCTATTCAAACCCCTTCTGTGGAACCTGCAACAGTTCTTACTGGAGCGATATCATTTTAGATAAATACCCAGGAAGCGATTGGGCAAGGCTCATTCAAAATCCAGGATTTGAAGATATTGCTGAGATTGAAAAGGCAGAACAACACGCTGCTTACGAAGCTTTGTACAATCGCTACAGTCAGCGCGCATACCAAGAAGTAATTTTAAAAGCTTCAGAGGTCATCACCAATGAGCCAAACAATAACTTCTTATGTAAGTATCGCATCTTGAAGGCTTTTGCTGTGGGGAATATGGACGCAATGACGGGAAGCACCGCGAGCTACTTAAATGAGTTGAAAGAAGTAATTACCTCTTGTCCAGAAACAGAGGAGGCTATTCTTGCGAAGTCAATCATCGATAATATTAATGGAGAAGTACCTCCAGTTGTTGAAGAAGTCCCAGATGCGCCTAAGGAAGAAGAAGAGATTTTTGATTACGACCCTACAGACAGGCATTATTTCGCCGTGATTTTTCCGGTTGAAGGCGGAGGTGATGTAAACAATGTAAAGGCCTTGGTGAGTGACTTTGATACGAAATACTTCAAGTCGAGTGCACTCAAAGTTTCTTCAAACCTGCTCGACCGTCAAAACCAGATTGTTTTGGTGAAAACCTTTAATAAATTGGAAGACGCAAAGAATTATTACACTACTTTCTTGAATAATGACAACGAATTAAAGGACATCAATTCAGGAGAGTACACCTTGGTATTGATCTCGAAAAACAATTATGTCACCCTTTTTAAATCAAAAGCTGTTGATGCTTACCAGTCGTTCTTTGAGCGAAATTACGAACTTTGAAAATGAGAAAGAATAGAGGCATGGCTAGACAAACAGAAGCTACGGACAACGCGATCAATAGAATCGTTGAGGGAACCCGTTTCGAAGGAGATATTTTTTGCGAAAGCAACATTAGAATTGACGGAACGTTCAAAGGAAACCTTGAGTCAACTGGTCGTTTGGTGATAGGTGTAAAAGGACACATTGAAGGAACGGTGAGTTGCGGAGATTGTGAAATAGAAGGTTCACTTAACGGAAAACTCGTTGCACGTGAAAAGGTTGCTCTAAAAGCCACCGCAAAAGTGGAGGGTGAAGTTTATTACGGACAACTATCTATTGAAACAGGCGCTGAATTAAGCGGTACATGTTATTTGGGAACAAAGGTGAAAGACATTAAGTCGAGCAATCAGTCTAAATCAGGTCAACTTGACGAAAAAACCGCCTAAGGCTTTTCTGAGGTTTTCAGGGATGGCCTTTTCTATGGCCACCATCATACTTATTGGCGTATTGGGCGGAAGAGAGCTCGACAGCAAGTTCGAGAATAAAACACCGTGGTATACCATGGTAGGATCACTACTAGGGGTTTCCTTAGCCTTGTACTACGTAATTAAAGACCTATCTAAAAACAGATGAACACCAAACCATTTTTAGTAGCGAATGCCATCACCACTGTTTTGTTGTTGGTTGTTTGCTTTCTTGTTAACAGTTTCACCAATTTAAAGTTGCCGATCTACCTGTACATTGTTACGCTTGTTTTTGGCCTGATGAATGTGCTTCTTTTTAACATTCTTAAGAAGAACAATGATAAAACGCCCGCGCGATTTGTAGCTGCATTTAATGGTACTGTGGCAATAAAGCTATTTAGCGCAATTATTTTGGTGGTTCTTGGTCTATTTTTATTCCCAGATTTCAAAAGAGAAACAGCCATAGGAACCATGCTTGTATATACCTTTTTTACTGTGGTTTTCGTGCGTTATTCCATGAAGGAAATTCGAAGAAAGGGATAAAAAATCGGGTCTTTTCTGAAAAAAACCTGTCATATACTTCACGATCGTGAATAATTGAGTAATTTTGCATCGATTTTTCGAAAAGGTAAAATCAATGTGCTGGATGAAATCATTGTTTAACAATTACAAGTCACTCTCAATCTGCATGCTAGGATTCTTCTTCCTTGCTGCAAGCACCTCCTTTGCTCAACACGAGACGGGAGAACACCATCATGATGCTGATCACTCGGTAGATCATGGTCACGCTCACGGGCATGATGATGAACCTTTCAACGCTGGGAACATGATCATTGAGCACATCGCTGATGCACACGATATCCACCTTTTCGGCGATGTTTCTATTCCTCTTCCTGTTATTCTTAAGTCTGAAAAAGGAATGCATTTTTTCATGAGTTCGGCTTTCCATCACGGTCACGATGTGGTTGCGAACAATGGAGCACACTTTGTAATGCACCACGGAAAAATTGTGGAAACAGACGAGCACGGAACATTACATTTTGAGTTTGAGGGTCGTCAACATAAGGCACGTTACATAGACACTTCAGGTGTTCCGGCAAAAGCTGCCCTTTTGAACACGCTGCCACTAGACTTTTCCATTACCAAGTCGGTATTTGGTTTGCTTTTCGTTTTGTTTTTGATGGTGATTATTTTTAGAACTGCTGCTAGCGGATATAAAAAACGCCCTGGACAAGCACCGAGTGGTTTAAGCAACGCGATAGAACCTTTGGTGATGTTTGTTCGCGACGAAATCGCTATTCCTTCAATTGGAGAGAAGCACGCTCACCGTTTTATGCCATTCTTGCTTACAGTATTCTTCTTTATTTGGATCTGTAATTTGATGGGTTTAATTCCGTTCATTGGAGGTTTCAATATTACAGGTACCATTGGTGTAACCTTGGTGCTTGCCTTCTTTGTTTTTATCGTAACGAATTTTTCTGGAAACAAGCATTATTGGGGTCACTTACTATGGCCTCCGGGAGTACCGTTTCCAATTAAGTTAATCCTTGTTCCTATTGAGGTGATTGGTATCGTATTAAAGCCAATCGTGTTGATGGTTCGTTTAACAGCGAACATTACTGCAGGCCACATTATCATACTTGCCTTTGTGAGTTTGATCTTTATTTTCGGTCAGGGCGGTGAAGCAATGGGAACAGGAATCGGGGTAGGAGTAGGAGCTACGCTCTTTATGGTCTTCATGTTCTTTATTGAGCTGTTGGTAGCCTTCCTTCAAGCATTTGTATTTACGCTTTTAGCAGCGCTTTACTTCGGTGATGCAACGCAAGAGGCACATCATTAATAGAAAGTCAAACAAATAAACAAGTTACTGAAATGGAACTTTTGTCAGTATTATTAGAGATCGGTGGAAATATTGGTCACGGTCTTGCAGGAATTGGAGCAGGCGTAGCAGCAATCGCAGCAGGTATGGGTATCGGTAGAATCGGTGGATCTGCATTGGAAGCAATGGCTCGTCAGCCAGAAGCAACTGGTGACCTTCGTGCGAACATGATCGTTGCAGCTGCATTGATTGAGGGTGTTGCCCTTTTCGCAGTGATAGTTTGCTTGTTGGTTACATTTAGCTAATAAGCTTTGCTCGTGTTCAGGTAAAAGTTACTTGAACAGCTATTAAGATATTATTCATTACAACCAACTGAGTTATGGATGCTTTATTAAGCCCAGCTATCGGTACGGTCCTTTGGACGTCGATTGCATTTTTGGTCGTGCTCTTTTTGTTAAAGAAGATGGCATGGAAGCCAATATTGAAGGCCTTAAACGAGCGTGAAGAATCCATCGAGAAAAGCTTGAAGGAAGCAGAAAAGGCGCGCGAAGATATGGCGAACCTTAATGCAGACAACGAGCGTTTGTTGAAGGAAGCTCGCATCGAAAGAGACAAGGTTCTTCAGGAGGCTCGCGGAATGGGAGATCAGATGATTGCAGAAGCAAAGGCCGCGGCCAGAGTGGAAGCAGACAAAATGATCGAAAATGCGCGTGTTGCCATCGAGAATGAAAAGAATAGCGCGATGGTTGAATTGAAAAACCAAGTTGCTACACTTTCGCTCGAAATTGCAGAAAAGGTAGTAAAGGAACGATTGTCTGATCAAGGAGAACAAGAGAAACTTGTTGCTGTTTTGATGCAAGACGTCGATTTGAATTAATGCTATGAATTATCCAAAAGTAGCCATACGTTATGCCAAGTCGCTCATGGAGCTCGCTGAATCGAAAGGTGCTGTTGATGCCGCCATGGCTGATATGTCGCTTATCGAAAACACGATAAAGGCAAACCAAGAGTTGGTAATGTTACTTTCTAGCCCTGTTGTAGACACGGCCAAGAAGGAAAAGGTGTTGATGGCAATCTTTGGTGATAAGATAAGTGATATTTCTAAGGATTTCGTTCAACTCATTACCCGCAAGGGGCGTGAGGGAGATCTTTTGGCAATCGCAGATCGATTCATTGCCTTAGTAAAAGAACGTCGTAACATTCACCAAGCAATTGTTACTTCTGCAAGCCCACTCACAGCAGCTGCGAAAACGGAGCTCTTGGGAATGGTTCAGAAGATCAAACCGGGCGAGGTGGAGTTGACGGAGAAAATCGACCCAAGTATTATTGGTGGTTTCATCCTTAGAGTGGATGATAGCATGATTGATGCCTCTGTTCTAGCGAGGTTTAGAAAATTGAGACAAGACTTTTCAGTAAACTAAAAGGTTTATTGTAGTACACAAACTGCCTTCGGGCATAAACGAAGTCAAACATGGCTGAAGTTAAACCAGCAGAAGTATCTGCTATCCTTAAAGAGCAATTGGCCGGATTCAAATCGGCCACTGAATTGGAAGAAGTAGGTACCATCCTTCAAGTAGGTGATGGTATCGCTCGTGTTTACGGTTTGTCAAACGTTCAATCAGGAGAGCTCGTTGAATTTGAAAACGGTGTAAGAGGTATCGCTCTTAACCTTGAAGAAGATAACGTTGGTGTCGTATTGCTCGGACCTTCAGGACATCTTAAAGAAGGTTCTTCTGTAAAAAGAACCCGTCAAATTGCCTCTATTAAAGCAGGTAAAGGCCTTCTCGGACGTGTAGTAAACACGCTTGGTGAGCCAATCGACGGTAAAGGACCAATTCAAGGAGACCTTTTCGAAATGCCTATTGAGCGTAAAGCGCCAGGGGTAATTTTCCGTCAACCGGTAAACGAACCACTTCAAACAGGAATCAAATCTATCGATGCGATGATTCCAATTGGACGTGGACAACGTGAGTTGATTATTGGTGACCGTCAAACAGGGAAAACAACAGTTGCCCTTGATACGATCATCAACCAAAAAGAATTCTACGATAGAGGTGAGCCTGTATTCTGTATCTATGTGGCCATTGGTCAAAAAGGATCTACAGTTGCCGGTATCGTAAAAACATTGGAAGAAAACGGGGCAATGCCTTACACAGTAGTTGTTGCTGCATCTGCTGCTGAGCCTGCACCAATCCAATTCTACGCGCCATTTACTGGTGCTGCGATTGGGGAGTTCTTCCGAGATACGGGGCATCCTGCTTTAATTGTTTATGATGATTTGTCTAAACAAGCAGTTGCCTACCGTGAGGTATCTCTCTTGCTTCGTCGTCCGCCAGGTCGTGAGGCATACCCAGGAGATGTATTCTTCCTCCACTCAAGACTTCTTGAGCGTGCAGCGAAGGTGATCAACTCTGATGAGATCGCAGCGCAAATGAACGACCTTCCAGCGTCTTTGAAAGGCATGGTTAAAGGTGGTGGTTCATTAACTGCACTTCCAATTATTGAAACACAAGCAGGTGACGTTTCTGCATATATCCCAACCAACGTAATTTCGATTACTGATGGTCAAATCTTCCTCGAATCGAACTTGTTCTTGAGCGGTGTTCGTCCGGCAATTAACGTAGGTATCTCGGTATCTCGTGTTGGTGGTTCTGCACAGATTAAGTCGATGAAAAAGGTAGCGGGTACATTGAAACTCGACCAAGCACAATACCGTGAGCTTGAAGCTTTCTCTAAATTCGGTTCGGATTTGGATGAAGCAACAAAGGCCGTTCTTGACAAAGGTGCACGTAACGTGGAAATCTTGAAGCAAGGCCAAAACTCTCCAATGCGTGTTGAAGAGCAAATCGCAATCATTTACCTAGGAACTAAAGGAATGCTTTCTAAAGTTCCAGTAAATCAAGTGAAGGCCTTTGAAAAAGAATTCTTGTCGTTCATGAGAAGCAAGCATGCAGATGTTCTTGCATCACTTAAGGCAGGTAAGCTTACTGACGAAATAACGAACACATTAGCTGAAGCTGCTAAGGAATTGACTTCGAAGTACTAATAAGATAAGCGCTTAGAAATGGCAGGTGGATTAAAAGAGGTACGTAATAGAATCACATCAGTGCAGTCGACGATGCAAATCACTTCTGCGATGAAGATGGTTTCTGCAGCAAAGTTGAGGAGAGCACAAGATGCGATCACTGCTATGCGCCCTTACGCTCAAAAACTTCAAGAGATTCTATCTAACGTTAGTGCAAGCTTAGATGCTTCAGAAGGAGTGTACTCTGAACAGCGCAATGGAAATAATGTCCTAATTGTTGCCATTACCTCAAACAGAGGTCTTTGTGGAGGTTTCAATAACAACATCATTAAGGAGGTAAACAGCTACATGGCAGACAATAGTCACATGAAGTTTAGTATTCTTCCTCTAGGTAAGAAAGCCAACGATTATTACAAAAGTCGTACTGGCGTTTTTACAGATGGTTATGGAGATCATCCGTATGAGATTTTTGATGATCTGAGCTTTACAAACGTTGCTGCAATTGCTGAAACCATTATGGATCAGTTTGTAGATCGCCGTTGGGATAAAGTGGTGATGGTATATAACCAGTTTAAGAACGCTGCAAGCCAAGAGGTGCAGAACGAACAGTTTTTACCAATTCAGCAAACAGCTTCTACTTCATCAAGTTCTGTAGAGTACATATTCGAGCCTTCAAGAGAAGAAATTGTGGAACGTATTATCCCAAATTCTTTGAAAGTTCAGTTGTTTAAAGGCCTGCTAGATTCAAACGCTGCTGAACACGGTGCTCGAATGACAGCAATGCACAAGGCAACGGATAACGCAAAAGACCTCGTAAATGATCTTAAATTGCGTTATAACAAAGCCCGTCAAGCAGCTATTACAAATGAAATTCTCGAAATTGTTGGTGGAGCGGAAGCCCTCAACGGTTAAGAACAGAATATTTAAAAGAAACGCTCAGCCTAAAACTGAGCGTTTTTTTTGTGCATCATTTTTGTGAGCAAGACAAACTCAGACTTTATTAACTTGTCGCCAATGTCTAAACTTCGTTTTTCTTTTCGTCAGCGAATCTACTTCTCGATGCTCATGCTGATCATCGTTTCTTTTGTGCTTACAGGAGTTACGGCGTATTACAATTTCAAAACGGAGAACGATAGATACAATCAAGAGCGATTAGAGCGTAAAGAGCAGGCGCTACAAACAAGCATGAGCTATTTTCTAGAGGAGAACGGCGGAAGTATTTCTCGAGATAGTTTGGCACTTGTTTTCAGTGAGGTGATCGTTGAGCTTGCAGACGTGCATTCTTTATCAGTTAATCTCTATGACTTAAAGGGCAATTTATTAATCTCCAGTGCAGAGGAGCGTTTTGATGTTTTGGGCTTTGACCTGAGCATGGATTATACCGTATTGAAGCAGTTATCCACAGGCAATACCCGCCCAGTGATTCAAAAGGAAATCAGTGGTCAAGAATTTTACTTGGTGTATTGGTACTTATTGGATCGTTCGAATCGCAAAATCGCGGTGGTTAATGTGAAATATGATAAAAAGAACATCGATGACGGTGAACTTCGCCGCTTTATGGGTCAGTTAACGAAGATTTATGTGGGGCTGTTTTTAGTGGCTTCGGTGCTTGCCTATTTCTTGAGCAATTACATCACTAAGTCGCTTCAAAACATTGCATCGAGAATGAAGAAAATCGATTTATCACAAGAGAATGAACCAATTCTATGGGAAGGTGGAGACGAAATTGGTGTTTTGGTTGATCAGTACAACAAGATGCTTTTAGAGGTGAAGAACAGTGCCAATTTGCTCGCCAAAAGTGAGCGGGAAAGCGCTTGGAGAGAAATGGCAAAGCAAGTAGCTCATGAAATTAAGAATCCCCTTACGCCTATGAAGCTGAGGGTTCAACATTTAGAGCGCAGTCTAAGTGCTAATCCTAAGGAAATTCAAGAGAAATTAAAGCAGTTCTCCAAGACCATGATTGATCAAATCGATACACTTTCTAACATTGCAACAGAATTCTCACACTTTGCGAAAATGCCAAAGGCCCAGTGGGCAGATGTTGATCTATTGGACGTGCTGAACGGAGTGGTTGAGCTGTATTCTAACACGCCCAACATCAATTTGCATTTTGTGAACACCACAGACAAACAGAACTTGTTGGTTAGAGCAGATAAAGATCAGTTAAATCGTGTGTTCAATAATCTGGTTAAGAATGCAGTGCAAGCCTTATCTGAGGTCGCTGACGGACAAATAAATGTTGTTTTAAATGATGAAGGCGAGCGCTATCATATCTTCATTCAAGACAATGGAGTAGGAATTAGTAAAGATCAGCGGAGCAGCATATTTGTACCCAATTTCACAACAAAATCTACAGGCACAGGATTAGGCTTGGCCATGGTGAAGAACATCATAGAACAAAGTGGCGGCGAAATTTGGTTTGAAAGTGAGCCGGGTGTTTCCACCGTTTTTCACGTGTTGTTATTGAAACATCAATCCAAAGACGATAATGGGTAAATGATTGGCCTACTTGGGCTAGCGTCGTTCTCGAAAGGAGGGAACTGAAGATTTAGGTAATAGGTACCATCAGGCACCCCATCAGGCACGTAAATAAGCTCCGTTATACTACAATCTCGTCTTTCAGCAGCACCTACACCCCAAAAGACGTGATGAGCCTTTAAATGGCCCCCGTCAACTTCACGGTCTACTGAAGGCAGATCAATCAAGAGGTGTTTGATACCACAATCAACGATGTACTGCATGGCTTCCTCACTAATGTACGGAGGGTTGGTGGCGCTGTAGTTTTTGTATTGCTTCGCGATGGGGTTGGGCAAAGTTCTGATAATGAGTGCTTTTGAATTGAAATTTTCGAGATGAACAATCAAGTGATCTTTTTCAATGATGAGGTCTTTTTCACCCGGTGCATAGGGGCTTTCTTGTTCCCTGGGAAGCACAGTAATCAACTCTGCGACGAGGTGGAAGTCCTTAATAAGTTCATTCACAGAAAACACTTCTGGTGTAATGTGCCCGAGGCATTCTGTGTGTGTGCCGTGACCGTGTGGGTTGAAAGCAATATTTCTAAAGTTAACACTTCCCCCTTCTGCTACGGAACCGACAAAGCCATCTGCTCTAACGGCTTCTATAGAGATGGGCGGCACATACCAAGCCGCAAGCTGGTTTTGCGCAGCAACTAAAGGAATGCTTAAGTCAATAGCTCTAGTGAGCTCTGCGCGGTATCGCTTATTGTTTTCTTCAAAGATGAAATGTGTCATAAAGCAAATAAAGGCAAAAGGCATAAAAAAACCCTGCTACAGCAGTAACAGGGTTTTAATGTTATTAGATTTTCGGGGTTTAGTTGCAACCAAGTGCACCAAATCCAGAAACATAATCAAAAGACAAGTCTCCTTCTTCTTCATCTCCGAAGTCTAGAAAGAAGTCTGTAATGGCAAGGTATTCTCCATTGAAAGCAATTTGACCGCCAGAAACGGTTAATTGACCATCAGCAGAAAAGTAGATACCGGGCTCTACAAAATCGATTACATACGCAAATGCTGTTTCGTCGTTGTCAGCCTCTTCATCTTCCAAATCCTCAAGCCAGTTGAGCACATTGTAAGAACCAGATGCTTCATCATCGTAGACGAAGTAAGCAGCAAAACCTTGGAAGAAGTCTGTAAAATCAGCGTCTTCATCGATTTCATCATTTGCCAATGCGTCGAAATCACCAGCGATACCAATTACACCTGAGATGCCATTGAAATCACCACCAAAATCGAACAAATCCAAACCGAGGGCTTCTTCAGAAGCGGAGAAGCAGAAAGTATAGTCCACGTTAAGTGCGCTATTACCAGCTACGATAGTTCCTCCACCAGTATTACCACCGAAAGCAAACACAGGAATGATTAACAAACCTCCGTTATCATCAGTAACATACTGAACTTCATCAGAGTTTGAGAAATCCCATCCGTCGCTTGGTTGAGAGAAATCAAAATCTCTTGTTTGGGTGTTGAATTTGTAAAGACGACCATTTTCCTCATCCCAAAAACCAATTGTTGGCACTCTTTCAAGAAGCTCCATCGCTGTGCGTTGGTCTTCGAGTGTTACGGTTTTTGCAGTTGCCTGGAAACTGCGGTTATCGTCCATTTCTGCTTTCTTACATCCAGCAGCAAACAGCACTAATCCAGCAGCCAAGGTTACTTGTGATAGGGTTTTAATAATAGTCTTCATCGTTGTTTAGTTTAATACAGTTCTTAGTTGAACAAGTATCCTAAACGGATAGCTCCGTTTACGTTTGGACCTACGTTGAACGTTGAACCGTTTTCTACGTCAGCAGGAAGATCAGCGTCAGGAGCATTGAAGTTAGCCAAGTTGTAAGCAACTTGATCAGATACTTCAACAGTAGAATCACCCATGTTCATTACCGAGAATCCAAATCCTAGTTCACCACCAAGATAGATATTATCAGCGAAATAGAAGTCAAAACCAGCCAAAAGGTTGATTCCGAAACGGAAGTAACCTTGCTTGTTTGTTTCCGTCCAAACAACATTGTTCTCCAATTCACCAACGTTGTCCACGTCGTTAGCTCCCCAGCTTTCTTCTTCTGTAGATTCATTTCCAAATCCGAGGTCCAATTCAGCACCTACGTATGGAGATAAACGATCTGTTCCATCAAAGTGCATCTCGTAACCTGGACGGATAGTCAAATCGAATGAACGATCCCAAGAGTACAATGCTGGACTTGTTGGGTCTTCAATGCTAAGCTCTCCTTCTTGAGCAGCAACAGTTTTGTCAGAAGAACTTCCAATGAACAAGTTCAAACGCAAAGCAGAGTTTTCGCTTGTGAACGTACGGAATTTGATTCCTCCAATAGAAATTGGGTTTCCTCCAAGTGGAGCGAAGTTAACCTCGAGGTTTTTTTCTCCTCCGGTTTGTTTTTGAGCAGAAACACTGCCCACCATAAGTAGCGCAGCGGCTACCAACATGATCGTTTTTTTCATGACGATTAAATTTAGTTTAATGATTTCCAAAGTACGCAAGTAAAAAAGTTTTTTCCGCTTACGCATGAATTTAAATTTACTTTATCAACACTGGTAGTGATTATTTATGTGAAAAACCACCATTTTGAACATTCTAAAACTATTCTACAGTCACCGACTTCGCTAAATTTCTAGGTTGGTCAACATTACAACCACGCATCACTGCAATGTGGTAACTCAATAACTGCAAAGGTATTACACTTAACAAAGGCACCAATACGTCATCTGACTTAGGGATTTCGATGACGTGGTCGGCAATCTTCTTTACATGAGTATCTCCTGCGGTAACAATTGCAATAATTTTGCCTTTTCGGGCTTTTACCTCTTCAATATTACTTACCACCTTCTCATAACTATGTCCGTGGGTAGCAATAACAAAAACAGGCATTTCCTCATCAATAAGGGCAATTGGTCCGTGTTTCATCTCGGCCGCGGGATAACCTTCGGCATGGATATAGGAGATCTCTTTTAACTTCAATGCGCCCTCTAAAGCAACAGGGAAGCTATAACCTCGACCTAAATAAAGCGCATTTGACGCGTCTTTATAGATTTCGGCAATGGTTTCAACAATATCGTTGCTCTTCAAGGCCAATTCAATTTTATCTGGAATGGAATTGATTTCAGCAATCAAACGGTGCAAGCGCTCTTGTTTGATGGTGCCTTTTTTCTCTGCAACAGCGAGTGCCATCAAGGTTAAAACGGTTACTTGAGCGGTGAAAGCTTTTGTTGAAGCGACACCAATTTCCGGACCAGCATGGGTGTAAGAACCGCTATCTGTTTCCCTCGAAATGGTTGATCCAACCACGTTGCATACACCAAAAATATGAGCGCCTTTTTCTTTGGCTAGTTTAATGGCTGCCAAGGTATCTGCAGTTTCCCCTGATTGGGAAATGGCAATGACGATATCGTCATCATTGATTATTGGGTTTCTGTAGCGAAATTCACTCGCATATTCAACTTCTACAGGAATTCGAGCGAGGTCTTCAAAAAGATACTCGGCAACGAGTCCAGCGTGCCAAGAAGTACCACAAGCAACAATAATGATGCGTTTGGCATTCATCCATTTTTCTTCATGGGTGTCGATGCCCGACATGCGCACCATGCCTTTTGTAAGGTTCATTCTACCTCGAAAACAATCTCGAACAGAACGAGGCTGTTCGTAGATTTCCTTCAACATGAAGTAATCATACCCCCCTTTTTCAAGTGCTTCGAGTTGCATTTCGAGCTCCTGAATGTAGGGTGTTTTCTCTTGATTCTGAATGGTAACGATCTTTAAATCAGCATTGCGATTGATCATGGCCACCTCTTCATCTTCCAAGTAAACTACATTTTTTGTGTACTCTATAATTGGGGTAGCATCAGACGCAACAAAGAAGTCGCCCTCGCTACCAATACCAATTACCAATGGAGAAGATTTCTTAGCTACAATGAGCTGTTCAGGATTGTTTTTGTCCATCACAACAATGGCGTAAGCACCCACCACTTCATTAAGTGCAATTCGTACGGCTTCAAAGAGGTTAACATTGGCGTTATTGCGAATGTCTTCAATTAAGTGAGTCAGCACCTCGGTATCTGTATCGCTTTTAAAAACATGTCCACGCTTGGTGAGCTCTTCTTTTAGAGGAGCATAGTTTTCAATAATTCCGTTATGAATCATGGCGAGTTTACCGTCTCCACTCAAATGAGGGTGAGCGTTCACATCGTTCGGGGGCCCGTGTGTTGCCCAGCGGGTATGACCGATACCGATGTTGCCATGTGTACTTTGATTGGCAACATGGTTTTCTAAGTCACTAACCTTGCCTTTGCACTTGTAAAGGTTGAGTTCGCCATCATGGAGAAGAGCAACTCCAGCGCTATCATAGCCTCTGTATTCCAGACGCTTGAGTCCTTTCATTAAGATGGGGTATGCATCCTTTTCCCCAATATATCCTACAATTCCACACATATCTTGTTTCGCTTTTCAGAGGTCTTGAGACCGGAACGAAGTTAAAGATATTTTCGGCTATTCGGAGTAAGTAATGAGTAAACGCATACCATTTTCGAGTTCTGGTCCGTTTAGCTCAACTCTATTGACACTAACACTGGCATTATTGGACACAAGAAAGAGCACATTTCTATCTTGCTCGCCAGTGAGTAAGCGCTGCACAAAGCGGCTAATATTAAAGACGTATGCTTCTTTTGAGCTGTTATAACTACCACCGATGTTGACTCCATTTCCAAGCTGATCGGGCAGAGCAACAGCGTTGCCCTCTTCATTCTCAGAAAGAACGAATAAAAGGCTTTGGAAAGGGTATCGAAATTCATTTGGGTTGCTCACAGGAACAATAAGCTCTGCGCGATTTATAGCAAAGTTACCGATTTCATTAAAGTCGTAAATGGTTGGGAGGTCGATGCGTGTTTTAACGCTCGCTCCAGCCTGAACAAAGGTGTTCAACGAACCGTCTAAGGATTCAAGTTCGTTCAAGCCCGCAAGGTCATTTTGAAAGTCGTGTTCAAGATGAGTGGTGCGAGCACATTGCGTGTTGATGGTAAAATCGTAGGTGAGGGTGTCTAAATCGTTGTGATAGAACAAGCGCACACGTGAGTTTCCAGAGAGTAAGTCAACAGGAACAACTCCACCATCTTCACTGAGGGAGCTGATGTTTAATCCTTTGAAGTTACTGATGAATGTTTCATTGTCAGAATAAGCCTCTTCAGGGAGGGTCATCATGCGCATTCCAAACTCGTCAGACAAGCGCAAGCGCAAATGCGGGGGTAAAGAATCACCGTCGGCCAAATAAACAATATCCTGAACGTTGATTTCTTGAAAAGCTCGTCCAGCCTCAATCAATTCATCAGGTGCTGTTTCAAAAGTTCTGTTGGAGTAGTAGGTAGAGTCGAGATAAAAATCTTCGGTAATTTCTTTTACGCTGAAAAGCTGGGGTGCTTGTTTTCCGTAGAAGAGATCAGCATAAATCAGCGTAAGCACAATGCTATCTACAACGGCATTGGTTCCGAAGTCGACATCTGCAGCACTTAAACGAATTTGGGTGTTGATGCTGGCTTTAGTTTGTCCAATCTTTGGGTCGAGATAGTTGCCTATCAAGCCTAACGACAGTTCATCTGCTCTCAAACTATCTTCTTTTACCACACTGACAAGCAAACTAAGTGTATCTGTTTGGTTGAGATTGAGCAACTCGTCTTCAGGCTGAATGGCAGCTCCAATGCTGTCTTCGGGTTTATTACATGCACTGA
Source organism: Flavobacteriales bacterium (assembly GCA_029238785.1). GTDB lineage: Bacteria > Bacteroidota > Bacteroidia > Flavobacteriales_D > Sanyastnellaceae > CALKGK01. The sequence continues at coordinate 65,573 of JAQWFN010000003.1, read as the reverse complement.
TGACAGCTAGAAATAAGAGCAAAAACATGGCGGTCGCTGAGGACCGCCAATGCAATAGGTTTGTTCGTTGAATCATATTTTTATTCTTCAACGAGGGCCGACTTTCCCTCGAGGATCGCGTCATAAAAGTTAGAAATGTCGCCAACAAACGCATCTTCACCAGAGTAGGGTAAGAATGATTTGTTTGCTTCATTTACAGCGTTGATAATGCTTGAGTGTCCTTCCGGAGCACTCATGATGACACCATCTGCATGCTGCGCTGCGATCATGTTCATGTTTTCGAAGGTCGGGTCCTCGATAGCTTTAACATGAGACGAATCAATACCGTCCATAGTTACTTTTTTAGCTAATTCTGGATTTAAACCTCCGTCGAAACCTTCATCATACAAGGAATACACAACTTTAGTGTCAGCAAAATGGTCGTCGTTTTTATAATACTCTTTGACATACAAAGGCATTAGTGCAGACATCCATCCATGGCAGTGAATGATATCTGGGGTCCAGCCCAATTTTTTTACTGTTTCGAGGACACCACGAATAAAGAAAATAGATCGTTCGTCATTATCTTGGAACAGTTCACCTTTATCATCGCGCAAAACAGCTTTACGTTTGAAGTATTCTTCGTTATCGATGAAATATACTTGCATTCTTGCAGAAGGAATGGAAGCTACTTTTATAATGAGTGGGTGGTCTGTATCGTTAATGATTAAGTTCATACCAGAAAGACGGATAACTTCGTGAAGTTGGTGTCTTCTCTCGTTAATTTTACCATAACGCGGCATGAAAACTCTGATTTCTTTTCCTTTTTCATGAATGCCTTGTGGAAGGAATCTACTCGTTTTTGAAATACCTGTTTCAGGTAAGAATGGGATAATCTCTTGAGATACGTGTAGAACTTTGGCTTTATTCATGGGGATATCAGTTTTGTCAGGAAATACGTGCAAAAATACGACAAAATCCTTGATTATTCAAATCTACTTCATAGCTTTGGCAGGTTTTGCCCATTGTAAATGATGCTATGAGAACAATTACCACCAATACTGAGCTAAGGGATTTATATGCTGATATTCAGGCTACTAATACCCGAATTGGCTTTGTTCCTACCATGGGCGCTTTGCATGATGGACACCTCTCACTTTTAACACGAGCAAAGGCCGAAAACGACCTTGTTGTAGTGAGTATTTTCGTTAATCCCACTCAATTTAACGACCAAAAAGACCTTGAAAAGTACCCCAGAACCTTAACATCTGATGCCTCAAAATTAGCTGCAGCGGGTTGCGATGTGCTCTACGCCCCTGATGTAGATGAGGTTTATGGCGGGATGATGGAAAAGCAAGCGGTAGATTATGGTGCTTTAACGGCTATTCTCGAAGGAGCGAAACGTCCCGGTCATTACGATGGAGTAGTGCAGGTGGTAAGAAGGCTGTTTGAAATTGTGCTTCCGAACAATGCTTATTTCGGTAAAAAGGACTTTCAACAAGTAGCCATTATTAGCGAAATGGTAAGAAGAGAAGCCTTGCCTGTGAATATTGTTCCTTGTGATTTAATTCGGGATGAAGACGGATTAGCCTTGAGTTCGAGAAACATGCTCCTGTCTCAAGAAAGTAAGCGGCACGCCCTCGCATTGGTAAATACCTTGCGCGCCATGAAAGATAGATACCTGGAGCAATCTCCTGAGGAATTGGAGGCTTGGGGAAGAAAGCAACTCAAGGAAAACCCTTATGTTGAATTGGAGTACCTCGAGGTGCTCGACGGAAGAAATTTTGAACAGCCAAAGGAGTGGGAGCGCTTCAATTCACCGATGGCCTTAGTTGCTGCTTTTGTAGGCGGTGTAAGGCTCATTGACAACATGGAGTTTATTGTGGATGATGAAGTGAAGAAGACAGCTAAAACCGCTATCTTTGCTTTATAAACGAAGCATATGTTATTTGTACAAAACATCGGTGTTTGGCCAATGATTCTGATCATTCTGGTAATTGTTTTGCTTTTCGGTGGAAAGAAAATCCCTGAAATGATGAAAGGACTAGGCCAAGGAATGAAAGAATTCAAAGACGCTACCAAGGGCGAAGAGGAAGAGAAAAAAGATAAATAAATAGTGCGTTTACCGCGTTGTCATTTCATGAGAATCCCTATTCTGTGTTTCTTTTCTTTGATTTTGGGTTCGTCTGTGATTCACGCGCAAACAAGTGCTGTAACAGACAGTACTGAACTCTATTTAGAGGAAATCGACCGCCTCCTTCTTGAGTCGGCCGCTGCTGTGAACTGTGTTTCACTCGACTCCTGTTTCCTTAATGTCTATGAATACGACTGGGACGAAGTGCCCACGGTGGATTCGCTTACACTCGTTCATCGCTTAAATGCACTAGACATGGAAACGCCTATTGATATGGCGTACCGTCCTGAACTAGAGAGCTACATTCAGTTTTATACGGGTAAAAGAAGAAAACAGATGAGCCGAATGCTCGATGTGTCGCAATTCTACTTCCCAATGTTCGAAGAGCATTTAGCCAAACACAACATTCCTTTAGAATTAAAGTACCTGGCTGTGGTTGAGTCTGCCCTCAATCCGCACGCAAGATCTCGTGTTGGAGCTACTGGACTCTGGCAATTCATGTATGCCACGGGTAAAGCTTATGGTTTGGAAGTCAATTCTTATTACGATGAGCGAACAGACCCGCTTTTGGCAACAGAAGCCGCTTGCCGTTATCTCAAAAAACTCCACTCGCTCTACGATGATTGGCTCTTGGCATTGGCAGCTTATAATGCCGGACCAGGAAACGTTAACAAGGCGATTCGAAGAAGCGGAGGTAAAACGACCTATTGGGGAATTCGTCCTTTTTTACCCAAAGAAACGCGCGGTTATGTGCCTGCCTTTATTGCAGTGAACTACGCGATGACCTTCGCCACAGAACACAACATTTACCCTGATGGAATGTCGATAGGACTTTTTGAAAGCGACACCATTATGGTTCGGGAAAAATTGCGATTTGATCAAATTGCAGCCTACACCAACATGAGCGAAGAAGAGTTGGTGTGGTTAAACCCACTCTACACAAAGAAGGTTATTCCGGGAAATCAAGGGCCTATGGTGCTGCGCTTATATCGCGATGAATGCAAGAACTTCATCAGCTACAAAGACAGCATGCTGAACTATAAACCAGAGCTCATTGAAGAATACATTGAGGAGCGTGTTGCGGCAAAAGGTAGCCAGTCTTATTACACCGTAAGGAGCGGCGATGTGCTTGGTGTTATTGCTCAGCGAAATGGCGTTAGCGTGAGTGATTTACGAGCATGGAATAATCTCCGTGGAAATATGATAAGGCCGGGTCAAAAATTGGTGCTTTACGGTGCTAAGAATTCGACAAAAGAGGCGCCAAAAATCAATTCGAAGACTAGTGATAATGGAACAGGTGATTATATTTATCATACGGTAAGAAGAGGAGATACGCTTTGGGACATTGCCAAGCTTTACCCAGGAGTATCCTCCAGCGATATCGAACGACTCAACCCCGGAGTGAATAGTAAGAACTTGAAATTGGGTCAGAAACTAAAGATTCAAAAGAGAAGCTCATGAAAAAGCCAATTTTACTGATTATTTCCTTAGCAATCCTCCTGTTTTCTTGCAACGAGAAAGCATCTAACGAGGCATACCTTCCTGGTTTTGTTGGAGCATCTGGAGAAATTATTGTTGTCATGAGTAAGGCTGATTTTGACGGAGCAGCCGGTGATGCCCTTCGCGAAATCTTTTACAAGTCCTATGCACTTTTACCACAAGCGGAGACGGAATTCGATTTAGTACACGTGGATCCTAGTCAGTTTGACCGATTCTGGAAGCCCCATAGAAATGTGATTTTAGGCGACATTGAATTAAGGATAGACACGCAAGAACCGAGCGTGAAAGTGCTACAAAATAAATATGCAAAAGACCAGGTGTTTGTTCACGTATTTGCGAGAGATGAAGCCGCCTTTATTGAGGCGGTTAAAGAGAAGGGGGAGTTCATGTTGGCTGCTTTTAAACAAGCTGAACTGAACCGCTTGGGTGCCCTGAACAAGCGCTACCAGTCTGAACCTATTGTGCGTGCACTTGAAACAAAACACAAGATGTACATGGCGATTCCCAAGGATTGCGAGATTAAGGTAGATACGGAAGACTTTTTGTGGATTGACAGGCAAATGACACGACTGAAGGGCGGGCGTAATCACGATGTGCAACAGGGTTTCTTTGTTTACAAAACACCTTACGTGTCTGATACCCTGTTCTCTCAAAGTTATATTCTTTCTCGTCGCGACTCCATGCTTAAAGCTCATGTTCCGGGATCCATCGAAGGAAGCTACATGACTACTGAATACCTATTTTATCCTACCTACGAAGAGGTGTCTTTCAACAAAGAATTTGCTTCTGAGGTGCGCGGTCTTTGGAAAATGGATGGGGAGTTTATGGGCGGTCCGTTTTACAGCATTTCACTGCTTAATCCCAACACCAATGAGTTGGTTACAATAGACGGCTACGCTTATGCACCCTACTTCAATAAACGAGAATATATTAGAGAGGTGGAGGCGATTATTAAGACGATTCGTTTTATAGCAGGGGAATGAGCCGTTTGCGATGGCAAAGAATATCGAACAAGGATTAACGAATGTTGATTTTCGAAGATTTTAATTCAGGGGTCAGCATAAAAATATGCGATCAGATCACTTCAAATTTATGAGTACTGCTTGTTTCGTTTTGAATGATTTGTAAAAAGTAAGTTCCTTTAGCCAGGTCTTGAATGTTGATACTTTGAACAGCGCTTTGAACGTTTCCATTCATCACCCTTTGTCCTTGAACGCTCACAATGTTCCACCTTGCGTTAAGTGGAGCTCCTTTAACTTGAATTCGATTTGAACTTGGGTTTGGGAAAATACTCACATCCAAAGCTGCGTTTTGTTCGTCCAAAGCGGCAGCCAAATCGCCTTTTGCTAGGGCATATTGACCTTTTCTAAGCAATTCTATTTTCACTGTTCCTCCTCCGTTAAAGAGGTTACCGCTTTGCATTTCATAATCGTAATAGTTGATCCACGGATCGGCAGGACTATCTCGCCAAACCAACATCATGTTGTTTTCATTCTGGCCGGAGATGTTCCAGTCGAGGTCCAACTCGTCGTTGGCGATGTAAGAAATTCTGGCGTCGAGATTGAGTTCAGGACTCCAAACACCGTCTACTTCCCAGTAGTGGGCATCAGAGATGAGATCAATGTAAGGCGCTAAGTTGTTGTTATCTGGTGCTACCCAATGATGTTCTATTCGAACAAGTGCAGAATCAGTAATGTTATTCACGCCCACGCGGAAATCTACATAGGGAAGGTTTTGAACACCAGAAGGTTCACTTACAAAATACTCGTAATCCATTCGAGCTTGGTTGAGAAGACCGTTGGTATTGAGTCCGATGTACAAAGGGTTAAATTCCGTTGTAAAACTCACTTGGCTGTATTGTCCGCTGACTTCTCGCAGCACGTTGAACTTACTAAAATCTGAGTTATATGCAGAGATTTCGAGCGGAACAGCTTCGTGGAAGTTGTCTGCTGCTCTTAATTTTTGCTGAATGAAAACGGTATGTTCATAAATGCCTTCTGGCAAGTAAACGGTATTCACAGAGTCGATAACAAAATCGGAGAAACCTGCTTGAAAAACCCAGGCTTCGAAGAAAGGACCACAATCGACACCCGTGGATGCCGTCAATTGGTCGCGCATTTGTTGTGGGGTGATGTTGTCGTAGGGATAGGTATCTAAAACACTTCTCAAACCACTTCGGTACAAAGAATCACCCAAATAAGCGCGGAGGTTGTGCATCACGCTAGCTCCTTTGTTGTAGGTGTGTCGGCCATAAATCTCTTCATCAATGATAGGAGAAAGTACCTGAAAACCGTTATCTGCTCTGTGCGCAGTTTCCAATACAAAAAGGTGATTGTCTTTCACTTCTTCGATAAACGCTTCTCTTCCGTCAATCCACTCTGTTACAAGGTGGGCACTGTATTCTGCCGGACCTTCTTTCATCCACATGTCGTTGTGTGAGCGCATTACGGTTAAATCGCCCCACCAATGGTGTCCGAGTTCGTGGCTTAACAAACGACGATTGCTCAACTGTCCTGCGGTGAGCATGTTTTCTGGGTACGCGATGTTTTGTGGAATTTCTAGCGCTCCATCAGTGGTAATCACATAGCCCACACGATCCCAAACGTAAGGACCCCACCACCACTCGAGGGCATCAATGGCTTGTGGCAATTCGCTGAAACTGGCCTGCATGTTTTCTGCTTGAGAAGGCTTTGAGGTAAGGGTTACGTCGAGGTCTTGCTCCAAACCAGAGTGAATGGAAAAATCAGTTTGGTAATTGGCTACAGCTATAGCACTCAGGTGCGTTGGTATAATGTGATCGAAAACGAAGCGACGTTGAATGGTGTCGCCTTCTAATAGGTTTTCTTCAACTAAATCGCCTTGGCAGAAAGCACGCATTCCATTTGCCGAGGTGATGAGGTATTCATAAGTAGCGCGTTCAACAAAGGTGTCGAAACACGGGTACCAAACCTTACCGAAGTTGGGAGGGATGGTGGTAAGTCCAATTCCGAGGTTATAAATGTATTCTTGCTCATGATAGAATCCGCCCCAAGTGGGATCTTGATAAGGGATGCCCTGGTAGAATACTTGGACCGATTTTTCTTCATTTTGCGGGAGGGCTTCAGGAAAAACAACACGGAGCAGATCGTCGAATTGCGAAAAGGCCAATGTTTGCCCTTCGTACAGCACACTATCTACCGAAAGCGATTTAAGATCAAAAGTGATGTTTGTACGGTTAGGGAAAAGCGCTTCGAAGGCCACTTGCGTGTTTCCTTCAATGTATTGGCCTTGATAATCGGTAACATCAAGCTCAATGGTGTACTTCACAATATTGAAGGTATCGCTCCGTGCAATGCTGTTTTCCAAATCCTTTAGTTGTGCTGGAGTGAGCTTTTTTGGTTTTGGATGAGCGTGGACATTCTTAAAGAAATGACATCCATATCGTTCGTTTTGGGTGAGGCCCGTTAAACTCAAACAAAAGGTAAAGAACAGAAGTAGCGTAATTCTCATGAGAAATGGCGTTTGATGTCTAAAATTAAGGCTTTTTTGTATTCGTTTCGAGGCGTGAAGAAGAGTGCTCTTGGGAAGCTAAGGGCTTTTGCGCTTTGAAAAGCATTTCTTTTCATCGGGCAATAGGGTTCTCTGGCCACAAAAAGCAGAACGGCAAGTGCTATCTTTTTAAGACCTTCACCTGAAAACTGCTTGTACCATTGCTTATTTCAAGGAGGTAAACCCCGGGACTTAAGTTGTCCAAATCTCTAAGGATAATGAGCTCATCTCCACCAATGTATTGTGCTAATTGATGAACAGTTTGCCCCAATAAATCACGCACAGAAAGCTCGTAATTGCCTTTTGGAAGATCACGTAGCTGAAGTGAGAGAAAATCAGAAAAGGGATTGGGAAACACCTTTATGGCTTGTGCATCAAGGTTTTCCACGTTTATAGGAATAAGTACATTTTCCACACCTGGTGAGCCGAAAGGCAGCTTAGCTTGTGTCATCCAGTTTTCTCCTAAGGAATTATCTAATACGGGATCAATAAGTTCGATGCTGTGGTTTTGAAGCACAGGAGAAGGCCAAGGACTTACCGTTTCATAATCGACCACGTCTCTTAAAAAACCTTGATCATCACTTAAGGTGAGCAGTTCTTCATTTTGACTTAAACCAAATTCGAATTGAGTGTTTAAAACAGCGACTCCAGGATATTGGCTTTGAAAATCTGCCAAGTTTTGAGCAAGGATGATGAAGCTCTGGGCTGGAATGACGCTTTCTTCTGGGAGTTCAAAGCAGTCGTTATTTGCGCAAAAAACCCAAGCGCTGATGTCTAAAGGGGTGTTTGAAGGGTTATACAGTTCAACCCAATCTCCGGGGTTATTTATGCCTCCAGAAGCGTGTTTGATTTCGTTGATGATGGGGTTGACTTCATCTTCATTGATCAAATAAACAGCCGTGAGATTAGGGCTTTCTTCTATGTTGATGATGATCTCACTATTCAAGGGATTTGAAATGTTATCGCCTTCCCAATGGTCGAAGATGAAACCAGGGAATGGCATTGCTTTTAGGCGAACCGGAAGGTTTTGGAAGTAGTATCCCGACCAAGGCATTTCATCTGTTTCGATGGTATTCACTTCAATATAACCCGCGTTTTGAGGCATGTCATTGAGCGTGATTTCTAGAATTTCGCCAAGACCAAACTTTTCTGCGTAGTGTTGGCGGTTATTGAAGGCTCGGTCTGCAATAAAACTGGCCATGTATTCTGTTTCAGCCTCCCAGTTACTCATGGTTCCTCCCCATTGTTCTAATTGGCGAGGGACATCAGCTTCTATGATTTCCTTTCGAACAAGCAGTTGATTGATGACCCGTTCAGGCTTTAAATAACTGTTCATGAGATCGGCACTTCTTGTGCTGAAATCAGCAACGAAGGATTCGTTCTCGATGAGGTTTTGGAGCAATTCGGTTTCTACATCGGTGGTCCATCCGCCCCAAATGGACGTGGCAAAATTAAGTGCATTCCATGTAGGAAAACCGTGAGGGTAGGCGGGGTAGTAGGTACCAAAGCCCCAATCGGTATCCCAAATTACCCAATTCCATTTTCCCTCAGGGTCGTGGGTTTTGTGGAACTTCATGTTGTTGCTCAGCCAGTCTTGGTTAACGATGTAAATCTCCAAAGCTTGATAGTCGATGAAGTTTCTCAAGTTCATTTGTTGGATGAAGGAGTTGTAGTTTTCATCATCACTCAAATCGAGATCAATGGCCGATTGTTCGAAAAGATCAAAGTCGTCCCAATCTCCCGCAAGTTCGTCTCTCGTGTCGGGTTCTCCTGCGGTTCTTTCCAAGAAATCAACTTCATCTTCTTCAATACCGTAGACGCTCCGCAGCCAATGGCGGTCTTGACGTTCACGAAGGTTATACAAGCCCCAGAACTCACCATTGACGAAGAGATTTACGGCCTTAGACGCTGAAACGCCGTAGGTATCGTCAATGCTTCTGTACAAATCATGAATGAGCACATCTCGAAGTCCAGCTCCGGCGATTTCAATGCCGTCGTTTCCTGAATTTCTGAGGATTAAACGTTTGTAATCGTTGTAATCTCGATCGTTGAAAACGGGCATGTTGAGCACACTTTCACCATATTCACCCCGAGCATAAAGTCGGAAACTGCGTTGATCTCTAAAATCAGCAGCGTGTACTTTGAGCCCCATCATTTGTTGGTGACTTTGAATTCCGAGTTCATCAAAAAACGCGGCGTCTACCATTATTTCAGTATTAGAAAAGGCGTTGTTATCAATGCCTTCTGGTCCGTTAAACATTGCAGGGTCGCAGGCCAAATGAATTATGGGGTTATTGATGTTGTTTTCGAAAAGATAACTTTGGGCGGCCATTTTCGAGGGGTGTTTTCCTGCTTCAAAAACCCTGCTTCTAACGGTGGTGTTTTCAGAAATAGGAATAGGAGTGCTATACAGGGCGCTAGACTCGTCTGGAATTGTTCCGTCTGTTGTATAGTAAATATTGGCTCCGGGCGCAGCGCTAAGGCTAAGCTCAAATGGTGACGAGAGCAAAGCGCCGACCTGACTATATACTGCTGAGTTTGCGCTACCGTTCAGAGAAACACCTATGTTTTGGTTATCTGGACTAGCTTGCTCCAAGAGCCCCCAATTATTATTTTCGTCGTAACCCCAAGAATAATCTTGCCAATTAAATTCATAGAGAACTTGATGAACGGGAGTACCTATTTGTTGAGAGAGAAAGAGTTGTTCTCCTGTTTGACTGAGTGAGAAGTTGAGATGAAAAACACCTTCATCTTCTTCGCCATCAGCAATAAGAATAAGGAATTCACCAGGTTCAAGTTCTATCTCAGGTTCATCTGGAAAGATCCATTTTGTGAGGTTATTCGGGTCGTCAGAAAGGTGCCAGCCGTTGAGGTAAATTTCTTCGTCGCTGGCGTTGTAGAGTTCTATCCAATCGTCGAAATCACCTGCGTTATCTAGAAAACTTGTAGCATTAGAAGCTTGCACTTCGTTGATACGCACACTTTGAGCAGCGCAAAAAGAAGTAGAGATGATGAAAAAAAAGTACAAAAGTAATTTTCTCATTTCCTGCCGTTAGACAACAAAAATGAGTTTTTTTCATCACCAAAAAAAACAAAAAGCGCAGTAAATATTGCAGTTCAATGCTTAGTATGCACGCTCGTTTTTGCCCTCCATGTAGTTCATGAAAGCCTTGTTCACAACCTTATTACCTCCTGCGGTTGGATAATTTCCGGTGAAGTACCAGTCTCCAGGGTTTTCAGGACAAGCTTTGTGTAGGTCTTCTACCGTTTGGTATATCACACGAACTTCCGCATGAATTCCCGGTGGTGTTAAAAGCTCTGAAATTTTCTGAGAAACATCTTCATACTTCAAAGTCTCATAAACCTCTTTCACATAGTTCTTCACTTGTTCCTTGGGCAAGTGTTCTTGGTCTTTACATTTTCTGTAGATGATGTTCAGTTTTTCCTCTTCACCACGTTCTTTCAAAAGAGCTACCGCGGCTTGGAAAGCAATAAAGTCGCCCATTTTGGCCATGTCAATACCGTAACAGTCAGGAAAACGAATTTGAGGGGCAGAGGAAACAACAACAATTCGTTTAGGGCCAAGACGATCGAGAATTCGAATGATTGATTTCTTCAAGGTTGTACCGCGAACAATACTGTCGTCGATCATCACCAAGTTATCTGTACCGCGATTGACGGTGCCATAGGTGATGTCGTAAACATGAGCAACCATGTCGTCTCGAGCACTATCTTGAGTAATGAAGGTTCTCAGCTTAGCGTCTTTCAGGGCGATTTTTTCTACTCGCGGACGAATGCTTAGAATATCTCTTAATTCAGCTTCACCGGGATTACTTCCCAAAGCTTGAATTTTGCGGAATTTCACTTCGTTCAAGTAATCTTCAAGCCCTTTCACCATGCCTAGAAAGGAGGTTTCTGCGGTATTTGGGATGAAAGAGAACACGGAGTTTCTTAAGTCGTGGTCAATAAAGTCAAGCACGCGCGGAACAATCAAGTTTCCTAGTTTTTTTCGCTCGTTGTAGATGTCTTTATCGTTTCCACGAGAGAAGTAAATGCGTTCAAAGGAGCAGGCTTTTCTTTCGAGCGGCTCTCTTACTTGTTCAATGCTAACTTTTCCATCTTTTTTGATGATGATGGCATGTCCGGGCTTTAATTCATGCACCTCTTCAAAAGGTACGTTAAAGGCGGTCTGGATTACTGGTCGCTCAGAAGCAACCACCACCACCTCGTCATCTTCATAATGATAAGCCGGTCTAATTCCACTTGGATCGCGTAAAACGAAGGCGTCTCCATGACCAACGAGACCGGCCATGGCATAACCGCCATCCCAAGAAGCAGCAGAGGCCTTTAAGATTTCGGCGATATTCAGGTTTTTAGCAATGAGTTCAGTTATTTGAGCATTGTTATAACCCTGCATTTTGAAGCGCTGAAAAAGTTCCTCATTGGCTTCGTCGAGAAAGTGTCCGATTTTTTCAAGCACCGTTACGGTGTCGGCTTTTTCTTTCGGATGCTGGCCCAGTTCAACCAACAAACCGAAGAGCTCGTCTACATTGGTGAGGTTGAAGTTTCCTGCAACCACCAAGTTTCTTGTTTTCCAGTTGTTTTGACGAAGGAAGGGGTGACAATTTTCTATTTCGTTTTTCCCGTAGGTTCCGTAGCGCAAGTGTCCGAGAAACAATTCACCGGTGAAAGCGTAGTTTTTTTTGAGGTACTCCACATCGTTCAGCAAGTCTGGACGATCTTGAATTTCGTCAAAACGCTGGTTTACTTTGGCAAAAACGTCTTGAATGGGCTTTTCATCAACCGATCGCACTCGAGAAATGTATCTTCTTCCAGCAGGGATATCGAGTTTGATGTTGGCCAAACCAACCCCATCTTGACCGCGGTTGTGTTGTTTCTCCATCAGGAGGTACATTTTTGAAAGGCCGTAAAAAGATGTCCCGTATTTGTCGAGGTAATATTGAAGCGGTTGCTTCAATCGGAGAAGTGCTATTCCGCACTCGTGCTTGATTGCATCACTCATAAGAGGTTTCCCAAGAAAATTGAGCCACAAAAGTACGACTTTAATAAGGAAAAGAAAACGCCCATTGTGATTAAAGCAGCCGCATTTAGGAATAGTCAATCAAGGGTGCAGTGCTAAGGGAAAGGATGGGATTTAATTCAACAGAAACCGAGGACATTTTGATTGAAATGAACACTGATGTTAAGCGAAAGTATAGAAATAGGGCATTAAAAAGGAATCCCTATATAAACTTAATCATCTGAAAATAAACAAGATAACCCCCAAAAACGCACAAAAAAAAACTTCATATTCACTTGTTCGTAGGATTAAAAAAATTAGTTAGAATTGCACAAAATTTAGATGCATTGAAAGACCTTCAATTCACCGGCTTAAGGGCGCTTATGTTAGCCTTAGAAGCACAACTATTTTCTAGGAAGAGGCGTTCGTCTTTTCCAATAAGACAGTGAGTGATTTTATTTTTTTAAGAATCCTTATTTGTTTTTGTGCATCAGCACGCCTTTAATACATCACATGAAGATTAAATATATTGACCTGGTTGAGCAAACGTTCGACTGGCCCCAAGAGGAATTTCACCTTGAAAACAAGCAATTGACTTTTCATGATGTTCCTATGATGGACCTTGTGGAGAAGTACGGATCACCTTTGCGTGTTTCCTACCTCCCTAAAATTGGAGAAAACATCCACCGTGCGCGCAAGTGGTTTGCCGATGCTCAAAAGAAGCACAATTACGATGGTGATTACCACTATTGCTATGTCACCAAATCGAGCCACTTCCGTTTTGTTTTGGAGGAAGCGATCAAAAATGGAGCGCACATTGAAACCTCTTCAGCTTTTGATTTAGACATCGTTCGTTCTTTGGAAAAAGACGGGGTGATGAACAAGCAACACCGCATTTTGTGCAACGGCTTCAAACGTGAAGGCTACGTAGAGCGAATAGCTTCTATGGCAGCAGAAGGCTTCGAAAACGTTCTTCCGGTGATTGATAATGAATTTGAGTTGGACCTCATTGAAAAGAACCTCACAACAAAAATTGATGTGGGCATTCGTATTGCTTCTGAAGAGGAACCAAAGTTTGAGTTCTACACCTCGCGCTTGGGCATTGGTTACCGCGACATCGTTGATTGCTACGAGCGACGAATTAAACCCAACCCGAATTTCAACCTAAAGATGCTTCACTTCTTTGTGAACACTGGAATCAATGATAACGCTTACTACTGGAACGAGTTGAACAAGTGTATGCGCGTTTATTGCGACTTGAAAAAGGTGTGTCCAGAACTCGACTCGCTGAATATTGGTGGCGGTTTCCCGGTGAAAAACTCTTTGGCGTTCAGCTACGATTATGAATATATGGTGGATGCCATTATTGAGCAAATCAAGGCTTCTTGTGACGAACAAGGCATTCCTGTGCCGCATATCTATACCGAATTTGGTTCGTTCACTGTGGGCGAAAGCGGCGCCACCTTATTTAAAGTGGTTCACCAAAAGAAGCAAAACGACAAAGAGCGTTGGAATTTGATTGATTCATCTTTCATGACCACTTTGCCAGATAGCTGGTCGATAAACAAGCGTTTTATTATGCTTCCGTTGAATAATTGGGATGATGATTATGAGCGCGTATTTTTGGGTGGTTTAACTTGTGATAGTGATGATTATTACAATTCTGAACAACACATTAATGCCATTTACTTACCCCAGTATGATAAAGAAGATCCTTTATACATTGGCTTCTTCAACACAGGGGCGTATCAAGATAGCTTAGGCGGATTTGGTGGAATTCACCATTGCTTGCTCCCTGGGCCAAGGCATATTTTAATTGACCGAAACGAAAAAGGTGAGCTAGAAATTGAAATCTTCACCGAAGAACAAAAATCAGAAGACATGCTCGACTTGTTGGGCTACAAAAAGTAATCATCATGGAAAAAAGAGTTTTCGCGGGAGTTCCAGAAGCGTTTGGAGGGTATGATAAGGCTAAAGTCGTTCTCATACCTGTGCCTTACGACGGAACAAGTACCTGGGTAAAAGGAGCCGATAAAGGACCAGAAGCATTCCTTAATGCTGCAGAAAACATGGAGCTTTACGACATTGAAACAGACAGTGAAGTGTACGAGCAAGGTGTTTTCTTGGCTGATCCTGTTTTGGAAAATGCTAGTCCGGAAAGCATGACCGCCGCCGTGAAAGCAGCAGTGAGTAAAGGCATTCAAGACGAAAAATTGGTGAGTCTTTTTGGAGGAGAACACAGTATCAGCATTGGGTCCATTCAAGCCCATAAAGAGGCCTTCCCAAATTTAACCGTGCTTCAAATTGATGCCCATGCCGACCTCAGACCATCTTATCATGGAAGTGAGTGCAATCACGCTTGTGCCCTCCACTGGGCTTCTAAAAACACCAACTTAATTCAAGTGGGAATTAGAAGCATGGACATCAGCGAAAAGGAACACATGGATTATGGGAAAACCTTTTTCGCGCAAACCTGTCATGAACAAGACGACCAAGAATGGATGGACCGAGTTTTGGAACTTTGTACAGAAGATGTTTACATTACCATTGATCTTGATGGTTTCGACCCTTCAGTACTTCCCTCAACAGGCACACCAGAGCCGGGTGGACTTCATTGGTATCAAACCTTGAGATTACTGAAAAGCGTTATCGAAAAAAGAAGGTTAGTAGGTTTTGATATTGTTGAACTTGCACCAAACCCAGAAGAAAAAGCATCCGACTTTGTAGCTTCAAAGTTGTATTATAAAATATTGAGCTATCATTTCAATCCCCACCTTTAAGGCATGAATACACCAATCAGAGATTTTATTGAACGCAATTACCTCCATTTTAATGCCGCAGTGCTTAAAGATGCAGCAGTAGGATATGAGAATCATATCAACAAAGGAGGAAAAATGATGGTTACCCTAGCGGGAGCCATGAGTACAGCAGAGCTAGGGAAGAGTTTAGCAGAAATGATTCGCCAAGACAAAGTGGCCATTATTTCTTGCACGGGCGCCAACCTAGAGGAAGATGTAATGAACCTTGTTGCTCACTCTCATTACGAGCGCATACCGCATTACCGTGATCTAACAGCAGAGCAAGAACAAGAATTACTCGATCGCCACTTGAACCGTGTTACAGACACCTGTATTCCGGAAGAAGAAGCGTTTCGTCGTCTAGAAAGCCATATGGTTGATCTATGGGTGAAGGCCGAAAAAGCAGGAGAACGCTATTTCCCGCACGAGTACTTTTTTCAGGCCATCACGTCTGGTGTTTTGGAACAATACTATGAAATTGATCCAAAAGATTCTTGGATGGTAGCTGCGGCAGAAAAAGGCATTCCTATAGTTGTTCCTGGGTGGGAAGACAGCACTTTGGGAAATATCTTTGCTGGAAGATGTATTCGCGGAGAAGTAAAACCTTCTACCGTAAAATCAGGTATAGAGTACATGGTTTGGTTGGCAGATTGGTATCAGAAAAATTCAGCCGGAGAAGGCATTGGTTTCTTCCAAATTGGAGGAGGAATCGCAGGTGATTTCCCTATTTGTGTGGTGCCGATGCTCGAACAAGATTTGGAAATTTCAACACCACTCTGGGCTTATTTCTGTCAGATTTCAGACAGCACCACCAGCTACGGATCTTATTCTGGAGCCGTACCGAATGAAAAAATTACTTGGGGTAAACTAGGTATAGATACTCCAAAGTTTATTGTAGAATCTGATGCTACTATCGTCGCCCCGCTTATATTTGCGTGGATCTTGAATCAATAAAAAAACAACAGCATGAAACGTGTCTTCAAAGACTACAAATCGATCACCAAGGAGCAACTTCAGCTGATCGCTAGAGAATACCCAGAAGGGTTCGCTATTTCAGACCTTAAAGAGTTCAATATTCCTAACAAGGAAACATTCAAAGGTTTGGAGATCAAAACGGAAGAGGTGATTTACCTGTTCAAGATCAACACTAAAATGTTGGAGGCAATTGACGAATTTACAGATGACGATTACGATCTAGATGCTTTCTCGGAGTCTGATAACTACGAGTTCGAATCTGGAAGTGAGTCTGCAGAAGAAGAAGAGGACGAAGATTAAGCCCTCACCTTATCACCCGCTTTTAATGATGGAAGTACAAGCTTGTGCTTCCATCATCATATACAGCCACGTAAATGCCCTGTGCTAAATACGCGTCAAGCACCACTTCCACTCCACGCAAGTCGAGATAACATCGGGGTAACTTTTCTGAATTGATGTCTACAGGCTGAACCGATTGAGGAAGGGCTAAGGTATGTAGGCTGAAAAAGTCCCAAATTTCACTACTGGCATCAATATCTTGATTGGTATTTCCAACTACAATTAAAGGAAATGCTCCAGGCCAAGAATGCCCGCCCCCGTTGACATCATAGCGCCAGCAAAACACATCATCATTACAAGAAGAATAAACGGTTTTGCTTACACTGCACAAGTCGAGAAAAGAAGGGTTTGCAAGGTCGGTACTTGTTTCATTCTCACATTCACCGTTGATATTCGTCCAGAAATCAAGTGTTTCATCAACGCTTTTTAACGCCCCAAAATCGGTCAATTCACCCAAGGCTGTTCCGTTAACAGGCACAATTAAATCAAGGCTGCCGTGCACGTGCATTACAGGAAACGCACGCGAAGGAACACAGGTATCGTAGATGTCGGGATTCATGGTTCCCGCCACAGAAGCCACAGCTGCGAAGCGTTCAGACTGCCTGCAGGCCAGAGTATAACTCATGATTCCGCCGTTAGAAAAACCACAACTGTACATGCGAGTGGGGTCTGCATCGTAATTTGCCTCCAAGTCATCCAAAATCGCCAAAAGAAAACCCATGTCGTTAACATCGTCTTCGGCCAACCAAGCATTCCAATGGTTGATGCCCAAAGCGTCGGGAGTTCCCTGAGGGTAAACAACAATAAAACCATGCTCATCAGCCACCGCATTCATCCCAGAATAGCCCATTTGGAAATCGGCATTGTTGGTATAACCGTGAAGGTTTAATACCACGGGTGCCGGACTCTGAACATTGCTCGGGATGTATTGAATGTAAGTTCGTGTGAGTCCGTCGTGAACCAGCTCCATGGTGCTTTGAGCAAGAACTTGACTATGCAACACGAAAAGAGCAAAAGCGCTTAAAATGAACCTCATGAGTTTAAATTTAGGAGTGTAAAGTACAAACTTGCTACAATTAGAAGGTATTTTTGATTGTTTTCCGTCAAGGTACGTGCTTGATTAAGGTTGCTTTGTGCCTTGTTGAATTTGTTAGAGAAGGTTCGTTTAAGGACTGTTTTGTCATGTTTTTTACCTTATATACCTTCTTAATATTCGCAAATTACCTTAGCCTTTTTTCATTCAATCCCCTTCCTGAGCTTCCATTGCTTGGGATAGTAGTTGTTGTTTCGATTGCCGATACATTTAAGCCAGCCCAAACGGCTGCCTTCAAAAGTGGCAATGGTCCAGCCCTTGCCTTCTACTTTTGGGTCGTTTAACATGAGGTAAGTGATGGCTTGCTCGTAATCAAGCGCTACTTCGGGCAGATCGGCTTTTTGGGCTTTTAAAATGGCCAGTTCGTGAGCGGGAATCCACTTCCCAGACTTTTCCACACCAAGGGCAAAACCGGCTTGTAAAATGGGAATGCGGAGCTGCTTAGCGATGCTCAAAAGCGGAAGCATGTGCTCGGGTATAGCTCGAACATGAGCGCTGCTTTCAAACAGTTCATGGCCCTCTAAGTTGACTTGAGGAAGATGAGCTTGTACCTCCAATTTGGCTTTTTTCGACATTAAAGCAATGCCTTTTTTTTGAGCCACATGAAGGCCCATTTCGTTCCCCTCGGGTTTTTGCATCAAACAGAAAAATAAACCCTCACCGCGCTGCGCACCCGGAGTGAAAAGCGCGCCTTCGCTCAGTTGAAAGACACCCCAATTTTGGTCCTCTAACGAAATTACGTTCATTCCGTAGCGATGCACTAAGCGACGCACTTGGTCTTGGTTCTCTTCTTGCGCCATGGTGCAAGTGCTATAAAGCAGGTATGCTCCGGGTCTCAGGCAAGCCACGGCATTGTCGAGAATGCTTTCTTGTCGCTCCGCACAAAGGAGCGGTAATTCTGGCTTCCATTCATCAATAGCAATCTGATCTCTTCGAAACATGCCTTCGCCAGAGCAAGGAGCATCAACCAAAATAAGGTCAAATTGCGCGCCCATTTCAGCAAGGTCTTCAGTAGAACAAGAACTCACAATGCTATTGCCGTGCCCCCACTTACTGATGTTCTCCCTCAAAACATTCGCTCGGCTGGAAATGATTTCATTGCTCCAAAGCACGCCCCGGCCCTCCATGGCATTGAGTGCAGTCAAGCTTTTTCCACCAGGGGCAGCACAAAAATCGGCAACGAGCGGTTCATCAAGATGAGCAATTGCTTGTTTTACGAGCGCATAAAGGTGCTGAGAACTGGCCTCCTGAACATAATACGTACCGGCATGCCAATGCGGGTCGTGAGCAAAGTTGGGGCGTTCTTCTAACACTTCACCAAAAGGGTTTCCGGGGAGAACACGGCTTGTTTTCCCGGTATAAAAGTTGTGCTGAATGGCGGTTGTTAAGTTGCTATTAAAACCTTTAAGAATGGCTTCAAAATGCGCCGGAAATTGTTTTTCAATGCGCTTTAGAAAGGCTTCGGGAAGTTTAGAAGTCGTCGTCATCAGGGGGGGTCTCCTTGTTGTCTGATTTATCAGCTGTTTTCTTTTTACGTTCGCCGTTTTTACTCTTGAACAAGGATTTTAAGCCGCCGTTATCATCTTCATCACTAGCGTCACTGCTGTTCACACTAATGCTAATGCCCTCACCTTTGTCTTCCTTGCTGCCCAAGTTGTCGTCGCCTTTTTTATCGTTTTTCTTGAAGGGGTTGAGGTCTTCTTTGATGATTTCTTTCAAGGTTTGTTTCTCTTCCTGAAAGTCTTCCTTTCGTTGTTTCTTATGCGCCAGGCGGTCGTAGCCAAAAGACGGGTCATCGGTAGTTCCGCTCATCGACAAAAAGAACCAATTTCCTAAACCGTCGTCTTCCACTTTACCGTAATCCGTGCTGCTTTTATCAATCAACAAATCGCGGAGGTAGAAGCCAAGGCTGTAATTGATGGCTTGCTCAAAGCTGTGTGTTCCTTCAATACTGAGGTCCATCACCGATGAGCTGATGTTCATTTTTGGAATGGTGATGATGGAATTGGCAACGCTAATGTGGTTGCTCAAGCTTGAAAAGTAGATGTGCTTCAACTCTTTTTCAAGCGCGTTGATGTCTACAAAAGGGGCCACCACCTTGTTCTCTCTGAGGTAACCCGGAACTTCCATTAAACTGCTCAAGCCAATGAGTTCGCCTTCGTTCATGTTGATGTCGGCCTCCACCAAAAGCCGATCGCTCAAGAAGTTCCACATGCGGTCGAATTCTAGCGTGAGGCTGGTGTTGAGATCGCACTTTCCTTTGATGTTCTCGGCCAAGATGGTTTTCTGGTCAAAGTTATCGAAGTCGGCAAAAAGTTTTTGAATGTTCACGCCTTGGAACTGCGCCTCGCCGGTATAAGTAAAACGCTGCGATGATTCGCGCAATTTCCCTGAAGATTGAAGTTTTCCATCGGCCAGAAATAGCGACACTTGTTTGCACGAAATTTCGCCTTCGGTATAGCCCCAAGTGGATGTCAGCTCTCTCCCAAGGGCATCATCATAACGGATTTCATTCACCTTCACACTCACTTGCGCCTTGATGTTTTTTGGTAGGCTGAAAGGGCTTTTTTCTTTTTGGGCCGATGCGTCTTGGTCTTTGGGAATCCAGTTGTTCAGGTTGATTTTCTGAGCGAGCACACTTCCATCTACAAACAAAAGTTGGTCTTTGCTGATGTGGTTCATCAGTCCTTTCAAGGAAGCTTCAATCAAAAAGTCGCTGTCTTGGTATTTACCACTCAATTGCTTTACGTTAGCATCGCCATTCACGAGGGCAATTTCTCCGTTGAGCTTTTCGTAAGGGGAGGCATCACCCAGAAAAACAATGCTAACATCTTTAAAAAGTGCACGAGCATTGATCTTACTTAAGCCCTCGTCGTAACGCCATTTTGGTAACTTTCCAGAGAGCTCGCCTTCAAGGCTTATCTTGCCGCTCGCACTGGCGATTTGCGCCACGTCCAGAAAACCTAGAAGCTCACCTAAATCGCTGTTTCCGGTGATTTTGACATTCACCCAAGGATCAGATAAATTTTCAAAGGAGCCACTTAGATTCCAACGCCCACCATCGAGTTCTGCGCTGAGCTCTTGAATGTCGAGCGTTTCTTTTTCCCCGAAGGTATAGGCGAAGGTGGACTGTATGTCTTCGAGGTCGATGTCTTCCGCCTTATGGGTGAATTTCCCCTTGTTCACGCTTCCTTTTAATTGCACCAATGGTTTTTCTGAACCGCCGGCTGCACCGCTAATTTCGCAAGACAATTGTGCGTTGCCCGAGATCTCGTAGGGCATTAAGCTTTCCTGAACACGAGGGGGCAAGCTTTGAAGCACCTTAGCAAGATTGAGCTTGTTGCCCTGTGCTCTGAAGGCACAAAGCACATGTTCTGCCGTGTTTTGAAAACTGCCGCTGCCTTCAATATCATTGCCGTTCACACTTAAAGCGCTGCTGTGAATGATGTACTTCTCATCGTCTAGAAGCACTTCTAAATCGGCTTTTCCATCGATGGGCACGCGATTAAGCCATGATGTTCCGTCTACTTCAATCCAAGCAAGCGGTGCATCCATTTCCAAATCCAAACGCATCTTTGTTTCGTCAAAATCCCCATCGGCCAAGAGCTCGTCAAACTGAAGGTCCATGTTCAAGTCTGCGGGCTCGTCGTGAAGCAGTAAGCGAGTTGAGCTGAAGTTCGCTCCTTCCAAAGCAAAACGAAATTGGCTGCTGTCTTGAGCTTCGCTGGCCTTCCAAAAGGTGTAGTTGACTTCGCCGTTTTTTCTGCGCTTGAGTTTCACCAAAGCCTCATCAATACTCACTCCTTGAACTTCGTATTTACCCTGAATTAACTCAATAATATTGAACTCCAAAGCGAGCTCTTTGGCGAAAATAAGGGTGTCTCTATCTTCAAAGGTGTCGTAAATCAACACGTTTTCACAAGTGAGTGCTGCTGCTGGGAAATGCTGAATGAGGGAAAGCTCGATGTTTTGAACGTCCACATCGCTTACAAGGTGTTCCTGAATGGCTTCAAGTGCATAGGCCTTGATCTCTTCTTCATGCGTATTGGCATAATACACCGCTGCACCCAAGGCAATGAGCACGAAGATGCTGCAATAGAAGACGATATTTCTGAGGACTTTCCACATGGCTTTCCGAACAAATGAAGGTATATCAAAAACGGAACCGCTTTGTTGATAGTGTGTGAAGTAGTACACATTGTGCTGTGGAAAGGCGTGTTTTAACTTAAACCCTGATCTTCAGCGCGCTTCATTGCTTTTTCGCCTACCTTCAACCCAAGCCATGAGCTCAGCCAAATCCATCTCGCTCATGTCTTGAGCAGACAAGGCCACGCTGCTTTTTCCTTCCCTCACCTCGAAAATTGCAGGCAGTTGTTCTTCCACAAATGCGGCATCTTTTTGCCATTCATCGCGGTGCAGGAAAACGAGCTCATCGCTTTGTGACTTTAAGAAGGCGTCCCACTCTGGTCGAATTTTAAACACGCCGTAGGTGATGTCGCACAAGTGACAAGGATAGGTTTTGGGCGAAACGATTTTGTGGAGCATGTCCATGTATCCGTTCCATTTGCCGGCGTCTGCGTTGTAGATGAAGTAAAGCATTTTTTTGGGTGATGGGGTGATGGCTTATTGTTTGGCAGCAAGTGTTTTGATGTCGAAATGCTTGTCGAAAAATTCATCGCACCAGAGGCACACGCTTTTCAATTCACCACAGCGTTTTTTGGCGTGTTCTGTGCTCACCCCAATGCTTTCCCCCATGCTGATGGGATCGCCCAAGTTGATTTTTTCGAAAACGGGATTGCCGGCCAAGCGCGCGAGCACCTCGGCTACCTTTTCGCTACGCGCATCGCCAAGGGCTTCTTTGGTGCCCGGGCAACAAGGGTTGATTTTCCAAAGCTGAATGGAGATCTCTTGTGGAATTTCGTCGCCACCACTCAAAAAACCAATCCCACCCGAGAGGATGGAGCAAAAATTATGATCGGGGTTTTTGAGCCAGATGTTCTTCTGAAAAGCCCTTCCTCTAGGCCAGTTTCCACCGAGCCATATCTCTTCACTCGCCCCCCAATATCCCCAACTCAAAGGATAAGCATGAAGGTAGTTGTCTTTCTTCACCAAAGGGTCTTTTTCATCACCATTCACACCGCGCGAATCAAACAAATCAGCCAATTCCATGAGTCGGCCACCGGCCTTTTTGTGGTAGCGATCAATACTGGCAATGTCAAAACGAGTAACCCCTTTCTCAATGAGGATGTCGAGTATTTCTTCGGTGAGCAAATCGCCGTTGGTTTGCAGCATGATTTGTGTTTCGCTGCCGTATTTTTCTTTTAAATGGTCTAAAATCAAATAGAGTTTTTTCTTCTCAGCGATGGGTTCACCACCACTCAAAATAATGCGGTCGACTTTGCGGGGAAGGTTTTCGATGATGGCCAAACATTCCTCTTCGCTCATTCTGCTTCCTTGCGGACCACTGAGGTTGTAGCAGTGGTCGCACTTATCGTTACACAATTGGGTAAACACCCAATACACCGATTCGATATGATCAAACTTATTCATCATCTTTTCTTCCATTTTCACTTTGAATAGTTTGCCAAAAGGCCATTTCTTCTTTTGCGCCAGATTGTTCTGCTGCGATAAATGCCTGCTTACTTTCAAAGAGCTCCAGGCTTCCATTGCTCATCGTTCCCCAAAGCGAGCCCATAATCAAGGCTTCTTTGATGTCGTGGGTGACGAAAATTGTGCTCAGTTTCCATTTTTCGGCGCTTTCAATGAAGAGCTTTTGCATTTTCATTCGGGTGCCGCTGTCTAAACTGGCAAAGGGTTCGTCTAAAAGCAACATTCTGGGTTGAGTAATCAAAGCCCTTCCAAAATTTACCCGCTGTTTTTGTCCGCCAGACAATTCCGAAGGCATTTTTTCAAGCTGGTCTTCAATGCCCAACTCTTGAGCTAGCACCATTACTTTTTCTCGCTGTGTTGCTTTCGATACCTTGCGGATATTTAGTCCGTAAGCCAAGTTATCAAACACATTGAGGTGGGGAAACAAAAGGGCTTCTTGGCTCATGTAAACGATGCCTCGCTGATGAACGGGCAGTGCATTGATATTTTGCCCATTGAATAAAAAACTTCCACCGTCTGGTACGTCAAAGCCGGCCAAGGTTTTTAGCAGGGTACTTTTCCCGCAACCGCTTTCACCCAAAACCGCCAGGGTTTTGCCTTCCTCCATTTGGAAGTTGAGCGATTTCAACACTTCAAGCTCAGCATATTTTTTTTGCCATTGACGAACCTCTATCATGCGCCTACTTTTTTAGGGTGATGGCTTAAACTATTGTTGATGGGGGCGATGGCCGACCAATTTCCTTGTGCTTTGTTTTGCCAGCGGTACAAAATAATGAAAGTAAGCAGTACGGGCACAATCATGAGCACAGCGGCCACTGCTGCGGGGTGCGGATTGGCCTCTTTTAAGAACTGCATGCTGATTACGCTGAGGGTTTTGACTTTTCCAATGCCGAGCACTTGAGTTATACCATATTCAAACCACGAGATCAAAAAGCACTGTGCAAAGGTGAGGAGCATCCATGGTTTGGCTAAAGGGTAGAGCAAGGTGCGCTTGACGGTTTTAGCATCGCCACCAAGACTCTGTCCAAGTTTGAAAAGCTGTAAGATGTTTTCCGACCAAAAACTACTCATGATCAGCACGGCATAGGGCAGAATGAATAAAGACTGAGCCAGCATCACCCCGAAAAAAGAGGCGCTCAAACCCCAACGAACAAAATAAAACTGCAGCATCGAACCCAAAACTACGGGTGCAATCATATAAGGGTAAAAGGCCAGTTTTAAAAGACGAGATCCGTACTTTGAAAAGGCAATTTCTTTTGCAACGAAAAAGCCGAATAGGAGTCCTAAAGTGGCCATCACGAGGCTGAGGAGAACACTTTGAACAAAGCTCCAAGCGAGTTCACTTTCACCAGAAAAGAGCACGAGGTAATGCTTTAAGCTGAATTCAGCATCGAACAAAAGCGGGTAGGTCCATGCGCTCACCACACTGAGATAAATAACGCAGAGGAGCGGCAAAAGCACAAAGAGCGCGAGGGTACTTTTTCCTAGTTTCATCATGAGGCGGTGCTTTTTTGGCGATAAAGGAAAAAGCTGAGCACAATAAAGATGCAGGCACTGTAAAAAACCGCCATGCAATGACCCAAAGGAATGTCGTCTAAGCTAAACATGGTGAGCTTTTCACTAATAAAAACGGTCAAAACACGGGGCGAACTCTGTCCTAAAATCAAAGGCACTTCATACGTCCCCATAAAGAACACGGCGTAGAGCACAATGAGCAATTTAAAGCGCTTCACCAAAGCGGGCAACCAAAGCTTAGTGAAACACTGAAGGCGCGAGCTTCCTAAACTTGTAGCGAGCTTGTTCATCTCCAACAAGTTCATGCTTTTGGCCTGAGCGGTGAACAGAAATGTAAAAATGGGCAAGACCAAAAAGACATGAACAAGCAAAATACCGATGCTCCAGTCGTCATTCACCATCCTGGGGAAGGAGGTGATGTCTTCTGTGAGGCCTAAAGCATGACTGATGCGGCTTAAGATTCCGGCGGGACTAAGCACGTAGTACCACGCAAAACCAGCGGCAACAGGTGCAAAAAGCAGCGGTAGTAAAAGTAGTTTTTGGGTGAAAGAGCGCTCAGGCTTTGACACAAATGCGCGAGAAAGCAGCCCCGCGAAAACAATCACGAGTGTGATTGAAACCAGGGTGAGCAGGAAGGTGTAAATCAAGCTGCTCCAGGCATCTTTTGACGCAAACAAACGCAGCCAATGGTCGAGTGTAAAGCCCTCATTCATCAATCCAAAAACTCCTAAGCTGTAGCCCAAAGAATAGACAAAGCCCATGAGCAAAGGGAGCAAACAAATGAGCACAAATGCGGTGAGAACGATATTTTTTCGCCCAAGAATCACCCTTCAATTACCTTTAATCTGAAGTCTTCAAACAAACGCATCATGTATTCTGGGGCCGGTTCCATCAGCGCTTTTGCTGCTATTTCTGAACGCTCAGGAGCATGCACTCGCCCGGGAACATTTTGAAACTTTTGCTGCCATTCCACGCTGAGTTTGTTCACATCCAGAACTGTTCCGTCTCCCCAAACCCGAGGGTCCATTTTTTTCAATTGCGCTTCCGGTGAAATCAGAAAGTTGATCACCACCTCAACAGCCTTCTTGTTTTCACTGAGCGATGTAATGCCCATGTAGTGCGAGTTTTGAATGCTGCCGTAATCGGGAACATAGGCACGAGCGCTCTCTGGGAAAAGTCCTTGAGCAATCTTGTTGTCCACCTCACTGTCGTTATTGCTCATGGTGAAGGCCAATTCTCCATTGGCAAACAAGCGGTGCTGCTCGGCCAAGTCTTTTGGAAAACTTTTCCCTTCATTCCAAAAATAGGCCTTATGGGTATTGATGAACTCCCAGAGCTTTGTGCTGGCTTCGAGGTATTTGGCTTCGTCAAAATCTCCGTTTAATGACTTTCCTCCTCCAGCAAAATCAATCAACCATGCCTTCAAAAGGGTCATACCGGTGAAGTTGTTCCCCAAGGTGAATTTACCCGGATTGGCCTTCACCCAAAGTCCAAGTTCATCCAAAGTCATGGGCGGAGTGCTCACCTTCAGGCTGTCGTAAATTAGGGTCATTTGAACGTTGCCCCACGGACACTCAAAACCATTGACAGGCTGCTGAAAATCGGTCCCGATAAATGCGCTCTCCCAATTGATAAATTCAGCGTTGGGCAGCGATTTGGCAAACGGACCGTGCAAAGCCTTGATCTGGCGGAGCTGGTAAAAGGTTTCCCCATTGATCCAAACCATGTCCACCTCACTGCTTTCCTTTCCAGCTTCTAGCTCGGTCATCAAGCTGCTCACAATTTGATTGCCTTGCCCTGGAACAATGTTCAAGTCAATGTCGAAACGCTGTTTCACTTCTGGCTTCACGTAGCTTTTCATGTAAGCGTTGATGAGCGGATCACCAGGCCACATCATCAAGGTGATTTCTTGGCCACGCGCTGCCTCCAGCTGCTCTTCCCAAGTCATGGAAGCAGCATCAGATGAAGGTTCGCTTTCGGGACTTGTTCCGCAAGCGCTTAAAAGAACAAGTAAAATGAGATAGCGGAGTTTTTTCATGCTTAAAACAAAAATCTGGCAGAGAATTGAAATTGACGAGGAGGAGCTGCATTTCGTTGTACAAAAACACCCGAGCTTGCTGGACCAACTTGAATTTGGTTGCTCTGAGTGGCGTTGTTCGAATAACCACTGAAGTTCTCTGCATTGAAGATGTTGAATACGTACGCACCAATCTCCATTTTGGATTGCTCACCGAAAGGAATGGTGTAGAACATGCTCAAGTCAAAGGTGTTCGACCAAGGTAAACGATCGCTGTTGCGCTCTTCACCCGGAGAACGGTCGCTGTTGCCAACGTAAGCATCACCAAAAGCTCTACCATCGCCGTTCAAATCTGTTGTGCCGTAAATGCCGGCATCAGGAATGCGGTTGATGGGCTGTCCGCTCTGCAACAATGCGCTTAGATTAAGGCTTAAGTTTTTCGTTGGGTAGTAGGTGAAGATGCTGTTGATGAGGTGGGTACGGTCGTTAATAGACGGACCCCATTCTGCTTCGAAATCATTCCCGTCCATGGCCCTGAAGTTGATGTCTTCGGTGTTGTTTTCCAAGTAAGACAAGGTGTACATAAAGCGGAAAGCATAGTTATCGTCGCCGCGCTCTTTCTGAAGGGTGAAGTTCAAAGCATAGTAATTAGATCTCCCCTCGCTTTCGGTCATCACCACATTTCTCGAAACGTTTCTCAAGGTGTCGCCATTGATCAAAGCATAGTTTCCTTGCTCATCTGTGAAGATGGGAACGGGTCTACTCGCATCAGCATCTGCTTGAGATTGCACCACCACATTGTCTGGATCGATCTGATAAGCGGCAGGTGCGTTCAGGTTGCGGAGTCGGAACAAGTTGAACGAACGGTTGTGCATCACATCAACATAGAAGGATAATTCCTCATCTATTTTTCGCTGGTAGCCCACCATGAATTGATGGCTGTAAGGGTTGTCATAACCATTGGGGTTGAGGATGCGCAGTTCGTTTTGAAACACCTCATTTCTTTGATTTTGAAGATCGGCGGCAAGCGGACCTTGTAAGTAGGCCGCATTTGGATCGTTTGCCGTGAGGTTTCCTTCGTTGGTGAGGGCCTCAATGTTACTTCCTTCAGGCAAAACTCCTTGGTCAATCAAAGCTTGTAATTGCGCTTTGTAGCCCTCGCTGTTGGAGTTGAATTGCAAGGCATCGCTATACAAAGCATAGAGGATTTTGTCGTAATACATGCCATAGCCAAGGCGCACACTGCTTTGCTCGTTGATGGTATAATTTAAGCTCAAACGAGGTGCAATGTTGTTGAGGTCTCCGGTGTCGTTTCCACCCTTCGACAAGTCGTCATAATCATAACGCAAGCCAATATTCGCGTTCAATCGCGGAGCAATGGCCCATTGGTCTTCGATATAAATACTGAAGATGTTCTGATTGGCTTCAAAAGCGTTTGGGTGAAGTTCTACGCCATAATTCAAAACGCTCACGTCTCCGGGTAGATCTTGCGGCACTAAGCCAATTCCCGGGTTGTTGGTTTGTAAAGCGGCAAGTTGATCTTCATTCAATTGCACGGTATAACTTCCGTTGGGGTTTCCTCCACCAAATAGCGCAAAGTTCGATCGCTTGTATTGTGCACCAGCTTTAATGGTGTGCTTGTCGCGCAAGAAAGTGAGCTTTTGTTGAATCACTTGGGTGTTTTCGGTAACGTCAAAGACATAGCCTGGATGACCAAGTACCGCCATTGTCAAGCCTTGTGGGTCGAGTACGGTAACGTTCGGACTCCCTTCATCTTCTGGCGTGGCGTAGTTCCAGCGAAAGCGGCCGTAAAGAAAATTTCCTTCGTAAATGAAGTTGGTTCTTCGCACCGTATTTTTCAGGGCGATGTTCATAGCATTTCGCGCTTGGGTGTTTCCCGCCGAAGGGAAGTTCACTCCACCTTCTAAACCACCACCTTGACGTTCAATATTGCTCAAACCCGTGTTCACGCGCAATGAGGTTTGAAAGCGTTCTCCCCAGTTGTGATCGAGCTTTCCAGACAAGTATGTGAAGGTATTTCTCCCTTGAACAGTTTCGTTAATGCCCAATTGTGGTACGTTCAGGAGGTTGTCTTTGATGTCTAAGGTGTGTTCTACATTGAGGTAGTAAAATGTTTTATTCTGGGTGATTGCGCCTCCCAATCCAAAACCAACTTGGTGTCTCTGAAAACCGTCTTTCACTTGGTTTCCAGACAAATCACGCAAGGCAAATTCACTGGGCGAATCAATAACTGCACCGGGGCGCGTCATGTAAAACACTTCACCCGCAGTTTCGTTGGTTCCAGATTTTGTGGTGATGTTGATGATGCCGTTGGAGCTTAATCCGTGTTCTGCACTGAAGTTGTTGGTTAAAGCTGTGATGCTTTGGGTGAAACCAATGGGCATGGCAAAACGCTGACCACCAAGAAAGTTCTCGTTGTTGTCCATACCATCGATTTGATAATTGGTATACAAGGAATTTGCTCCGTTGATGGCAATGTTTGGGGCTTCAGGATAAAAACCAGTGGCTTGCGTAATGTTGGGCAAGCGGTATAAAACACGGGTGATGTCTCGCCCTTCAACAGGAAGGGTGTTGATTTCTCTGGCGTCTAAACTCGAAGCAACTTCAGCGTTAACAGCGTTGATGCTCACATAATTATCGCCCGAAACAGTGGCCACATCCAAAGCCTGGGTTTTTTCTGTCAAAGTGAGGGTAACAGAGGTGGCTTTTCCAGAAATCAATACAATGTTCTCTTGTGTTAAGGGGTGATAAAATGCACTCTCCAATACTTCAATGCTGTATTTACCAGAAGTGGAGAGTCCGTATAACTGAACTTTACCGTTTTCGTTGGTGGCAACTTGCTTTTGGTATCCAATGGCCGTGTTGCTCACTTGAATTCCTTGGAAGGGAATTTCTTTTTTGTTTTGGTCGAGCAAGACGATATCTAAAGAAGCCTGAGCGCTCAAAAAATTCGCAGCAATAAGCGCGAGAAATGCAAAAAGAATGCGTTTCATGTAAAATGAATTAAAGGCCAGAGCATGCGCCCGACCGAAGTGTAAGTTGATGTTGATTTGGGATTAATCGAGGGTTTGCCTTAGCAAATAACAATGGGCGGACCACGGTGATGGTCGCTTTTTGGAAGACTCAATGAAAGCGAAAGGTCTTGGGTGTTTTGACCGTGATGAAGCACCAATCCTAGGGCCAAGCGCAAGGTGTGCAACAAGCCAATACCCGACTTCAAACGGCTGAGTACAGCCAATAAATCTTGTTTGGTGTTGAGGTCGATCTGTTCGCTGAGCACGTGGATGTCTGCTCCAAAATAGCCTTGAAGGGTCTCAAAGAGCTGTTCGCATTGCCAAGGCAAGGAACAAAAGGTTTTGAAATCGAAAAGGGCTTTGTTTAGACCAATGAGATAAGCGCCACCTCTTTCGTTCGGACCAAGAATCGTTTTGTTTTTCTGGAGCTCGTTTTGAAGTGCTTTCCAAGACAAGTGTTCCAAGTTTGGCGTGTCGTTACCAAGTGCGATTACATTGCTGTAACCCAAGTCAAAAATTGCTTGGAAGGCATGGGCAAAGCGTTCGCCAAAAGAATCACCAATTTGTTGGTGCTCATCAAAATGAAAAACCGTCAAGCCGCTGCCGTCAAGAACAGACTTGGTGTGCTTGATGAGCGTTCTAGAAATGCTGCGGTTGATGAGCGCAGATTTCTTGGATTTAATCCACAACTTGGCTTTAGCTTCCGCGCCTACGCTTCGGCTGAAAAACAATATGGCAGTTTCGCTGGTCTTCATTCAGAATCCAAAGATGAACAAATTGTACCAACCATTTCTCACAGATTTATTCCGAAATTAAAAGGGGCTCAAATTCCAATGATAGACAAGTCCTTTTTAGGTAGGGTAGTGCTTATTAATCGCGGCGTAATGAGCTTTTTGATGTGTTCAGACAAAAGGTCAATGCTGTTCTTTTTTGCAAAGGGCCGATAATAAACTGCACTAATCTCTCGAACAGGATAGGGCGCTTTGAACATTCGGGTTCGCTCTTGCTTGCTTTCAGACATTAAATTGTAGTAGAGCTCGGGCACCAGGGTGATGCCCCCAAAATGATCACTGAGATTGAGAAGGGTATCAAAGGAGCTTCCTTCAAAGTGAAGCTTGTTGGGGTAGTTGCTCTTTTCTTGGATGTCGCAAATGGTCATGCTTTGGTTTCTGAAACAATTTCCTTCTTCTAAAAGCCAAACTTTTTCATCCTGAACATCTTTTGGGGCGATGAATTTTTTCTTTGGATCACTCACTCCGTAAACCATCATGGTTTCATAGTAGAGAATGTTTTCCTCCAATTCCTCTTCTTCAAGCGGTGTGGCCAATATTCCAAGGTCGATGCGGTCTTCTTTTAGTCGGTGGATGATTTCTTCCGTCGTGATTTCCGCAATGGTGAGTTCAAGTTCAGGGTGCTGTTCGAGCAGCGAAGGCAAAATCAGCGGAAGGAGAGCGTTCGCCACTGTGGGAATAATGCCCAATTTGAATGTTCCTTTTAAGTTCGTGCTCGTGTTTTTGCTCAAATCGAGCAGTTCTTGTTGCTTGGCAAGCATGTCTTTGGCAATTTTTACCACCTGTAGTCCAGCTTCTGTAATTACTGTGGGTTGCTTATCACGGTCAAACAAAACAAGCCCCAGCTCTTCTTCCAACTTCTTGATCATTGCGCTAAGCGTGGCCTGCGTAACATCACAGTGCTCAGCGGCCCTACCAAAATGACGGTGTTCATGCACCGCCATAACATATTTCAATTGGTTTAGATTCATCTCATAGATAATATCTAACAAAGGTATAAATAGTATAATTAGGTTCTATGAAACAAGTCGTGTAATTTTGTGTCATCATTGTAAGTTAAACACGCAAAAAAACAACGAACATGTTCACAGGAAAGAAATTCCCTAACTTGGAAGTATCGGCCATGAATGAAATGGGAGATACCATTAAAATTAACGTTCTCGAAGAAGCAGTAAAGAACAAAAAGAAAGTATTGCTTTTTTGGTACCCAAAAGACTTCACTTTTGTTTGTCCTACTGAGCTTCACGCATTCCAAGAAGCTTTGGGTGAATTCGATAAAAGAAACACCATTGTTATTGGTGCATCTTGCGATACAGCAGAAGTACACTTCGCTTGGTTGAACACGGCAAAAGACAACGGTGGAATTGAAGGTGTTACCTATAACTTGATTGCAGATAGCAACCGCAACCTAGCGTCGATTTTGAATATTCTTGACGTTAGCGCAGTGGAGTACAACGAGGAGTTGAATGCAGACATCATCCATGGTGATTATGTCACTTATCGTGCTACTTACTTGATTGATGAAACAGGAACCGTATTCCACGAAGGAATTAACCACATGCCTCTTGGAAGAAACGTAAACGAATTTCTTCGTTTGATTGATGCATACACTCACGTTCAAACACACGGTGAGGTTTGTCCAGCAAACTGGGAAGAAGGCAAAGACGCTATGTCTGCGAACCGCGATGGTGTAGCGAGCTACTTGGCTTCACACTAAAAAACAGAAATTATGTTGCAAGAACTAGATCAAGACAATTTGAGTCAGTTGGTTCAAGAAAACGGAAAAGTAATTGTTCAGTACAGCGCCGGATGGTGTGGAAACTGCAGAATTATGAAGCCGAAATTCAAGAAAATGGCCAGTGAGCACGGCGATGTTGTTTTCGTTGTTGTTGACGCAGAGAAATTTCCAAACTCTCGTCAGTTAGCGAACGTTGACAACCTACCAACCTTCGCTGCATTCAGCAACGGAGCGCTTGCGAAACAAATTCAAACCAACAAGGCTGAAGTCTTAAAATCATTTGTTGATGAGGTTACCAGTAATTAAACACCTGCAAGAATTCATTGAGAAAACCGATGAGGACTACCTAGTAGAAGCCATCGATGTGCTCGAGCACCTCACTGAATTGGAGTCGCTAAAAGACGAAGAACTTGATGTCATCGGAGAGTTGCTTTCCAACATGTATGGAGCACTTGAAGTACAGAAAGAAATCGCTAATGGCACACCTAAAAAAGAGGCCATGAACGCCTTTATGAAACGGGTGGTGGGTTCTATCGACAAGTAAAAGTTCTTCTCAATCATTAAAAAGCCCTTCACTTCTGGTGAGGGGCTTTTTGTTTCATCTTTTTTAGTTGACAGACTTAAATCGGCACTCAAGAGATCACGACTCCAGGTATGCCAATCAAAGGCACATCTGTAAAGTTTTTCTGGTCAATGCTGCCGGCAACAAAAACGTATTTCTTGTCAGACATCACCTTGTTCTCATAAAAACTCACCCAGTATTGATTGCTCAAAACAAAAACATCTTCAATAATTGGTTCAATCTTTCGGTAGCTTTTGGCCGGAACAACATCGAGGAAATGACGAAGCTCTGAGGTGTTTACTTTCTCTCCTTTAATCTCTCCATAACCCCTGCTGCTCACCAATACCCCCTCAAGATCATCATCTTTTAGGTTGATGAAATACACGTTGTAAACGGTTTCGTTCAATTCGTTCAGCTCAGGAACAACGGCCATGGCAATGTCTTTTACCGCTGGCGGATTAATGTCTTTCTTCATGCTGCAAATTTAAGAGAAGATTCGAAAGCACTTAGCTTAAAGGTCAAGCTTCAGGGAGAACAAAAAATAAGTACTTATTGCGGAGTCAACTCAGCCCCAAGCCACCAAAATAAATCTTCAGGTAAACGATCCACTTTAGTTTCAGGTCGGGTATGACCAAGGCGAACAACAACCCGACTTTTGCTGGGCTGACAAATAATGTACTGTCCGCGCATGCCAATACACATAAATATTTTGTCACCTTCAAATTCACCCAGCCACCATTGATAGCCATAGTGGTTTGCAGGAAGGCCATCTTTGTCTGGTGCGTCACATGGCTGTATGCTTTCTTGAATAAAAGCGGGTGATAAGATTTGAGTTCCCTTCCACTGGCCATCATTCAGATACAACTGACCAATTCGCGCAAAGTCTCTTGCGGTAGCGTAAACGGCAGAAAATGCTTTTTCCATTCCGTCGGCATCATCCAATCCCCAATAGGCCGCGTGCTCGGCCCCAATTTTACTCCAGATGTTTTCCCCAAAATAGTGACTCAAACGAACACCGGTTTCCTTTTCTAAAAGTTCACTCAGAATGACGGTATTGCCCCCCTGGTATTCCCAAAATGTGCCCGGAGTTTTGCTCACCAAATAATCTTTCGTTAGTCCAATTAAATCGTCGTTGTAATACGACTTGGCCTGATATCCAAAAGGATTTGTGTAACTCTCACCAAAGTTAATTCCACTCGACATTTGAAGCAGTTCTTTGATGCTCAATTCGGCGTTAAGTCCTTGTTTAAAACGAGGCAAATAATTGCCCACCGGGTCGCTCGTTTTAAGCAGACCTTGATCCACCGCCACTCCAATCGACATGGCTGTGAAGCTTTTCGCCATACTGAATGAATTGCTTAAAACATCCACGCCTCCTTGTCCCCAATATTGCTCAAATAAGAGGCTGTCGTTTTCAATAATGAGGAAGGCAGTGCTTTCATATTTCTCGTGCTTTTCGAGGAGCTCATCACTTAGCTTAAAACGATTGTAAGCACTGCTCTTGGGCCAGGCTTGTGCTTCACCAACTGGAATTTCTCGCACATCACTGAAGGGCAAGTCATCAATATCGGGTTTGTTTACCCCGCGAAAATACGTTTGAGGGATCCCCTCGAGAATATGTCCGTTACCCGTCAAGGCCAGTGAGGCGTATATCACAAGGAGAATGAGGAGGACGAAAAAAAAGGTGCGTTGGAGTCGCTTCATGGCCTTAAATTAAGAAACCTTTTATCGATTTTTGAGTATAAGTAAGTATGAAATTGTACCTAACTCTTGCTTTATTTTTTGGCTTTATTTCTTTGGCCAATGCTCAAGGTGCATCTGATGATGCCCGAATCCTCTACGAAGAAGGCGAATACCGCCAAGCCATGCGTGCCATTAACGAACGAGAGCTGCCTGAAAACTTAATGCTTTTGGCCGATTGTTATCACAAATTGGACATGCTCGATTCAGCCTTAACGTATTATTATGCGGCTGAAGATGCGGGTTATGATGAAGCCAATTTATTTCTTCACCGGGGAATTTGCCTCACTACTTTGGAAATTACCATGGGAGCAGAAGACGATCTTTTGCGCTACTACACGCTTGAGCCTGACGACAAGAAGGTGCATTATTACTTGGCCGCTGTGGATTACATCGACAATAACCTCCGAGAGGCACTATTTCATTTAAATAAAGCCATTGAAATCGACCCTCGATACATGGAGGCGCACTACCTGAAAGCTGCAGTTTACCTGGAGCAGAATAAAATGATTTCGGCGCTTGAAACCTTTGAGCATTGCCTTGATCTTAAGCCAGACTTTACGCGGAGTAAACTGAACATCGCCATCGCACAATACGAAATGTTTCATTATGAAGCAGCGGAAGAGCTACTAACTGAAATCGTTCAAAAGGAAGACGAGCTGTTGGCAGAGGCATTGTTCTACTTAGGGAATACGAAGTTTGCTTTACATCAACAAGAAGAAGCCTGTGAGTTTTGGAAAAAATCTGAATTGCTGGGCGACAACTACGCAGCAGAACAAGTGCTACAGGTTTGTGTGAAAGGAACAAAACGAATGGTTCGCAGAAAGACAACGGTTTCTTTCTAGAAGACGTGCTGTTTTAGGCAATTTCGAAATCAAAAACATTCTGAAGGTTGAGCAAGAGTTTTGCTTTCACTTCAGCCTCATCTACCGGAGCACCAAGTTCTTTTTCAATGGAGGTAACGGCCTTATCATCAATTCCACAAGGAACGATGAGGTCGAAAAAGCTTAAATCTGTATTCACGTTTAGGGCAAAACCGTGCATGGTTACCCAACGGCTGCACTTTACACCAAGAGCAGCAATTTTTCTTGCCTTCTCGGGGTGCTGACCATCTACCCAAACTCCGGTTAATCCATCTACACGCTCACCTGCAATTCCGTAATCGGCAATGGTCAGAATAATGGCTTCTTCGAGGTAGCGAAGGTATTTGTGGATGTCGGTAAAAAAGTGGTCGAGATCAAATATGGGATATCCTACAACTTGTCCCGGACCGTGGTAGGTAATATCACCGCCCCGGTTGATTTTGTAATAGCTCGCGCCTCGATGATTCAATTCTTCATCACTAGCGAGAAGGTTAGTTTCAACACCACTTTTCCCAAGGGTAAACACCGGGGTGTGCTCCACAAAAAGCAGGACGTTTTCAGTAATTTTAGCAGCTTCCGGGTGGTTTCTGTTGAAGATCTTTTGATCTACAATTTCTTTAAAGAGCTGCTCTTGGTAATCCCAACACTCCTTATAATCAATGCGGCCAAGATCGCGGTATTTTACTGTGGGCGTGTTCATCTTTTGGCTAACTCTCCTTTAAGATGATCAATTGCTTCAATGATGACAGGGTCGGTATTGTTTTTCTCTGCGAGGAGTAAAGAGAGCCAGTCGCCCAAATTAATAAGGCTGATCACTTGCTCTAAACGGTTTTCTCCAAGGGCTGAAACGATGCTTACAAGGGCACCTTTTTGCTCAATCCAGGGCTTGCTAATTTCCATACGCATGCGGCTTCTTGGGTGATCAAAGCTTGTTTGAAGCATCATCACATGATAGCAGTTGCTTCCAGCATCCCAACCCACCATTTCGTTGTGGTTGAGCTCAGGAAATACCTGGTGCCAGCAAAGTAATTTACTGTTCTCATTGAGCTGTTGACGCCATCTGATGGCAACTCCTTCAAAAGCGCGTTCGGTATAAATTATTGGAATTCGATTTTCGTTTTCAGCGCAAAGTTCTTGTGCTAATGCAATAATTTCTGTTTGCTTGCTTTCAAGGAACGAGCTTACTCCACTGAGCTTTTCAATCCACTGAGCATCAATAATTCCGTAGTGGCACAACAAAAACAATTGTTGAACAAAGGAGTAGCCAAATTGAGAACGTGGTGGCTTTCCGCCGGGAATAATGATATGGGTGAGCTCGTACTTTTTGCACAGATCAAGAACAGCACCTCCAGAAGTGATGGCCGCAACTTGAGCCCCTGCTTTTAGCGCACAGTCCATAGCCGCAAGTGTTTCTTCTGTATTTCCAGAGTAGCTGCTTACAATAACGAGTGTGTGCTCGTCAACGAAATTTGGGAGGACGTAATCGTTATTGATGTAGAAAGGAACATTTGCTTCATCTTCTACCAATTGGGCAACCACTTTTCCACCTATTCCAGAACCACCTAAGCCTGTTATAAGAACATTTCTAATCTCCTGATTCCTTGTAGAAAGAATAGCGTTTTTACCGATGCTAAAAGCATCTGCTAATTGTTGAGGAAAGTTTTCGATGAGCTGACGCATCATAACAGACAGTATAAGTTTGACTGCTAAGTTAGGCCTTTCGGAAGAATGCAGAAAGAGAAAACATCAGCGAATGAGGGTCACGTGCCCAAAGAATTCGCGCTTCTCGTTCGTGGTGATTTCACGAAGGGCCAGGCGATAGGTGTACACCCCATCCATGGCATAGTGTTCACCTCCTTTGACGTTACCGTTCCATCCTTCACCGGGCGTCTCCGAAGCGAAGATCATTTCTCCCCATCGATTAAAAATTTCAAAACGATAATCATCTACTTCAATGTTATTGATCACAGGCACAAATACTTCATTCACGCCATCACTGTCTGGAGTGAACGCATTAGGAACGTGCACTAAAATCACCTGTTCTACAGGAATACTAATAAGGACGCTATCTGCGCAAGCGAATTCGTTTTCAACCCAGAGCGTGAACTCATAATCTCCCGGTTCAAGGAAGGTGTAATCAATACTTGGGGTGTTGAATTCTTGACCATTGGGTAAGGTGAATATTTGCTCAACACTATCTTCAGTTTCATTCACGATGGTAAGCTCAGGATTGAGCATGCTCACGTTGTCAGAAGAGAGCGAATAAGTTGCAATCGGACTAGGAAACAGTTCAACAACACTTTCTACCAAGGTGTCTGCGAAACATCCTTGCGGAGTACCTACTGTTAGCACGAGGTCATAGGCTCCCGGGTTCTGTGGGTTAAAGCTGGCGGTGTTCAGGCCAGAAATAAAAACACCGTTCATTTCCCAAGCCCAAGTAAGCACAATGCTTCCTTCAGCACTAGACATATCTTCAAATTGAACAGTGCCCAGTTCACACCCTACATCGGCGCTCTGTGTGAAGGAGATTTCAGGCGCAGCATAAACGCTGAAGGTATCGTTTGACGAGGCACTACAAGCCTGATCGCTTGAAACGACGAGGTTCAAGTTCAAATCTCCCGGTTCGCTAAAACTGCCTGTAAAGTTTTGGTCTGTTGACACGATTTCACCATCAATTGTCCATTCATATGCAGTAATGGTGGCGCCCTCAACACTAGAGGTATTGATAAAAGTTATAGGAACACCAGCACAAGCTTCATCGCTAAGAAAATCAACCTCGGGTAAACTAAACACTTGTACCGTCTGACTAAGAGAGTCAACACAGCCTTCATTCGAAGTCACGAAAAGGCTT
Organism: Flavobacteriales bacterium; assembly: GCA_029238785.1. Lineage (GTDB taxonomy): Bacteria > Bacteroidota > Bacteroidia > Flavobacteriales_D > Sanyastnellaceae > CALKGK01. Next base: position 27,485 of record JAQWFN010000003.1, on the reverse strand, counting down.
AAGTTGTAATTACCCGCTTCTGGGAACTGGTAGTTATTTACGTTCTGGTTGATGGCAATTGGAATCCCATTGATATCCCATTCCCAAGCCACAGCGCTTCCTGCTTGCACCACACTGGCATCACTAAAATTAAAAAGCTGATCGAGGCAAGCGTCTTCAAAGTTGAAATTAACTTCAGGCGAAGTCAAAACGTTCACTTCTTGACTCAATGAGGCGCTACAGTTTTCAGTTGACGTGAGGGATAGTGTTACTTGGTAATTTCCAGGGCTGGCATAGGACACACCTTGAGGATCATAATCATTGCTTGTGGTGGCGTTACCAAAATCCCATTGAGCTTGCGCAATGCTGCCGCTAGAGATGCTGGAATTATTGATGAAAGTAGCGTCATTTCCAAAACAAACATCGTCGCTGCTAAAGTCGATTAGCGGTAGCGGATTCACATCAAATGCCACACTGTCTTGCGCTTCACAGTTGTTTTGATCAAGGTAGATGTAGTTGACTTGATAAGCTCCTGCTCCCATTGAAGGATCAAAAGTGGTGGCTAAATCATCATTTACGGTGTAATTACCTCCCAAAGGCATACCGCCTTGCAGCGCAACAACAGGGTCGCCTTCACAAAAATCCGGCGTGTTGGCTAGGTTGACGATTGGCAGCGGATGGATGAAAACGTTGAGGGTGTCGGCATTCACGCACCCATTAATATCTTCAAGGGTATAGATGACTTCATAGCTTTGATTTGGCGTTTGGTTACTTGAAAAAATGCTGCTTTCAAGTCCATTCACAGTAAAGCTTTCACCCCCAGAAACATCACTACTTGAGTTCAGAAGCAGGTCGAATTCACCAGTGTCAAAACAGTACTCGTTAGCCAATAATAAGTTTGGATTAGGAAGGTCTAAAATGGTGAAATCAATATCAACGGTGTTCTCACAATCTTCAAAAAATCCGGTGAGGGAAAGTGTTTGTGATGACTCTAAATCAAGTTCCCAGGTGTTGTTGGTGAGTTCATTCACATTTGTATTATCAGACCAAGCGTAAGAGGTGGCTCCATTAGCCTCGAAAAAGCTGGTTTGTCCAAAGCAAACTGTTTCTGGTGTAGATGTAGTGATGGTAAATTCTTCAACAGTGAAAGGCGTTTCGCATTGAATCAACAAAGGACAACCGTTTTGATCTTCCATGATGAGCGAAGGGCAGTAGGTGCCTTGTTCGGTGTAGGTATGGCTGGTTTGCGTATTGTTCAAACCGTCTCCAGAGCCATCATCGAATTCCCAAAAATAGGTGAAGCTGTTGTCTGCGACATTATAGGCTTCAAAGGTGGTTTGAAATGGAGCACAAGAAATGGGGTCTAGGGTGCTGGTGAACTGACCAACAGCTGCTCCTAAATTCAAGATGTCTGGAAGAACAAGGGTGTCTGAGCAACCCAAATCATTCACAACAACGAGTTCAACATCAAAAACACCAAGTGGGTAGGTATGAAAAACGTTCAAGCCTCCACCGGTTTGGTTATCGCCATAATCCCAAAATGAGCTGCTAATAACACCTTGGGTTTCATTAAATAGGGAAACACCATAAAGGCAATTGTTGATGTTGCTGGTATAGCTAGCTTCTGCAACAGGGTTGAGAATGTTTACGAGGTTATCACTGCAAACTGATTGCGTACAACCTGCGGTATTTGTAGCATTCAAACAAACGGTGAAGCTTCCATTTTCGTTGTATTCGTGGGTCGGGTTCTCAAGTGTACTGGTGTTATCTGCCCCGGAATTTGGGTCGCCAAAATCCCAAGAGTAAGTGAGGTTTTCTCCAACTGAAGTATTTTCTAGATTCAGCACATCACCCCAACAAAGCGGATCATTTAGTGCGTTAAACGATGGAATTGGTGGGGGTACAATGTCGAGCACATGACTTACGGTTGATCCACAACCAAAATTATCCGCAGCTGTGAATGTAGCTCCAAAGGTGGTGTCGTAGGGAGCAGTGAAAACGTGCTCCAATATTAAATCCGTGCTTATAGTACCATCGGTAAACTCCCATTCCCAAGTATCCAAGAAGTTTCCTGTAGGAACAAATTCTAAGCGCACCTCATCACAGTCGTCGATTACATTAATGGCAAAATCAGCAAAAAGGAAGTCGTTATAGACCTCAATGGCATCTTCATAAACCGTAGTAGTTGCGCATCCACTCCAATCAATGGCATTGATGGTAATGTCGAAAAACCCGCCTTGAGAATAGTTGATAAATGGAATAAAGTCGGCAAAGAAAGAGAATTGACTGTAGGTGGTAACGCCATTGGTAGTGATATACACTTGCCAGCGATTTAAACCTTCATCCCAATGGGCATCGAGCACCGTTCCATTTCCAAAATCGATGTTCCAAATTTCATATTCGGTTTGGTCTGGGGTAAGCATGTTCACATTCATGCCGGGACAACCTTCGCTGGGGAAAAAATTCAAGCCAATGTCTTCGGTTACCAGATTGAGGGTTGTGGTGGTGATGTCTGGGCAATCGATTAAATTATTGCTGGCCGTTAAAGTTACGGTGTATTGTCCTTCGGAGGCATACTGGTGCTGGGGGTTGGGGTCGTTATAAACAAGTGGGCTTCCATCACCAAAATCCCAAATAATTTCATCGGCACTAATACTGTTGTCTACAAAACTGATATTGGTAATATCTGAGCAGTCTTCAATTGCTTGAAAAAGCGCTACAGGACCACTGATGTAGAGGTAGTCTTCCAATACCAACAGATTCCCACATCCTTGATTGTAGAGGCTTAAGCTGATATCGAAATAACCGGTATCTTGATAATCGTGTTGAACACAAGTTTCGGGGAAACCAATAAGGTTCCACCCTGTGTTATCTCCAAAGTTCCAGTTGTAATTCAGGCCTTCAACCGTTTCAACACAAAATTCAACAGGCTCACCTGGGCAACCGATGATTGGGCCAGACAGGATCTCCGCTTGTGCATCTGGTTGAACTAGAATCGTGGCCATACTCTCTACTTCTGCCAAACAACCGCTCACTGTTGTTACAACAACAGACACAAAGTATTCTCCAGGAAGCGAATAGATGTAACTTGGGGTGTTGCCAGTAACATCGGTAATTCCATCTTCATTGAAATCCCATTCAAGCTCAAGAATAGGGTCGAAGCTATTCACGTTTACGTTGGATAACTCCACCACTTCTTCAGTGCAAACAATTGCCGGAAGGTTGAAATTGATGTCGAGTGAATTGATGTTGACGAAATCAGCAAAAGCCAATTCGCTCACACAACCACTGTCGTTTGTTACTTGCAGCGTTACATCGTAGCTACCGGGAGCATTGAAGGTGTGGGTGTAATCACTGGTAGTGCTTTGAGAAACACCGTTGATGATCCATTCATAACTCAAAATACCTGGACCTGAGCTGAGGTTGGTGAAATTAACTTCTATCGGGCTCTCACATGCGAACGTATTGTCTGCACTGAAGTTCGCTACTAGTTCTTGCAATACTTCAAGGCTTTGTGTTCCATCAGAACTTGCAGAGCAGCCCGGACTGTATACAACAGTTAGTGTTGGGTTAAAAACACCTTCAGTATCGGTAATTGAGTTAAATGAGGGTGAGGTGCTGTCTGTAAAGCCATCCCCATCAATGTCCCACGAAACGCTACTTGGGGTAGGCGTGCTTGTGTCGGTAAATGTGATTTCAGTACCAGCACAAACCAAGCTTTCAGAGAGGTCGAACGAAGGTGTTGGTGCGGGGGAAACATCAATTAATACACAAGAATCTGCGGCACAACCATTGGGTTCTTCAACATGCAAACAAACTTCATAAAGCCCAACAGCAGTGAAAGTATGGGTGATGTCTGAAGCGTCAACAGTTGTTGTTGTAAAACCATCGTCAAAATCCCAAGAGCTGGTCAAGCCCCCATTTCCTGAAGAACTGTTTTCAAATTCAATAATCGCAGGAGGATTACAATCAGCAAAAGTGGAAGGCAAAAAACCCACTTCGGGAAAAGCGTCTAAAACCGTTATCAATCCGGGAATAGAAATGTCGTTGTAACAACCGAATTCATCTTCAACAGACATAATCGGCGAATACACGCCATTGTCTTGATAGCAATAACTTGGGTTTTGCAACGCACTTGTAGTTCCATTCCCAAAATCCCATGACCATTCAACAATGTTACTTCCTTGAGTTGTGGTTAAGTCGGTAAATTCAATACAGAGTGGATAACAGCCTTCTTGCACATCAACTTCGAAGTTCACTTCAGGTAAACCGTAAACCGTAATGAAGTTGGTTTCTGTAATACTCTGAGAACCATTGTTTATTGAAAGACTTACGGTATAATCTCCCGGAATCGAGAGGATATCGATGTACTCTGCAGAGGTGGCGGTTTCAACTGTATTATCTGGATAAGTCACTGACCAAGCATAGTTGTTGATGCTTGCAGGCGCTGGAGAAGTAACGCTTAAAATCACCCCAAAAGGAGCGCATCCAGCATTGGTGTTCGCTTCAATCGTCAGTTGAGCGAAACCTCCAAAAGGAATCATAAGCAATATGGCTACTAATATGCGTTGCACTAGCTAGTTATCAAGGTCGATGAAGATAGGACTGCAAAAACAAGCAACCCTTCTTCATAATAGACGTATCAGGAAAGCAAAGCGTTGCTTCTACACGAAGATTAACACTCCAAGTTTTGACGTAAGATTTTAGCATGGGTCACGCTTTATAATGCAAGTGATAGAAATACTTGTAATTTTGTCGACTAGAAATAAAACCATCACACATGAGTGTAAACAGATCAGAGCAAGAACTTGTTCGCATTAATGCGCTAGAGCAGCTAAGAGCAATGGGCATTGAGCCTTTTCCTGCAGCCGAATTCAAAGCCAGCCATAAGGCGGAAGAATTGCTTGAGGACTTCAAAGAAGGTAAAGAAGTGGTACTTGCTGGGCGATTAATGAGCGTTCGTGTAATGGGGAAAGCCAGTTTTGCCGAACTTTTGGATTCCACGGGTAGGGTTCAAATTTATGTCAATAGAGATGAATTGTGCCCAGGAGAAGACAAGGAAGCTTACAACACGGTATTCAAAAAATTACTTGATTTTGGCGATTTTATTGGGGTGGAAGGAACAACATTTACCACTCAAACCGGAGAACCATCGATTTTAGTAAAAAAGTTGACGGTTTTGGGCAAGTCGATCCGACCACTTCCCGTGGTGAAAACCGATGATCAAGGGAATGTTCACGATAAGTTTTCAGATCCAGAATTGCGCTACAGAATGCGCTATGTTGACTTGATTGTCAACGAAAACGTAAAATCAACCTTCATTGCAAGAAGTAAAGTGATGCAAAGCATGCGTAACTTTTTCAATGAAAGAGACTATTTGGAGGTAGAAACACCAATCCTTCAGCCCATTCCAGGTGGAGCGAGTGCTCGGCCGTTTATCACTCATCACAATGCCCTTGATGTTCCTTTGTATTTGAGAATTGCCAATGAGCTTTACTTGAAGCGACTAATTGTTGGTGGATTCGAAGGGGTGTATGAGTTTGCGAAAGACTTTAGAAACGAAGGAATGGACCGTACTCATAACCCGGAGTTTACGGTAATGGAGATCTACGTAGCCTATAAAGACTACAATTGGATGATGGATTTCACCGAAGAAATGATCGAACGCGTTTGCCTTGAATTGCATGGTAAAACCAGCATTACGGTGGGTAAAAACGAGATCAACTTTCAACGCCCATTCAAACGAGTGAGCATGATCGATTCCATCAAAGAATTCACGGGTCATGATATTTCTGGGATGAATGAGGATGAGCTACGCGAGGTTTGTAAGGACTTGAAAATAGACATTGATCCCTCAATGGGTAAAGGCAAGTTGATTGATGAAATTTTTGGTGAAAAGTGTGAAGGAAACTACATTCAACCCACCTTCATTACGGATTACCCGATTGAGATGTCGCCCCTCTGTAAAAAACACCGCGAGAACCCCGAACTTACTGAGCGATTTGAGTTGATGGTGAACGGAAAAGAGATCGCGAATGCCTACTCTGAGTTGAACGACCCTATCGACCAGCGCGCTCGCTTTGAAGAGCAATTGGCTTTGAACGAGCGTGGTGATGACGAAGCGATGTTTATCGATCAAGATTTCCTTCGCGCTTTGGAATACGGTATGCCTCCGTGTTCAGGAATGGGCATTGGAATCGACCGTTTGGTAATGTTGCTTACCAACAACGAAAGCATTCAAGAAGTGCTTTTCTTCCCACAAATGAGACCAGAGAAATTTGGCGAGAAAAAGATTGAATTGAACGAAAGCGAAAAAGCGATTGTTGATCTTTTGAAGGCCAAAATGAGCATGCCGCTTGATGAGCTGAAGCTAGCTGCTAACTTGTCAAACAAGCAGTGGGACAAAGGAATTAAAGCCTTAGGTAAACTGGGCCTCACGAAAGTGGAGAAAACAGATTCAGCGCTCTTGGTGCATTACACTGGAGAGTAGGGCTTCCTTTTATTCACTTACAATTAAGTAAGCATCTGCTTGATCTTGCCCAACAAAGGCGCTGGTGATTTCAATGCTCGCTCCCCCGTATCTGTACCAACCCATGTTTCTGTTTCTATGAGGAAGCGGAATAATGGTTTTGGCGCCGTACTCAATAAAGTCGTCGCGAAAACTATACGCAGAAACTTCGGTGCCTTCGCTGCTTTGCGCAATGAATAATTCCCCGTTTTTTGTGATGATGATAGCGCGTTGAAATGAGACCTTTGACTGGTAAATTTCTCGTTCTTCCTCATTGAGCAACCAAGGATCGACCATAATGGATTGATCTGAGGAGAGGTCCCTCTCTAGCAAGTCTGCGATGGAAACTGCGGTGCTGCTCTTTGTTGAATTGAACGGGAGGTTCAATAATACTTTTTCATCGTTTTGAGAAGCACTGTTTTCACTGAGTTTCCAGAGAGCTTGTTTTGGCTTAAAAATGAGGTAATGGTTTCTGCTTTGAGGTGAAAAGTAGTCTTCCAGGTCTAATGATGGAGGCGTGTTACAAGCTGTGATTGTAAGGACGAGAAGAAGGCTTAAACCTTTAAAGAGTGAGTTCATTTTTCAGCGAATCTTGTAGTTGAATTAAGCGGTCTTTTTCGAGTATGAAGGAGGGCATCAAACTGTCTTGTAAAGGCTCGGCTGATGGTAGTTCTTCGGTCAATGGATTAACTTGTTCTCCATTTTTCCAGAATCGGAAACAAACGTGCGGACCAGTAGCTAGTCCAGTACTTCCTACGTAGCCAATCACATCGCCCTGCTTTACAAAATCGCCCACATTCACAGCTCTCTTGCTCATGTGCAGGTATTGGGTCTCGTAAACGCTGTTGTGTTTGATTTTTACAAACTTCCCGTTTCCGCTGGTATAAGACGACTTCGTTACGGTTCCGTCGGCAACAGCTACAATGGGTGTTCCTCTTGGAGCCGCATAATCGGTTCCTAAGTGAGCTTTGTACCTTTTCAGTACGGGGTGGTAGCGTTTTTTGGTGAACTTGCTTGAAATCCGGCTGTATTCCACAGGAGCTTTGAGGAAGGCTTTTTTCATGCTTCTTCCTTCCTCGTCGTAGTGCATTAAGCGACCGTCGTTTTCAAAGCAAAAGGCATTGAAGTCGCGACCTTTATGCTTGAAGTTTGAAGCTAAAATTCGGGGCGCACCAACCACCACACTATCTACAGTCTCTATTTCGTAAAGCATGCTCACAGCGTCGCCCTTTTGGATGCGGTAAAAGTCGATACTCCATGCGTAAAGGTTGGCAAGCTGAAGTGTTAAAAGCGTTGGGGCGCCTTGATCAGCAATGGTTTGGTACAAGCTCCCATCAATTTCGCCTTCAATGTAGCGAAGTGTTTTTTCAGTAGGATGTTGGCCTTTCCAGCAATAAATGCTGTCTTGCAATTGGAAAACATAGTAGTCGCGCGGCGAGCTTTCGTAGATGAAGAATTGTGGAGTATGACTGCTGTCTGTAGCTTGAAGCAGGTGCCATTGTTTTTTTGGCTTGATTCTACGTACATCAAAGACTTCTCTTGAGTTGTTCGCGATAAGATCCATTTGCAAGGCTGAAATCCCAAAGGGGGAGAGTATTTGGGAAAGCACTTGATTTTTTTCGATGTGCCCGGTTTGAACGTGAAAATCGTCAAGATTAAAACCAAACTTCGTGTTGACGGGCGCTAATTCTTCTGCACTTTGCTGAACTGGGCCAAGAGCTGGGTCGTTCGAGTTGGAGCCTAAACTGCAAGCAACAAGAACAAGTGCCAAGGAGAAAATAGATAAATGGGTTTGAAAACGCTTTGTCATTGTTGAGCTAAAAAAGGAGTTGAGGGGCAAATTCACGCCCTAAAAACCGAAATTAATTCAAAAGCCATTGCCTTTTCTAAGAAGCGCTAAATCTTGTTCAGTGTTCGACGTTGAAAATCGTTTTTTCGACCCAAGCCTTGCCCCAATCTTCTTTTTCTTGTTCTGTCCAAAGTGCCGGGAAGAAAATTCTTTTTTGAAAACGTGGGGGCAAGTATTTTTGCCAGTTGGTTCCACCTGTTGCTTTAATGTCTTCTGGGTTTCTTTGTAGATAGCGCACCGCTGATTTAAAGTGCATTAAGGGCCAATTAATGTTCACATTGTTATCGATCCACTGCAGTGCGTTAATCAATTTTGGATTTGCTTGTTCTTCTTTAGAAAGGCTGAGGTATTTTTTCCAAAGATTGCCTTCATGGAAACGCTCTGCGAGTTCGATAAATTCTTTGCTGTATTTCTGTTCGAACTGGACTAAAGTGAGTGTCTTTTTTCCGGTAGCTAATTCTGTGGCGCCTTGTTTCCAATAGATGTTTTCATACATCTCTTTGATATCGCTTACTTCGTGATTTTCCGAGTACTGGTCGCGAAAATCTTTGTGTACGAGCTTATCGAAAGAAGTAGAGCAGATTTCAATTTTTCGGTATTGTCCAGATTGGAAGCCACTAGCAGGGAGTAGCGACATGCGGTATTTCAGGAACTGACCTTGGTCCATTCCATCAACCATTATATCAAAACTTTTAGTTAGGGCTTCGAAATAGCGGTTGATACGGCCGATACGTTCAATCATAAAAGCAGCATCTAACTTTTCTCTAGCGGCGATTTGTTCGTATTCGTGAAGGCAGAGTTTGAAGTAAAGTTCTGTAATTTGATGGTACATGATGAAGATTTCCTCATCTGGAAAGCTTGTTTTCGGACTCTGAAGGCTCAACAGCGTGTCTAAATGGATATAATCCCAATAGGTGAGGTAATCTGCATAGAGCAAGCCGTCTAGATAAGCAGCTAAGTCTTGGCCCATGGAGGCGTACTTTTCCTCAAGTAATTTTACTTTCTCAATAATCTCTGGTTTCAACTCCATCTTGCCGTTCATTTTTCTGGGCGAAAAAAATCCGTATTTCACCCAAGACTTTACAAGGTGAAATACGGAAAAATCGAGCAATCCTCATAGTATTTGAGGAGAGAATGTTCAGATCAATTGATTTTTGCGATTGGATTTCGCAGGCCTTCATAGCTCACAACTTCCATTTTAATGCTTCCAACAAGTATTTTAGACTCAACCATGATTGGAATGTGATTTTTATCGTCGGTAATCCACACCTTCATGTCTTCTTCATCTTTAAAGATTCTTCCTTCTTGAATTACCGGAACGAATTTCAAACATCGGAAAGTTCCTTGTCTCATTTTCACGTCTTCTTTGCCCATGTACTTTATTTTGAGAGGAAAAATTTCATCGTCTAAATAGGTCATAATGGTAAAGACATCGCCAATTTTAGCATTGTTGTAGTCTAGCGTTCGAGCATAGTAAAAAGAAGAAAGCATGTCTTGCACAAATTCTGGCGTGGCAAATTCCTTTTTGCTGTGTGTTCTTACCGCTCTTTTTTTCTGGTTGAATTTATAATCTTGATAGATCGTGTAACCGCCTTCATTAACGTCGCGAAGAAAGCGATGAGGAAAGAGTCCGTTTTTATCGAAATAAGTTTCATAGCGATCGCGTACTTTAAAGACCCAATTGAAGGCTCCAAGACTTCTTCCAATTCCCACAATGTGAAAGGCTTCGCGTCCATCGAAGGTATAAGGAGAGTCTTTTACTTCAATCACCGCTTCCCCAGCATCTACAAATCCGTAGTGAATGCGGTAAGTGAGTTTTTCGCCCGCTTTAAAAGCGGTATTCGCATGAGCAGTACGGAGCTCATAATCTGGAAGTGTGTCCATTTTCACACGACTTGCTTTTTGCGACTGGGCGATGCTGCTCACCGAGATCAACACGGCCGCGAGGAGGTATAATGCCTTTTTCATATGGCTATAAAGTCAAAATTAATGCCAAAGGCCAAAGGTGCTTAGTGCTGCACTATAAATTTCAAGTGCTTCACCTCTTGATTTCCGTGTAGCATCAAGGTGTACGTTCCATTGCTCAAGGCTTTGGTATTCAGAACGTAGGTGTTTCCTTGAATAGTATTGGCGTCTATAATTCTGCCCAAGGTATCCATAACACGAAGGTTCCAAGTTCCTGTTTCGTTCAAGTGCAATTCGAGTTGCTCATCACAAGGATTCGGGTAGGCCTTAAACGCTAGGCTTTGTTCATCAACACCAACAAACTGCACAAAGATTTCATCGCTCGAGTCAGAACAACCATTTTCACTGTTAATGGATAAACTATAGTTTCCACTTTCAACTATGTGGAGGCAAGGTTCATTATAAGTGAAGATGCTTTCTCCGTTTAAGAACCAGTTGTAATTGCAGATGGATGGGTCTGTGCAGCCCAGGATGATGCAGCTGTCATCCACTATAGTTACTTCAGGGTTGTAATTGCTCGCAAGCGGATAATCACAGCCAATGTTAGCACAAGACCCATCGTCAATGTCGGCGTTGGGGTCATAGTTGGTATACGCTGAGTCAGTGCATCCTTCGCAAGTCGTGTTGCACGAGCCATCATCAATACTTGCAAATGGGCTATAGTCGCAAGCATTTTCATCCGTACACCTTAGGCACGTGGTGTAATTACATGTGCTGGGGTCGTCCAATTCGGGATTAAGGTTTTGATTGTAATTACAAGCTTCCGGGTCGGTGCAATTGGAAGAGGTTCCTGTCAAGTTGTAGATGCCATCTACTCCTTCGTAATAGATAGGCGTTTCCAAGGGCTACAAGCCACTGCATTCGCTGTTGTAGTAATAGTGGACAATTCCTGTTTGAGTGTCATAAATGCCTACATTGATTTGATAATCGATAACACCTGTAGTGCTGAATTGCCCTAAGAATAACCTCAGGTTTTCGTCAGGAACGCCCTGACCTTCTCCAGGTAGAACAAAAATGGAACCGTGATCAAAGTACAGCGTAGCTGAACCAGGGTTTTAAATAATGACGACTCTAATTCGTTTGGACTACTTAAATCTGTGAAAATGTTTGGAATGAATCCCGAGGAAGTACCAATACTGATAAATGAATCAAATGCAATTTCAGGTACAAAAGCACAGAATACATTGAAATTTGGGCTGTTGGTTACTGTTCCCACAGGAGAATTGAAAAAATCTGTAGAAGTTTGAATGACCACCGGCGAGCAACTTTCCTTGGTTTCAATAGAGGCAAACTCATATTGATCGCTCGTTAGCTCAGCATACAAATGGTACACTTTTAGGCCTTCCACGGGTGCTGGTGCATATGGCTCATCGCACCAATCGGGGAATTGTTCTTCCAGTATGATACGTTCCAATTGTGCAAAAATGGTGCTCGAAAGAAAGGTGCATGCAAGACAGAGTTAAAGTGTTTTCATATGATCGCGAAAAGGGTTAAATCAAAAAGAGCCACACCGAGGCAGCTCTTAAAGATATGTATTAAGCAAATATCAACCTACTAACTCACATAAAATTAGCTTTTTACCGTTGCAATACACTTCAGTTCAATGGCAATTGGCGTGGGCAAACTGTTGATCTCACAAGTGGTTCTGCACGGTTGATTGTCTTTGAAATACTCGGCGTAAATGCGGTTGAAGGTGTGGAAGTCGCGCTTCATATCAACAAGAAAAACAGTAACATCTACCAATTCTTCCCAGCTCGACCCGCTCGCTTCTAGGATTTTTTTTACGTTTTGAAAAACACTGTGTACTTGCGCCTCGAAATCAAAGGCTTTGAAATTGCCGTTGTGGTCGAGTTCCAAACCAGGAACACCGCTGTCGTGAACACCACTACCCGCAGTTCTTGGTCCTACTCCAGAGAGGAAGAGCAAGTTGCCTACTTTTCTTGCGTGTGGATAAAGGCCTACTGGTTTTGGTGCATCGTTGGTACTGATTCTGTCTGACATGATTTTCTTTTTCTGAGTTTGAAATCTAACTTCCTTTTGAAGTAATTGTTCTTGAGCGAACTTGTTTTGGCGAAGATAAGGGCTCTAGTTGGAGGGATAAAATGTGGTGTCGATAATCAATAGTCGCCACTTCTTTTTTGTTTTGTAGCGTTTGTGGGGAACGAGCATGAGGGCAGTTCCTGTTCCGGCAAATACTGCTGCAAGTTCGAGGGTGGGCTTATCAATAACAGGAGATTCTTTTGTGTTGATCCAGCGGTTGAGTCCGTTAAAAAGGAAGGTAATGGGCACCGCCACCCACAGGCTTTTCCCTGCGGCTCTCAAAGCTGATCCGCTCGAAAAGTCGATCACTTCATCAATTCTGTTTAGTTGTAGTTCTGTTTTATTGAAAACGATGCTGCTGTCTCGTAGGGCCGTAATCTCCCCTTGAAAAACGGTTTTTTCTCCGTCAATCTTGATGGAAATTTCATCGCCCACGCTAAAATTGATTCTTTCTGCTTTGCGCTGTGACCTGAGGCTGAGGTATTTCTGAGCAAGACAATCATCGGCCAAAAAAAAGAAAGATAAGAAGAGCCCTACAAAAACAAAGGTTGATTTTCTTCTACATAAGTTAGGGAAGCAGCGTAAGTCATTGAGCCGAATGGCATTAAACCCTATCATATGTATACTATTTTTACTCATCTTCGAGAATTAGAACGCGTTTTCAATCAGCGCCACGGTTGGTTTTTTATTAATGGCATGAAGGCCCAAGATCCCGAATACTGGAAACGTCTTGATCTACAATCGCATTAACATTCACTTTTCTTTGACAGAACTGCTTCGGATAAAGTTACACTTTCCAAGAGGCGTTTCTTACCTTCGTTCAAAATAATTGAAGCATGAGATATCGTCCACTTTCTTCCGAGGTATATATTCAACATCGTCAAGCACTTTCAAAAGAGCTGAAACCTGGTTTCTTTGCCATTTTCAACTCGAACGACATCATGCCTACGAGTGCAGATGGAACCTTGCCATTTAAGCAAGCAACAGATATTTTACACTTGAGTGGTGTAGATCAAGAAGAAAGCATTTTGGTGATTTTTCCTGGGGCAAGCAATGCTGCACACAAGGAGATGTTGTTTCTCAAAGAGACGAACGATGAAATTGCCATTTGGGAAGGCGCTAAGCTCAGTAAAGAACAAGCTACGGCATTGAGTGGTGTGAAAACGATTTACTGGTTGAGTGATTTTGAGCGAGTTCTTAAAACCTTGATTGCAGAAGCTCAAGGGGTTTATCTCAACAGCAACGAACACACTAGAGCGTCGATTGAAGTGGAAACGCGCGACATTCGTTTTGGAAAATGGTTTAGAAGTACTTACCCAAATGTGTCTATTGAAAGAAGCGCCCCCCACATGCACCGAGTTCGATCTGTAAAGCATGCAGAAGAGATTGAGCAGATGCAGAACGCTTGTGATATCACCAAGGCAGGTTTTGAGCGCGTTTTGAAAATGGTGAAGCCCGGCGTAAAGGAGTATGAAATTGAAGCGGAATTCATGCACGAGTTTTTGAGCAGAGGTTCTCGAGGTTTTGCTTACACCCCCATTATTGCTAGTGGTTTTAACGCATGTGTGCTTCATTACATTGAAAATGAAGATACGTGTAAAGACGGCGATGTTATTTTGATGGATGTGGGTGCGGAGTATGGCAATTACGCCTCAGACATGACAAGATGTGTTCCTGTAAACGGGAAGTTCAGCGCTCGTCAAAAGCAAGTTTACAATGCGGTGCTTAGTGTGATGAAATCAGCAACTCAGTTGTTGAAACCGGGTGTAATGTTGGCTGAATACCACGTGCAAGTTGGTGAATTGATGACCGAGCAGCTGCTAAACATTGGACTGCTCGATAAGCATGACGTTGAAAAGCAATCGAAGGCGATGCCGGCATACAAGAAGTATTTCATGCACGGAACGTCGCATTTCATAGGCTTGGATGTGCACGACGTTGGCTTGTGGCACGAACCGATTCAAGCCGGTAATGTGTTTACTGTTGAACCTGGCATCTATATTAGAGAAGAGAATTTGGGCATTCGTTTGGAAAACGATATCGTGATTCTTGAAAACGGACACCGAGATTTGATGGGACACATTCCTTTGGAGGCCGAGGAGATTGAGGACATCATGAACTCATAGTTGAAATGTGATTAATAAATTGCCACATTCCCGCATTCTCCTCTAATATCCGTTTGAAATAAATATGCGACCCCTCTGGGGTCGGAAACCTTATGTTGGACATCAAAGGCTAGTTATATGTGACCCCGCTGGGGTCATAAACCTGGTGTTGATATCTGGGTTTTTAGGTGCTGTTGTGATTAATAAATTTCACACATTCCTCATTCCTTCTTAATCTTCCCATCTCTTCCAAAACGCAGTCCGATTTGAAAATGACCGGTGAAGACACCCGCTTTTGTTGGGGCAAATGCCGCGATGAGGTTGTCTGTACCGAAGCCGAATTGAACGGCACCCGCGTTGATGGTGAGTCCTACAGGCCATAGGAATTGGTCGAGCTGGAAGAGTTGAGCACCTGTGCGAACCCAAAGGATTCTTCCGAATCGGTGGCGATACATGGCAGCAACGGAGTTAAAACCTTTGTTGAAGCTTCTCAAGTGCGCCGCGGTGAGCATGAGGTGATTGTTTTTATTGATTTCGTAGCCAAATCCGAGGTAAAAACGGGCATTGCTAGGCGCATTAAACGCTCCAACACCTTCTACAGGTTCAAAGCTGGTGGCCAAAGAATCGAGCACATCTTCTAACTGCGAAGTAGTGCTGTCTGGATTGTCAACAAGCGACTCAAGATCCACACCATTGTAGGTAAATGATGTATTGGCGAGGGTGTAAGACTGAGCGTTTCTATTCCAACGGATCCCACCAACATTCATGGCCGAAGCTTGAAGTTCGAATTTTTCTAAGAAGCGGTATTTTGCCCCTAAGTCGAAAGAAAAGCCAGAATTCGCGCCATTAAAGGGTGTGAAATGATCTGCAGAGATGCTGTCTAGTGCGTCTTCGTCAACCGTTGTTCTCAAGATAAAAGCGCCATCTGCGGTGAGGGCGTAGGTGTCAGCATCGGTGGTTAATCCAAATGAACTTTGTTCGGTGTATACCACATCTGCTCCTTGCAAGTAATGGATGTTGGCGCCAACAGTGAGCTGCTCGTCCATGAGCTGCCTGCTGAATCCCGCAAAATAATCGGTATAGGCCATTGCATTCACTGCGAACCCTCCGAAATCGAGTCGTCTTCCGATGAGGTCTGGGTGTCCGTTTCCTTTCCAGGCCAACTCCATAAAGCTCTTTGGGTAAGTAATGCGTGTGCTAATGACCTGTTGTGCTCCGCCTCTGAAGTGCCATTGACCAAGGCGAAAGCCAAAGTTCAAAAGTTGAAATGAGCTGTTGAACATGATGTCGTTTTCATCGCGCAATTGCTCAATGGTTGAAGCAATGTTGACTTGATCGTTGGTAATGGCATCGTCGTAAGTAAAGCCATTGTGCACGGCATTAGCGTCGATACCGCTCAAGACGGGTAGTCCAACAAATACTTTCTCATTTCCCAAAGAAGCCGGGTTGGTGTTCCACATTGAAGGAGCTTCGTCTGAAAAGAGGTAATTCGTGTTGATTTGGGCTGTAGCTCCCTTCGTGAAGAAGAAGATGCTTAAACTTATAATGAGGTACTTTTTCATTCTACTTCGATGTTTCCGTAAATCTTAGCCCCGAGGTTGAGTTGGAGGCGGTAATCGTCCATAAAACGAACGATGTCTTCGCTTTGGGAGTTGTTTGTGTTCAAAATGGCCATCACCACTACCTTATTGGTGTTGCTCAAGTTGTCTGCCTTTACTTTGTTGACGGTGATTAGCTGTGTTGTTTCGGTTGAACTTGTGACAATGCCATCGCTTCCAACCGTGCCGCTTTGGATGATTGGTGAAGGGGTTTCGAAGAGGGAGTCTAGAGGACTCAAGAGTTCATCCAAAAACACAATCTGTACCTCACCTGTGGTAGGGAATCCGTTCATGGTTCGAATTTTAAACTCAATGCTGTCTACTTCCTCATATTCATCAAAATCGATGTCAATACTGAGCGTGTCAATCAACAAGATGTCGCGAGCGTAGCCTTTGAGGGGGAGCAAGACGTCGATGCCAACATCTAATCTACTATCGTGTGTAATGAAGTTAAACTCTCCCGGTGGCGGCGGTCCGTTTGGGTTTGAAGTGGCATTCAAAGCAAAGTAAATCACCTTTGGTGTAGGCTCGAGGAGGTCTACAACGTTGGTGTTTCCATTGTCAAAGGAGAAAGTGACTTCTTCTGGACTCCCGCCGAGGGTGCTCTGACCATCAAGCCCGAGGTCTGTTGGGAAGCTGAGTTCAATTTCTTCGCCGGTTTCCAGGTTGAAGCTGGTGACGTTTTCAAGAGAGAAATCAACAGGAAGTCCGAAACTGTTCTCTACAGTTAAATCAATAAAGGCTTCTTCAAGGGCGAAAGTACCGTTGATGATGTTGTCGAAAATTTTGATTCGAACGGAGTCTTGATCTGTGTTGATGGAAAGCTGACCAAAGTAACCCGTAATGTAGTCGATTTGAATGTTCGAGAGATCGACGCCGATATTAATGGCTTCGTCTGCTGTGGCGGTATGATTGCTATTGTTAGAAATACTGATGCTGAATTCGAGCGTAATTTGGTTGTCTGTGCCATCGAAGTTGGGCGACAATCGAGCACCGCTCAGGTCGAAAGTTTCTGTTACCGTTTCACCCAAAAGAACACCATTGCTGTTGATGGAGAACGACAGGGGCTGATTGTTCTGATCAACAAGGTTTTCGAAAGTGAGGTTCCCTTCAAATACTTCATCTTGAATGATGGTATACGAGAAAAGCACATCGCCACTCATAAAAACCACGTCATCTACACGAGCGTCTTGCGGATCAATTTCTAGTGGAAAGTCTACCACATCGCTGAAACTTGCCCCAGCATCTGCGTCAATGCTTGTGGCCATAACACCTGTGAAATCAAGTGTTCTGGAGTAGTCTTGATCTGGAATTGAGAGGAGTTCTTCAAGGGTGAAAGAGAACAATTCCCCTTTGTAGTTCAAGGCAAGGAGTCCGTCTTCATCTACCACCAAAAGCTCGTTGAGCGAGTCGGTTCTATTGAGAATATCATAGACATCGAAATCAGAGTACACGAGAGGAACAGCAATAACGGGTTTCCAATTATCGTATTTGAGATTGTCTACATCGCATGAGTTGAGCACAACGATGGCTAAAATCAAGAAGTAAATTGCCTTGGTTTTTTGCAATAGATTGGTTTTCTTTTCCACAGAGAAGAAAGATTTAGTTAAATCAATCAAAAGTTGAAAAACGCTTTCGATAGAATTTAGGTTAAACAGATAGCAACAGTAAAAAAATAATTTTTCTTACTAGTTCACATACGAATAAGGCAGAAACTTGTTACAAGGCCTTTGTCAAGTTCTTGTGCGGAACGATTAAGCGGAGGATAATTTCTTACATTTGCCGCTGATAAATTGACAGACATGGAAACGCTTCCTAAGGTATTACAAGAGCTACAAGGAGAGGAGAGAGAGTTGATCTTCACTGCTCCCGTTTGGATTTCGTTATTTGCATCTTATCGTCATGACGGTGAGATCGATAAGGCAGAGAAAGCCGAAGCTATTAAGCAGGCGCACTTCAGAACCTTCACATCGCCAAATTCATTGCACGCTTATTACAAAGTAGTGGATGATCATTTTGAAGATAAATTTGATGCATTCAACAAGATGCTTCCTCAAGGAGAAGAAGAGCGTGATCAGTTGTTGGAGGAAAAAATCAGAGCGATTGTAAGGGCGGTGAAAGGCTTGAGTGACGAGCACATCGCGAAAAATTTGATGCACGATTTGAATGAATTCTACCTTCGTGTATTTAGAGCAGACAGCAACATTTTTCAATATTTCACTTTCCCTTTGATTAGTAAATCTTTAGATGAGGAAGATGAGAATCTTGATGAGATTTAATTAAGAATAGATGGACACAAAAAAGCCCTTGAGATGAATTGCTCAAGGGCTTTTTTTATGCTTGTTGGCTGATTAGTTTCCTGTGGCTCTATCGCGTTCTTGAATTAAGCGCTCAAGGTTTCTTCTGCGCTCTTCCAGTTTTTGGGTGAGTCCGGTTTTCGCATTTCGTTTTTCCTCGATTGTACCGTTGAGCTCTAGTATTTCTTCTTCAAGTTCGAGCATTTCTTCTTGCATTTTCACGATGTCTTTTTCGTTCTTTCTTACTTGCTTTTCGGCTTTTTCAAGGTCTTGAGTGGTGCGTTTTAGTTCTTTTTCATCGTCTTTGATCGCATCGCGTTCGTTATCGAGCACTTCTGCATACCAAGTGGTATTGGTTTGTTTGGCGAAACGATCAACTGCTGCTTTAACTTTTTCGAATAAGGCATCATTGCTGTTGTTCGGACTCACCTTATTTTTTTCATCAAAAGACATAAATACGCGAAGCTCAGTGCTTCCGCTGGCGTTGGTAATGATCATTGCGTAAAGGTTTGCAGGGTCGGTACTTAGGCCTTCAAGAACTTTTTCTTCAATTCGAAGAACATCTTTATTGCTCAGGAATCCGTGGCTTTTTGGTTTTGTTCCAAAGTTATCTTTTGCAAAGTCTTCCCATGCTTCTTTAATGTAATCGGTGGATGCAGGGAAACTTGTTAATACAGCATCGTAGCGCTCATTTTCGTAGCTCACACTTCCTGTGAGTGGGGCTTGGGCAAAGGCACTAATATTTAAAAAAAGAAATAGCGTTAAAATTTGGTTTTTCATGTCGTTTTAAGTTGAATTAGTGCTAACATCGTAGCTTAATTTGATTGTTATTTAGTAGTTTGATAATCAGTTTTTTCTTCTCTAAGAATTACTTTAGACTTAGCGAGGATTAATGAAAAAAGCGAGCAATTATTGTCAATTAGGCGAAACATGGCTTAGCCTCTAAATTGAAAAAAAGGAAATACTTATGCTTGAAGAAATAAAGCTTCATTTTACTACAGTTTATCAGCCCTTATTAATCATTTTTGGGACCATTATCGTGGCAGCGGTATTTCAATCGGTATTTCGACGTATCATCAAGCGTAAAAGTCACGATTTAAATAACGACCCTACCAATTATAAGTTTTTAAAGCATACCCTCAGTGCTTTAATCTATATCGTCGGTTTTAGTTGGGCGGTTTATACCATACCTACGCTTCGTGTGATGGCCACCTCGATGTTAGCTGGGGCTGGTATTTTGGCTGTTGTGGTTGGTTTTGCCTCACAGCAAGCCTTGGCGAATGTGATTGCCGGGGTGTTTATTGTGATTTTTAAGCCTTTTCGGATCAATGATCGCGTTCAAATCAAAGATAACTTTTATGCTGGAATAGTTGAAGACATTACCCTCCGTCATACGGTAATTCGCAACTTTGAAAACAGGAGAATCGTTATCCCAAACTCATTAATGAGCAGCGAAATCATTGTGAATTCTGATTTTGGTGAAGACCTCATTTGCAAGTTTGTTGAAGTGGGAATTTCTTATGAGAGCGATGTTGTTTTGGCGAAAAAGATTTTGGCGGAGGAGATTATGAAGCACCCCAATTGGCTTGATAGAAGAACTCCAGAAGAAAAGGCAGACCCGAACCACGATATTGTAACAGTGAAAGTTGTTGCTTTAGCAGATTCAAGTGTCAACTTACGTGCTTGGGCCTGGGCTGGAGATACTGCGGCTGCCTTTGATTTGAATTGTGATGTTCTCGAGCGAATTAAGATCCGCTTTCCTCAAGAAGGGATCAGTATTCCTTATCCTCAGCGCACCATTCATTTTAACACGCCGCTTCAAACCGAAAAGAAAGCTTAACTTGAAATGCTGGTGGGTTAGTGACTTTCTGTTCTAACATCCGTCATAAAACCAAGAAACGACATTATGAAAACGAAACTACTACTTCTCAGTGCCCTATTGTTTGGCTCAACACTTAGCATTGCCCAAGATGATGCGGTCATCACCGCTCTTGAAACAGCTCCTCAAATGAGCGTAGAGCAGAGTAATATTAAATTCCAAAAGAATTCAACGACGGCGTTTACGGCTTATGTTAAGTCTAGCTCAGACGATGTAGAGAAGGCTTGGAAAAGCTTTGTTTCTCACAAATACGGAGTTGATTTAAAGAAGAGTAAAGGCGCACTTACTGGTGAAGCGGTGCAAATGCCAGGTATTTCAGAATTTACCGTGAACTTTTTTACCTTGATTGAAACGGATGAAAAAGGGGCAAGAATGGATGTGCTGATGAGTATTGGCGATAAGTTTGTTACATCGAATACCTTTCCTACTGAGGCAGGGAATATCCAAAAAATGATGCGCACATTTTTGCACGGTTTCTATGTCACTCAATACGACGAGGTGATCGAGGATCAACGCAAAGAGCAAGAGAAACTTACCAAGTCAATGGACAAGCTGGTAAAAGAAGGTGAAAAACTGGCAAAGAACACCGAAGGGAAGGAAGCCGATATTGTTAAAGCAGAAGAAAACATCACCAAAACAGAAAAACTCATAGCTGATTCACAAGTGAAAATTGAGCAGTTGAAGGCGGACATTGAGAATTACCGAAAAGAGATTGAACAACTGAAAAAAGAAAAAGAGACCAACACAAAGGAAGCCGAAGAGGTGTCGGCAAAAGTGGCCAAGCAGGCAGAACGCATTGATCGTTTAAAGCGCAATGCAGATAGCATTAAGTCGAGCAAATGAGCCTTTGATTATCGACTTGAACTGAAAAACAAAACTCCCGCTGGTTGGCGGGAGTTTTTTAGTTAGTTACAGGAGCCACCGTAGTAAGCGAGGAAAAAAAGTAGGTCACCACTTCCAATTGCACCATCTGCATTGAAGTCACCCGGACAGAACCCCGGACCCACATAGCTAAAGATGCAAGAGTCATCATTCACTTCAGCATCGGGATCATAATTGTCGGCTTGTTCATAGGTGCAGCCACAATTTGCAAAGCCTTCTTTAACGGAATAGCTGATTGTTTTTGAAACGGCGTTTGCATCTGTTGCAATCATCTCATAAGTTCCTGCGTTGAGGTTTCTTGGGTCTTCTCCTTGCCAATCAATCTCGATGGGTTCAGCTCCTCCGTAAATCACTGCTTGTGCAATACCGCGCCCACCTCCTTCACAGATGGTATTAGATGTTTCAACAAAAACATTGAGGGCTGCGTAGTCTAAAGTTCCACAATAGGCAATAATGAAGGGGTCGGAGTGCCCACTTTGACAAGAAAACATGCCGTCAGAATAAAGCTGAACAGAAATGTAGTCAAGACCATAGACAAGGGTTCCAGAGTTGCCTAATGGTCCAGATTGCAACGATGTACCAGATCCGTCACCAGAAAAGACATTCATATAATCATCACCAATTCCTTCTAGGTCTGCAGAGATGAATTGAATGGCAAAGTATTCACCTGGCACTTCGGGTCCAAAGACAAATATTTCTTGGTCTTCATTATCTCCGTGACAATAAGAAACAAAGCTTCTTTCGATGCAAGAACCATCATCAATTTGTGCTTCAAAGTTGTAGTTGCACGCAACGGGGTCTGTGCAGCCGGAGATTTGTTCTTGAGCTTTAAGTTCAAGATGGAAAAAAAGCGAGCAAATGATTGCTGCTAAGGGAATGTAATTTGAAAATAATGTTGACATAACTAGCATGGTTAAAGGGCCGTCTTAAGCGAACTCAAGAAGGCTGTTTGGTAGCATGTCAAATATATGAAAAAACACAAATTTATTTTTACCCGTGGATGCTTTCCTCTTTGCCATACTTCTCCATCAAGCTGGCTTCGTAATCGAGGAACTCTTGCCACTTTTTATCCACGTCAATACCTTCTCCGTGTTTTTTGGCCAATTTGATGAAAGCGGTGTAGTGTCCTGCTTCGGAAACCATCAATTCGTAGTAGAATTCTTTCAGGCTTTCGTCTTTGATGTTTTCTGAAAGTATTCTAAATCGCTCACAGCTGCGGGCTTCAATCATGGCGGCAAAAAGCAAGGCGCTCACCAGTTGATATTTGTGGTTCCCTCCTGTTTTGATGAATTTGGCCAAGTCGCGAACGTAAGGGTCTCTTCGCTCTGGTCCAAGCACTAAGTTTCGTTCTTTAATGCGTTCACACACCATTTGGAAGTGCTCCATTTCTTCTAGGGCGATGCGCGTCATGGTGTCTACCACATCAGGAAACTCTGAAAATTTAACGATGTTCGTAATGGCATTGGTAGCTGCTTTTTGCTCACACCACGCGTGATCAGTTAAGATCTCAGCAATGTTTTTCTCCACCACATTTACCCAACGCGGGTCGGTAGCCATTTTAAGTCCTAACATTACTTTTTCTTGCTTTTCCATGCGATAAAATTACATCATTAAACTTGTCCGTTCAAGCGCACCACACAACCGGTGTCGATTTTATGCTTACTGTCTTGCAGCGCCAACAAGCCAATCTCCTTACGAAAGCTGGGGAAGTATTTTTCTACCAGTTCATTGAGCGTACTTAAAGAAATGCCCGAATAGGTATTGAGCACCAGGAAGCCGTCATCAGCCAAAATCTCACTTGCTGCAGTGAGCAATTCATCAAGCTTTTGTTCCAATTTCCAGCGTTCACCTTTCGGGCCTCGTCCCCAAGCCGGCGGGTCCATAATAATGCCTTGGTATTTATTTCCCCTTCGCGCCTCGCGTTGGGCAAACTTTAGGGCATCATCCAAAAGCCATTTCACACCACTGATTTCACTGATTTCGATGTTCTGCTGGGTCCATTGCAGCACTTGCTTTATTGAGTCAAGGTGGGTAACCTCGGCTCCTGCCTTTGCCGCAGCCATGCTCGCGCCACCGGTGTATGCAAAGAGATTTAGCACCTTGGCCTCCGCTTGTTGCTCAACAAATTTAGAACAGGATTTTTGAATGAAGTCCCAATTGCTGGCCTGTTCTGGGAAGATGCCCACATGCTTAAATTGCGTGAGCCTCAACTCAAAGAAAAAGGCGCCTTTGATGGAAGGATAGGCAATTTCCCATATTTCAGGATGTTTTTTATAGCTCACCCATTTTCCAGAAGTGGCACCTGACTGCTCGAAGCGTGCATGAGCAAGTTCTTTCCATTGCTTCTCTTTGAGCGATTTATTCCACTTCGCTAAGGGTTCTGGTCGAATAAGTGTAACTTCGCCAAAACGTTCCAGTTTTTCGCCCTCACCAGAATCAATCAATTCGTATTCTTTCCAACGTGTAGGCGACCATCTTTCCCATTTCATGGGACAAAGAAACGAAATCAGCCATCAGTATTTTGATGAAATCATCATTAAATCAGCATAACGAGGAACGGAGAACTAAAAACAATCATCATCTTTAACACATGTCGAAAAAGAAAAAACATAAAGGCAAATTCAACGCAGATAAATTCAAACGCAACTTGCGAAAGGAATTATTTGGGGTGTTTGAACTTCAGCCTAATAAACCACTGAATTACAAACAAATTGCAGGTTTCATGGGGATTGACGATCCGGGAATTCGCAAACTCATTCAGGCCATGATTGAGGAAGAACTGGAGAAGGAAAGCCTGAAAGAAGTTGACCGTGGGAAGTACATCCTCACCCAAGTTCCGCAACAAGCGATGGAAGGGACGATTCAAATTACCCGATTTGGAAGAGGATTTGTGGTGATTGAAGGAAGAGATAACGACATCCAAGTGCCGAGAGGTTACACCGGAACGGCTTTGTGGGGCGATACGGTTCGCATCAGCATGAATAAAAATGCCAGAAAGCCCACAGGGAAGGTGATTGAGGTGGTTCAACGCGCGCGCGAGCAGTTTGTTGGCATCATTGAAATCAATAAAAACCTGGCCTTTTGTGTGCCTTCGGATCAGAAAATACACATCGACTTTTTCATTCCCATGGATGAGTTGAATGGAGCAAAAAACGGCGACAAGGTGATTGTTGACATGCTGGCTTGGAACAACCCGAAAGACAGTCCGGTTGGAAGTGTGAGCAAGGTACTCGGAAAACCGGGTGACAATGATGTAGAGATGCATGCCATTATGGTTGAATACGGTTTGCCCTATGAATTCCCTGATCACATTGAAGCCATCGCGAAGCAAATACCAACAGCAATCACCAAAGAAGAAATAGCGAAACGCCGCGACATGCGCGCTTCAACGACCTTCACCATTGACCCGCACGACGCCAAGGATTTTGACGATGCCCTTTCGATTGAAAAGCTCGAAAACGGAAATTGGGAAGTGGGAGTTCATATTGCCGATGTTTCTCATTACTTGAGAGAAGGAAGTGAATTAGACAAGGAGGCGGTGAAAAGAGCTACCTCGGTTTATTTGGTTGACAGAACCATTCCCATGTTGCCAGAGGTGCTTTCGAACCAATTGTGTTCGCTTCGCCCCAAAGAAGATAAGTTGTGTTTTTCTGCCGTTTTTGAATTGGATGAAAAAGGTAATTTGAAGAACGAGTGGTTTGGAAGAACCTTGATTCATTCAGACCACAGGTTTACTTACGAAGAAGCTCAAGAAATTATTGAAGGTGTTGATGGTCCGTTCAAAGCAGAGATTTTGATGATGGACAAAATGGCCAAGTCCATGCGGGAGCGCAGGATGAAGAAGGGGGCATTTGATTTCAGCACAGAAGAAGTGAAGTTTGAATTGGATGAAGATGGAAGGCCAATTGGGGTTTATTTGAAGGTGATGAAAGATTCAAATAAACTTATTGAAGACTTCATGCTTTTGGCCAACACCCGTGTAGCGGAGTTTATTGGCAATCCGAAATCAGGTACGCCAAGGACTTTTGTTTACCGAATTCACGACGAGCCCGACCCCGAGAAGATTTTCCAACTGCATGAGTTTGCGCTTCGTTTTGGACACAAACTGCCCAAACCTACGGGTGATAATACCGATAAGTTGATTCGACAGCTTTTGGTGGATTCAGAAGGAAAACAAGAAGAAGACCTGATAAAAGTAATGGCCATTAGGAGTATGGCCAAGGCGGAATATTCGACGCATAACATTGGTCATTACGGACTAGGTTTTCCTTTTTACTCGCACTTCACTTCACCCATTAGAAGGTATCCTGATGTGATGGCGCACCGTTTATTGCAGTATTATTTAGATAAGGGAAGTTCTGTGAATCCTGGTCCGTACGAGCAATTGTGCAAGCACAGCTCCATCCAAGAAAAGAAGGCTTCTGAGGCTGAGCGAGCGAGCATCAAGTACAAGCAAGTGGAGTTTTTATTGGCTAAGGTTGGAGAGAATTTCTCTGGAATCATCAGCGGAATGAATGCTCGAGGACTTTATGTTGAGTTGGACGGTAACAAGTGTGAGGGACGAGTGGCAATCGAGAGCATGCGCGACGATCATTATTCTTTTGATGAGAAGCGCTTTGAATTGCAGGGCAGGAGAACTGGTCAGACTTATCAGTTGGGCGATCAAGTGAATGTGAAGGTGATTGGTGCAGATTTGATTAAGCGGCACTTGGATTTTGAGATTGTGGAGATGATGACGTTCTGAGGTAGGGAGTCTTTGCGGGGGCTTTTTTACCTTTTTAAGGTAAATAGGGCCTTGTTTATTCCTTGGTAAGAGATGTTTAAGAAATTTGAAATCCGTTCTAAATTGAACACAGCCCTGGCGGGCCCTCCCTCCCCCGCCTCCTCCGCAATTCGAAGTTAGGGGTTTTTTCTTGTCCTTTTTAAGGAACTTTGTGGATGAACACCCTCGCTTTGTAGTTGAACAAAAAACGTTTCTTTTGTCGCTTAAAACTACACGAATCACTGCTTAAACTGCATTTCCACACCTGCTGCTGAAGCACTTACCCACTCGATAGATCAAGTCGGTTTAAAAATAAGTCTTCCCGTCAATGGCAGTGGAATAACTTTGTGCTTGTAGTGTTTTCTTTTGTGAATCCAACTATAAAGCAAAAAGCAGAGTGTCTTCAAAGACACTCTGCTTTTTGATATTGAAGTGCGTTTACACCAAGATCTTATTTCTCTTCAAGAAAGGGAATGGGCGATGTTCCTTCACCAACGTATTTCGGCACTTGTGATCCACCGGCTCTCCAAGCATCGATGGCCAGTTTTCTGAGGATGTTGTCGTTCAACTGACGCGTTTCCAAACGGTAAGCCTCCGCTCTACCGGCTGCCTGAATAACTTGTGAGGCAGAGTCACCTCGAGCAGTTTGAATTTTAGCGTTGGCCAAGTAAGTTTGTTCCAGCTCTTTTTTCTGAGCCAGTTGGTTCTTTTGATCCTGCTCTTGCTTGCCTTCAATGGCTTTCTTAATCACCTCTGGCAAGTCCACATCAGCAATTTCAATGAAAGTAACGTTCACGCGGTAGGTGTTCAAACGCGTAGAAATCAGTTCTTCGATTTCCACCTCCATTTGATCTCGTTGGGTGGAGTAAAGTTCTTCCGCATCGTATTTACCAGCTACATCCTTAATGGCACCTAGGGCCGTGGTGTTCACGATGTTATCTTCCCAAGAAGCCCCTTTTTCTCCATACATCCATCCACCAGCACCTTTTTGGAGGTGGTAGTTTACTGAACAATCGATGCGCACTTCCAAACCGTTTTTGTCGAGTACTTCAGAAGCAAAGGCCCGTGATTTTTCCTGAATGCTCATCACAATAAGGTCGTTCCAAGGCATGATAAAATGCCTACCCGCACCATAAGCGATGTCTTCATTAATCCCTTTATTTCCGCCATATTGAATAAACTCAAAGCCTTCGTGTCCGGCCGGCACCTTCTCGAACGAAGAGATAACAACCAAGAGGGAGATCACCACAAACGCGGCCAATCCAATTAATCCAATTTTTCCTTTTTCCATAGTGATTCTGCTAAGCGTTTTTACTTTGTTTTCGAAGAGTTCTAATGATTTCAAAAATCGCATATCCCGCTCCAAGAGAGGAGAGGAGGGCTAAAATTCTTATCGGACCACCAGAGCGAAGGGCGAGAATAATGCACGCCGTAAAGATGAGTCCTGCAATAATGAGCGATAAGATCGACCAAGCAAGTTTTCTGTCTTTTTCTACCTTCATGTGATGATTTAACAAGTATTGAGCCTGAAAGTTAAGAATGATTCCTGAAAAATGGCTTTTATTGTGATGAAAGGAAAGAGGTTTTGGGGAATGGTTTTTTGTTTTCTGGGTGATGGAGG
>JAQWFN010000111.1 GCA_029238785.1 Flavobacteriales bacterium | reverse complement strand
TAGATAACGAGCTGAATAAAGTTGATTTCAAGAACATCCATGTCCCAAGAGAGTCCACTTGCAGGATCGCTGAACTGTAAGTTTGGAATATAACGAAGGTTGGTTCTGAGTACCATGGATTGAAGTCTGTTCGGACGAATGTCCCAACCGAAGACCAAGCCATAACTGATTTGTTCGTGACGAAACATCACATCATTATTCCCTAATGATCTGTGCTCTACATCCAAGGTTTCATAACTCACGCTCGGACCAATAAATGGAACAAAGCCGTGGTAGTCTGCAAAAAACCATAGCGCTTCTAAACCTACCGCCATCCGTTGAATATTTTGAGAGGCATTAAAAGCACTTAACTCACTGGTATACTGACGAAATGGAATGTTTACTTGAATGTCTGGTCGATGCCAATAATAACCCAAACCCAAGTCAATAAAGCGCTCCAATCGGTGATCCCCAAGGGCGCGATAGTTTTCCTCATTGAAACTGCTTGTTCCTAGCTGATAAACGGCTGAGAATCCAACGGCAAGACTTAGTCCGTTCAACTCTCCCCTTCTTCCTAATGAGTCTGCGAGGTTTTGAGCATAGCCGCTTTTCCACGAGCGCTCACTTGGCAAGGTGGTGTCAAAGCTCTTTTTAATGCTCACGCCAAAGGTCCAAGGGTTTAATTGGACTTGATTGATATTAATTGGATCTGTGTAATAATTGAAATCAGTATTACTGAGATATGCAGCGTCGATTCCAACAATGTAATCGCCAAATTGGCTGCTTAAACCGGCGTGATAACGGGGCAAGAATCGATATTCGATGTTGCCTATTGAGTTTGAATCCGGACCTAATTGCTGATAACTTGTGGAGTTGATGGAGATGCCTACATATGGTCTGATTGCTTTTTTCTTGATGCTCCAAGGGTATAATTTGGCTGAAGTTGTTACACCATGACTATACAAGGCGGAATAAGTGTTTTTACTTGCACCAGGCTTAATAACAGGGATACTTATTTCAAAATCAGCGTGCCCCCAGAAATGGGTTCCTCCTATCATGAAGCGCAACTCATTAAAAGCACTTGATTGTTCAAGAACGGGGCTTTCTACTCCAAATGTTCTCGTGTAATCAAAAGCAGTGGTGTTGGTGAAACCTAAACCAAGATTCAATTGAGCAAAACGTTGTCTTGTTTTTGCTGAATCAGCAAGGTAAACCTGTGAAATGACTTGATGAACAAGACATGTATAGAAGATCAGTAGAGCTAGCTTTTTCATTAAACTTAAGATAATAAAGGGCGTTTACAGCAAATCGATCTTTTCAATAAGTTTTACACATTCCCACTAAAAGCATATTGGAAGCGCTATTTTTGTTGCGTCAAATCATGATTATGAAAAACACGCAAGAATTACAAGAAGTAGCTTCTCAAGTACGCAGAGATATCGTTAGAATGGTGCACAAAGTTCAATCAGGTCACCCTGGAGGTTCCTTAGGTTGTACTGATTTCCTCGTATCACTTTACTTTGATCAAATGAACATCGACCCAAGTAAGTGGGATATGGATGGAAAAGGTGAAGACTTGTTTTTCTTGAGTAATGGTCACATCTCACCAGTATGGTACAGTGTTTTGTCGCGCAGAGGCTACTTCCCCGTTGCTGAACTTGGAACGTTCCGTCACATCAACTCTAGATTACAAGGTCACCCAGCAACAGAAGAAGGACTGGAAGGAATTCGTGTAGCTTCAGGTTCTCTTGGACAAGGTTTATCTGTTGCTTTGGGCGCTGCTCAGACAAAGAAATTGAATGGCGACAAAGGAATTGTGTACACCCTTCATGGAGATGGTGAAATGCAAGAAGGTCAAATCTGGGAAGCAGCGATGTACGCAGCTCACCATAAAATAGACAACATCATTTCAACAATTGACTACAACGGTCAACAAATCGATGGATCATTGGAAGATGTGATGTCGCTTGGAAACCTTGGCGATAAGTGGAGAGCATTCGGATGGGAAGTAATGGAGATGAACGGACACGATTTCGAGAACCTTCGCGAAACATTAAACAAAGCAAAAGCGCAATTGGGTAATGGTAAGCCAATCATGATCTTGATGCACACCGATATGGGACATGGTGTAGATTTTATGTCTGGAACACACGAGTGGCACGGTATTGCTCCCAACGATGAACAACTGGCTAAAGCTTTAGCCCAGCTCCCAGAAACACTTGGTGATTACTAAGACAGATTGCTCTTTCGGGCTTTGAGTTATATGAAGAATCGTTTACTTACATATCTTTTTCTTGCTCTGGGAATAATTTGTTCCTCATCTCTTCGGGCGCAAGAAACCACAAGGATATTGTTTGTTTTCGATGCTTCCAATAGCATGAATGCTTACTGGGGTGGTGAACGCAAGATCAATACGGCTGTTCGTTTATTAGGAGCTTCGCTTGAAGATCTTTACGGAATGGAACACGTTCAACTGGGATTGCGGGTGTATGGCCATCAAACCAAACACATCCCTGGTCAACAAGATTGCGACGATACAGAACTTGTAGTACCTATCAGTAAGGGCAATAACTTGGTGATTAAAAAAGCTCTTGAGAACATCACCCCACAAGGAACCACTCCTATTGCTCGCTCTTTGGAACGGGCTGCAGATGATTTTGCAAGTGCTGATGGAAGAAATATCATTATTCTAATCACAGATGGAATTGAAGCTTGCGATGAAGACCCATGTGCTGTTTCTAGAGCCCTTCAGTCGAAAAACATTATTGTAAAGCCTTTCATCATTGGAATTGGTATTGACGATAAGTACAAGTCAACCTTTGACTGTGTTGGGAACTACTTTGATGTGAGTGATGACAAGATGTTTGAGCAGGTGCTAGATATTGTGATCAGTCAGGCTTTGAACAATACTAGCGTTCAGCTTAATTTAAACGACATCTTCGGAAAAGCCACTGAAACCGATCTTCCATTTACACTTTACGATTCTAACACGGGAGAATTGAAGTACCACTTTGTTCATACGATGAACAGCAAAGGACTACCAGACACATTGAATATCGACCCTTTATTGCCTTACGATCTGATTGTAGACACTTGGCCTCCCTTGAGTAAAAAAGGCATTCAACTGCTTCCTGGTCAGCATAATGTTATTGACTTGGATGCAGGTCAAGGGGTCTTGGAATTGAAAATGTCTGGCTTTAAAGGTGCTTATGATGACCTGAAGTGCATTATTCAGAAAAGCGGTAGTTGTGAAAAGGTACATGTTCAAGATTTCCATACCATGGAGAAGTACTTGGTTGGTACTTATGATCTTGAAATACTTAGCGTTCCAAGTATTTTCATGAAGGACGTGAAGATTCAACAGAGCGAACAAACCACCATTGAAATACCGGCACCCGGAAGTGTTTTAATCCAAACAGGAGGTTCAGGTTATGGTGGGATTTATTTGCTTGATGGAAACAAAAGAACGTGTTTGATTCGTTTTAATGAAGGAAATCCATCTGGTAAGTATGTTTTACAGCCCGGAAATTATGTTGTGGTGTTCAGATCATTTTCTGCTCGCCAAACAGCATATACATTAGAAAAAGAATTTACAATTAACAGCGGATCAAGTACGAACATTCGCTTGAATTAATCGCAGAGATATAAGCCTCAATCCAATATGAAAAAGTTCAACATTACTGAAAAGAAAGATACCCGTTCAGGGTTCGGTGCTGGTTTAGCAGCTTTGGGTAAAAGCAACCCTAACGTTGTTGCCTTGTGCGCAGACCTTACCGGTTCACTCAAAATGAATGCCTTCAGAGATGCACATCCTGATCGTTTCTTCCAAGTTGGAATTGCTGAGGCAAACATGATGGGCTTAGCGGCTGGTATGACCATTGGTGGGAAAATTCCATTCACTGGAACTTTCGCTAACTTTTCTACTGGTCGAGATTATGATCAAATTCGTCAGAGCATTGCCTATAGCGGAAAAAACGTAAAAATTTGTGCATCTCACGCGGGCCTTACTTTGGGCGAAGATGGAGCAACACACCAGATTTTGGAAGATATTGGAATGATGCAGATGTTACCTCACATGACGGTAATCAACCCTTGTGATTACAACCAAACCATGGCTGCAACCATCGCAATCGCCGAGCATGAAGGTCCGGTTTACCTGCGTTTTGGCCGACCATCAGTACCGGTTTTTACTGCTGCTGATCAAAAATTTGAAATTGGAAAGGCTTGGTTGATTGACGAAGGTACAGATGTTACTATCATAGCTACTGGTCACCTCGTTTGGGAAGCAATTGAAGCTGCTCACGCACTTGAAGCCAAAGGAATCAGCGCTGAGGTGATTAACATTCACACCATCAAGCCTTTGGATGAAGAAGCGATTATAAAAAGTGCGAGAAAAACAGGATGTGTAGTTACAGCGGAAGAACATCAAATTATTGGCGGTTTAGGAAGTGTTGTGTCTCAATGCTTGGCTCAAAACTGCCCTACTCCTATTGAATTTGTAGGGGTTAATGATTCGTTTGGTGAATCTGGAAAACCTGCAGATCTTATGCAGAAGTACGGCTTGAATGCTGAGAACATTATTCTTGCAGCAGAAAGAGCTATCGCCAAGAAATAATTTAGAAATTACTTTGAAAAGAAAAGGTCGGAAATATTATCCGACCTTTTTTTATGCGTTCACAAATATCAATTTAGCCCTAAACTTCAACTAAATCGTGCTCTGCCATTTGGCGATAAATGGCTTCGCTAGTTTCATTACTTACTGGTAAAAGTGGCAACCTTACATGGTTTTCACAAATGCCTCGGTGCTTCAAGGCTTCTTTGATGCCTGAAGGATTACCTTCAACAAATAACAAATGCATCAGCTCTAAAAGTTGATAGTGCAATTGTCTCGCTTCGTTGACCTGACCAAAAAGTGCTTGATTCACCATTTGAGAGAAGATCTTTGGAAAGGCATTACCCACAACAGAAATAACCCCTTCGGCCCCCAAAGCAATCAGTGGAAGGGTTAAAGCATCATCTCCTGAAATGACTTGGAAATCGGCAGGTTTTTTCAAAATGATTTCACTGATTTGGTCAATATTACCGCTTGCTTCTTTGATGGCGACAATGTTTTCTTCTTGGGCCAAAGATAAGGTCGATGCTGCAGTGAGGTTCACTCCTGTTCTTCCGGGAACATTGTAAAGAATAACAGGTACAGGAGATACCTTGGCGATTCTTTTGTAATGTTCAATCATTCCGGCTTGTGATGGTTTGTTGTAAAACGGACAAACAGAAAGCACTCCACTGATTCCTGTCCAATCCATGTTCTGAATCAAATCACAAATGACTTTCGTGTTGTTTCCTCCAAGTCCGTAAACAATTGGAACACGCTTCTTGGTTATTTCTAGGATGAAATCCAGTAAGCTGCGTTTTTCATCTATTCCAAGCGTTGGAGATTCTCCCGTTGTACCTTGAACAACGATGTAATCTACTCCTCCATTGATCATGTGTTCTACCAAGCGTTCAACACTGGCAAAATCAATCTGACCTTTTTCATTAAATGGCGTAACCATGGCTACACCTAATCCTCCAAATTTGCTCATTTTAAATTGTACTTCGTGAGTAGATTTTGATATGTCTTAAAAATGCTCTTTATGTCGGTTTGCTTTTCAGTAGCTGCGATTAAGTCGGCCGTTGCTGCACAAACACTTGAAATTGTTGAAACTTTCATCTTGGCTTTAGACCCTTTCCAAAGGTACTCCAAAGCCAAATGATCTTCTTGAAATAAATCAAGTAATAAGTCAAACTCTTGATTGATGAATGCTTTTGCTTCTTGATTAGGAAGCTTGTTCCATTTCAAATCATCTTTACAAAGAAAAGTGTACTCCAACTTCTTGAGTTGATATATGGGAAGCCTTTTCTTTTTTTGATCTACGAAACCCATCGCTAAAACCGATTTAATTCCGTATTCTCCATGGAGATCAGCAACAATCGATTTGATTTTTTTGAAGTGCGCTTCGTCTTTATCGCGATAAAGAATGGCAACGCTGTTTGCCTCGTTGAATGTGCAGCCCTTCTTCTTGCGATTGGCGGCAGGTTTTTTATCCAATAAGTATCTCCCAAGCATCTTCATTCGGCGGCTAAGTTACGTTAGGGAATTGAATTTATAAAGCGGCATTTTCACTACTGTCCGAACCTTTTGAACGCAGTGATTATCAAATAAAAGTCGATGGAATTTAAGTACATTGAGTGATTAAAACCTTCCTTCAAAGCTGATTTCTTCAAGTTCTTTTCTTGTACGAGGAGCTGTTTCTCTGGATTTCAATGGTTCATCTAAAAAGCTAGCATCCCCCATTCTTCCAATAGCAACAGCTACAACTGGCTCGAACTCTTCTGGCATATTGCTCTCTTTCGCCATAGCTTCTTTACTAAAGCCGCCCATTTGGTGAAGGTAAATGTCCATATAATGTGCCTGAATGCTCAAATTACCCATGGCCAATCTTTCTTGTATCATAATGCTTGTTTCGGGAGGCAATTTACAATTCACATTGACGTGAAGCCTTGATGTAATTTTAAAGCTTGTTAATGCGGGTAGTTTATCTTTACCTTTTAGTTCGCAAGTAGTTTTTCACCTCACTAATTTATTATGATTATGACTCAAGTATTTAAGCAAGTTTCCATTTTATTTTTCTTGGCGATATTAAGTTGTGCTTCTTCTGAGCCAAAGTTGGCCGATGAAGCTGTTCAGCTTGATTTCAATGGGTATTGGAACCAAGGGAAGGCAGAGATCACGACCTATAAACTGAGCCAAGCGCGTTATGGTGAGTTGAGAGAAGGAAATGCCGTAACTGTTTTTGTTACTGAACCTTGGAATGAAGAAGCGCAAGTAAAATCAGATCGACAAGGCGATTACCAAGTGATGAAGATGAACATGACGAAGAACTTTGTGACGGGGATTTATCCTTACAGCATGATGACTTCAAGTTTCACTCCTGTTGATGAGAAAAATGGTCGGATACAAAAAGTGAGCACAACTAGCCAGGAATGGTGTGGACATAGCTTTCATCAATTAAACAGAAGACCTGAGGGACTTTTTCTTCAAGGCTTCTCATATTTCGAGTCGGAAGGAGATTCAGAAGAGAATTTGGGCGACATTTTATTGGAAGATGAGCTTTGGAGCATGATTCGTCTTAAAGGAGACCAGTTGCCAACAGGTGAGATTAGCATGCTCCCTTCCACCATGTATCTGAGGTTAAGTCATCTTGAGCCGAAAGCTTTAAAAGCCATAGCAAGTCTCAGTAATCATGGACGATTAATAAACTATTCCGTTCAATATCCTGAGATTCAAAGATCGATAAGCATCAACTTCAAGTCGAGCTTCCCCTACACCATTGAATCTTGGGAAGAGGTTTACCGCGATGGTTTTGGAACAAATGCTCGTGAGTTGAAGACCACAGCAACCTTGATTTCTCGAGAGATGATTGATTACTGGAATAAAAATGGCAACGCAGATCGTTACTTGAGGAAAGAGCTTGGATTAGAATAAAAACTAAATTTGCGACTCAAGCTTTTGGCATGATTTTTCATGTTCTCACTTAAACACTATAGAATGAAAGCACTACAAACAACATTTTTTGGTTTCTTGATGCTTGCCCTAGTTGGCATGTTCAGTAACTGCAGCACGCCGATGCAAGGCACAAAAGTTAAAGAACCATTTTCATCATCAAAATATGAAAGCAACAACAGATGGTTCAGAGCAGTTGGAAAAGGCGTTAGTGTAAAAGACAACGTAGCTAAAGGAAAAGCTGATATCGAAGCGAAAAGAGAATTGGCTCAGCAAGTTCAAACAACGGTTAAAGTTGTTACTGATCAGTTTTTGGCCGACACTCAAACGGAGAATGGATCAGAGATCAACGATAAGTTTCAAACCTTGATTAGAGAAGTTACCAATACAGAGATTGGCGACTTGAGAAAGATTGGTGAAGAAAAATACTTCGATGGAGAAAACTACACGGTTTATATCGCCTACGAAATCAAGAAAAACGCCATGTTACGCTTCCTGAAGAAGAAAGCAAAAACAGATGCGAAAATCGACAAGGTAACAGCTGATAAAATGGCTGAAATTTTAGATCGAGAAATTGAACGTTTAGAATCGGAAGAAGGCGAAGATTAAAACATGCCTTGAATCCATTCAAAGAGTTTTAGGAACATCACATAGAATCCTACCATCATCGCAAGGATCAGTATGGACGTAACTGCAAATGCAGCTAGAATCAAGGGCCATGCTGATCCTTTGTGTTTGTCTTCTTCATAGTGCTCTCGTAGTAACTTCACATTTCGGTCGTTAGCCTTGTAAGCGAAGTCAAAGAAATAGCCCAAAACCGGGATTTTTCCGATAAGAAAATCGGCAAGCACATTAGAGAGCATCTTCAGTACAATCTTCCCTCCTGTTCCATAGCGAAAAGCGTGATAGACCACAAAGAGGTGAACGGCATAAGTAACAATGTCTCCTACTACAGGAATAAGTCCAATGATTGGATCTAAACCGAAAGTAATATCGGTACCAGGTATTTTGAACTTAGAGTCCATGAGGCGCGACAACTGATCGAGTTGTTTTAGATTAACGCCATTTTTATCCTTCGGGAGTTCTTGCTTTG
The DNA here is from genome assembly GCA_029238785.1 of Flavobacteriales bacterium. Classification (GTDB taxonomy): domain Bacteria; phylum Bacteroidota; class Bacteroidia; order Flavobacteriales_D; family Sanyastnellaceae; genus CALKGK01. The sequence continues at coordinate 3,729 of JAQWFN010000111.1, read as the reverse complement.
CCATGTGATTCAAACCTATTGCTTTTGAAACGATTTTCAAAGAGAAGAAATTGCATTCAACAAAAAGCCCTTCGATTGTTATTTCCGAAAGGCTCTTTATGAAGATAAACAGATAATGTGAGTTATTTAGTCGCGACTCCTTCTTTCAATTTGTCTCTAAAACGTTTCTTGAATTTATCCATTTTAGGAGTAATCACAATACTGCAGTACTGTTGTTCCTTGTTGCTGTTGTAATAATCTTGATGATAATCCTCGGCTGGATAGTAAGCCGAAATCGGACTAATTTCTGTTACGATTTTATTTGGCCAAAGTCCACTTTCTTCAGCTGCTTCTAAAGATGCCTCAGCAATCTTTTTTTGCTCTTCACTGTGATAGAAAATGGCTGATCGGTACTGGGTTCCTTTATCAGCACCTTGTTGATTCAATGTTGTAGGATCGTGCGTTTCCCAGAAAACTTCGAGTAATTCAGCAAAAGAAATGACATTGGGGTCGAAGGTGAGTTGAATTACTTCGGCATGACCAGTTCGACCAGTACAAACTTCTCTGTATGACGGGTTTTTAATGCTCCCTCCAGTATATCCAGATTCTACTTTTTGCACACCTTCAAGCGATTGAAAAATCGCTTCTACACACCAGAAGCACCCAGCTCCAAATGTGGCCAATTCTAGATTTTCATTCATGTTATCTAAATCACTATTAATTATTTCGTTTGAGCGAGTTTTTCCCGAGCAAGAGCTGAAGGAAAGCAATATCAAACATACTCCTAAAAACTTCTTGATGGTATCCATAAGGTGAATTTCGATTATACTTCTCACAGGAGTATAACAAGGCTGTGCTCGATATGTTATTCAGATCGAAAAAAAGCTAAAATTCTGCACAATTGGGCAAAAAAAAATCCTGTGTCGTTACCCAGGATTTTTCTTCTGCCTTTCGGCATTAAACTTAAAACTACTACGTTGCTAATTTCTTAGCGCTCAAACAATGTGACTCAAAGATGAGACGAAGTTCATTGAATCCTTGTAGTCCGAAAAACGTTTACCTTGTAGGAATATTCCCACAAGTAGCTTAGCGTATAGGAATGGTCTTCAAGTAAATCTGTTCTTTGTACAAGAACTTTTTCTGTGTTGATTCAAAGGGGCGATAGGTGTAGTATACCTCTCCTCTACTGATTCTGATGGTTTCAGGATGTCTGAACCAAAGTTTGAAAGTTCCCAAAACTTGTCCGCTACTTTTGCTAATTCCGCAGAGATAAGCGTTTCCATTCTTGCGATGCAATGAATATACATCTCCTGTTTCCTCATCAAATATCACTTCTTCATCCCAAGATTTCCCCATTTTCCCGAGATGATAATTAATCGGAATACTATCTTTATCGTGGTAGTTGTTGGTGAAGCAATACATGGTGTTCTTGTAATGATCAACCACAAAGGCAGTATCGTTCGCAACAAAAAGGGGCGCATATAAAGACCGGTAATATGGTCCATGTGTAAAACCACTCAAGTAGGCTCCAAAGATTTCCTTGTCAATACCAGTACTGATTTCGAGTCGGGCTGCTTGAAGCTTTTCTCGCGTTCCCAACCATTTGTATTCTGATCGAAACTGAATCATTAACTCTTCATCGACAATCTCTTTTAGTTCAAGAAGCGTGCTATCTTCAAGGTTGAAGCCAAAGTATTTAAAGCCTGGGTAATCAGGTGCATATGTACTGGCTAGTTCTTTGTTGTCTAGGCTATCAATAATTGGAAGGAAGTAGTTTTTATAGTCTTCCTCGCTAACTGGAGAGCAAGATAGTTCTCCTTCAGTATTCTGAATGAAGAGGGTTTGATCCATGGTATTGATGAGCACGTCTTCATAGAAATCGGTGTAGAAGCCTAAGGCCGACTCGTCAATCATTCGGGCATCAAGTACTTCATTTTGTTCATCCAAAAGAACGAGATTAACACCTTGATAAATGGTTTTCTTGGCATCCTCTTGCCGCTTCCAGCGATCTTCTTTTTCGTAGGTAAGTAGGAGCAGTTGTCCATTGAGGAATGCTACATCACCAACATTGTATTCTTTGTGTCCGTAAACGGTATCCGGTTTTACTTCAATTATGGCATCAGAGAGCAAGTTTGGAGCAAATTCAAGTGAAATGGTTCTTTCAAAAAAACCTTCCTTAAAATCTTGTTTTGTAATGCTGAAAGATGCTTCCTTATATGCAATGTGGCTGCACTTTATTGTATAGCTTCCTAATGGAAGATTGAGAAGTAATACGCCGTCTTTATCACTTGCTCCACCAAAACGTTGCTTTCCTATGGCGATAACATTAACGTCGCTAATTGCAGCTTCTGTAGTTGCATCCACAAAAAGGAGCTTCAATTCTTGAACTTCTTGACCAAGCAATAAAAAAGGGAGAACAATCCCAAGTAATATCATCAAGCTTTGCTTCATGTACTTAAGATGCACTCCCTTTTTTAATTCCACAAAAAAAGTTTAGATGATAACGTTCCACTTGAAACGATCTTCACTTTTCCCTGTTTTCATAGCATTTAGATCGGCTGCTGCTTTAGTTGCAAATTCCCATGAATCTGCATCAGGCAATTCATAATCTTTACCTCTAAAGTTGATTGTTGATATAGGAGCAATAGTAGCAGCGGTTCCTGCACCAAAAGCTTCATCCAATTCTCCTGTTTCCAGTAGTTTGATTATTTCAGCCACTTCAATTTTACGTTCTTCTACATTATAACCGTAATCTCGAGCTATTTTTAAAATACTATCTCGTGTAATTCCACTTAGAATAGTGCTTGAAACTGCAGGCGAAAAAATGGTGTTACCAGACTTGAAAACAACATTCATGGTACCACTTTCTTCGATGTATTTGTGTTCCGTTGAATCTGTCCAAAGCAGTTGGTTATACCCTTCGTTTTGCGCAAGTTTAGCTGGGTAAAGTGAAGCAGCATAGTTTCCTGCCGCTTTAGCGAAACCGGTACCTCCTGGCATTGAGCGGCTATACTCCTCTTCGATTTTTACTTTAACTGAACCAGCGTAGTACTTGTTTACCGGACAAGTGAAGATCATAAACATATAAGACTCTGAAGGGCGAACACCGATGTACTCGTCTGTTGCAAACATGAACGGACGAATATAGAGCGATGAGTCTTTGTGATCTGGAACCCAATTTCTATCGAGGTCCAAAAGCTGTTCTAATCCTTCTTGAAAAAGCGCTGCTGGCACTTCCGGCATGCACATTCTGTGAGCCGAAATGTTAAAGCGGTTTATATTTTGATCTGGTCGGAAAAGGCGAATCTTTCCGTCTTTAGCTTTGTAAGATTTCATCCCTTCAAAAATCGACTGCCCGTAATGAATCACAGATGTTGCTGGATTCAAGCTAAGATTTTGAAAAGGGGTGATTTGAGCTTTTTGCCACACACCATCTTTATAAGTAGCGGTAAACATGTGGTCGGAGAACACTTTACCAAAGGGCAAGTTCTCAAAATCAACTTCGTTAATACGAGAGTTGCTTGTTTTATTAATTTCAATCATTTCTTCAGCAATCATAATCCTGTCATTTAGGCTTTGTGCAGATCTTTTTCCGCTTTTGCTGGCCTTCTCATTTCCTGCGAATTTACGACTTTCGTTAGCAGATGAAGGTCACGAAACTCTAAAACTTCCCAAAAGTTCTTAGCTGAGCTTCGAAAAGAGAAACTTGTTTGGGCTAACTAGTCCGGATTTTACGGCATACATTACAAT
>JAQWFN010000043.1 GCA_029238785.1 Flavobacteriales bacterium | reverse complement strand
CAAGATTGATTTGAATGAGTTGATGGGTGAAGACGAAACAATAAATGATCCTGTTACCGATCAAACGGCAAGTGAAAATAGCGAAACGGCCAGTGCAGATTCAAGCATGAGCATCATCCGTTTACCCAAGAACATCGATTTTGTGCTGAACAGCAACATTTCTCAATTGATTTATGACGATCTCGACATCACCAAGCTCAAAGGCAGTATTGCCATGAATGAAGGTTTAGCAGCACTTCGAGGCGTGGAAATGGAGATACTTGATGGTAAAGTTCGAGCTGATGGCAGCTATAATTCTGTTCCTGAAGTTCCAACAATGAACATGGACTTTGGTATTCAGGACATGGACATCCAAAAAGCGGTGAAGTCATTTTACACCATTGAAAAAATGGCGCCCATTGCTAAAAGCTGTACTGGAAGATTTTCAACGAACATGAAAATGGTGGGGGCCTTGAACGAGCAGATGGAGCCCATCACACAAAGCCTTAGCGGTGGAGGAAAACTGAGTATGGCTGAAGTTCAAATTGAGAAGTTCGCCCCATTGAACAAGCTTGCCGAGGAACTTAAAATTGAACGTCTGGCCAAGCAAAGCTTTAAAGATGTCAACATCTCCTTTGAATTTGCTGATGGTAGGGTATTCGTGGAGCCTTTTGTGGTGAAATTGGATGGCGTTCCCGCCACCATTTCTGGAAGCATGAGTTTTGAGCAAGAAATCGATTATGATTTGGACATGGACCTTCCACTTGATAAAATCCCGGGGAATTTGGGACAAAGTGCACAAGGTTTACTTGGAGCCATCAATGGAGCCCTCGGAACCTCTTTCTCTGCTGGAAGCACCATTCCTGTGAACTTGAAAATTGGTGGTACCATGACTGAACCTAAAATCAAAAGCAATTTTGGTGAAGCCATGAAGGGAGAACAAGAAAGCGTGAAAGAGAACGTGAAGGAAGCCATCAAAGAAGAAGTAAAAGAACAAATTGAGGACCTAAAAGAAGACGCCATAGCGAAAGCGCGAGAAGAGGCCGATAAAATCTTGGCCGACGCGCAAAAAGAAGCAGATAGCCTGGTGGCTCAAGCCAATGCCGAAGCCGAAGAATTGCGATCAAAGGGATATGCTGAAGCCGATAAATTAGAGAACAAAGGAGCCAATATCATCGAAAAAACGGCCAACAGAAAACTTGCTGAAGCTGCTCGAAAAGAAACAGATAAGAAAGTGCAACAAGCCAAGGATGCTGCTCAGAAAAAGGCAGATAAGATCATGGCCGATGCGCGCAAGAAAGCAGACGAAAAAATTGCTGCCGCCGAAGCAAAGTAATTTCGGATTGATAATTGCATATTGCGGAAATATGAGAATAAGCCTATTAATACTGTGTGTTTTGAGCGCATTCAGCCTCAGAGCACAGGATGATTGTGAATACGTACCAAGCTCGAAAGCCGAGAAACTATTACTCAAATCAGAAGACAAAAGGAAGTACTCCTTTGATGAGCGCCAAGAGTTCCTTCAAGAAGCCTTGGAAGAAGACGACAATTGCTATCCCTGTATGCTCCAGTTAGGCGTAAGGGCCTTCAAATCAGCAAAAAGAACGGGGAGTGGATTTGGTGAAGCAAAACAACTCCTCGAAAAACTCACCGAGGCATGTCCAGAATACCACAGCGAACCTTACTACTACCTCGGGGCCATGGCTTATGCAGATAATGAATATGCTGAAGCCATTGAACGCTTCGACTTCTTCCTGCACTTCCCTAACGACGACGAATCGAAATACGCTAGAGACTACGAAGAGAAGTACGGCGAAGTTGAAGAAGTGATTCCCTTCGTAGAATTTTATCGCGATTTTAATAAATACGCCAACAGCTACTCCCCGAGCTTGGTAGACGGCGTTTCAAGTGAAAAAGACGAATACCTACCGGCTTTAAGTCCGGATAACGAAATCATGTTCTACACCCGTCACTACATGAAGAAGGCTAAGGGAGACTTGGTTTCAAAAGATGTTGAGGAATTTACCTGGAGTTTGCGTGGCGATTTGAACGCCACCTTCGATATGGGCGATGCCTTGCCTAAGCCCTTCAATATGGGCGACAACTATGGCGGTGCGAGTATCTCTGTTGACAACAAAGAACTCTTCATAGCTAAAAGAAATCCTGTAGCAAGCAATCCTGAGAACATCGATATTTACGTCACCCGCTACGAACTCACTACCGACCCAAACACGGGAAAAAAGGCCTACACTTGGTCAGAACTCGAGAATCTAGGCGAGAACATCAACACCGAAGACGGTTGGGAGAGTCAGCCTAGTTTAAGTGGTGACGGACAAACCCTCTACTTCGCCACCCTTTGCGCAAGCACACAAAAAGAAGGAGCGAATAATCCTGATACCGACATTTATTGCAGCAAGCGCCAGGAAGATGGAACTTGGGGACCAGCACAAACACTAGGAGCACCTATAAATACAAAGTGGAATGACAAGGCTCCCTTCATGCACAGTGATTCGCACACCTTGTATTTTGCCAGCGACAGACAGCCAGGAGGAGGTGGATATGACATTTGGTACACGCGCCAGCAAGAAGACGGAACTTGGAGTAGACCTAAGAACATTGGAGCTCCTGTGAATACTAGTGAGGATGAACATGGCATGATTGTCTCCAGCGATGGTGAGTATGCCTACTATGCCAGCCGAACCATTCGAGGTAGCCGGGGAATGGACATCTACTCCTTCCCTATCCCTGATGAAGCCAAGCCAGAAAAAGTAATGATCTTAAAAGGTCAGGTCATGACCAAAGATGGAGAAGTACCACAAGACGCAGAGATCAATATCAAGTATGTGCAAAGCAAAGAAGTACAGAAAATTGAACTCAACCAAGATGATGGAAAGTATGCTGCCGTAATTAATATGGAGCGTCAGGAAGACGTTGTTCTTCAAGTGACCGGTGAAGATGTGGCATTCAACACACACTTGATTGTAGATAAAGACGAAGAGAAACAGCCCGAAGTGATCAAGCTCGACATGGTGAAAGAGGAAGCTAAAAAAGGAGGCTCTTTTGTTATTCCTGATATTTACTACAGTACCGCTTCGGCCGACATCAACCGGGAATCGATGATTATTTTAGATGAATTTGTGGAATACCTCATTGCCAACCCCAACATTGTTATTGAGATTCAAGGACACACCGATGATGAAGGAAATGCAGCAGATAACCTCGCCTTATCTATGGATAGGGCCTTCGAAGTGAAGGGATATTTGGAGAAAAAGGGCATCAATGGTTCAAGAATTAAAGCAAAAGGCTACGGAGAAACTCGACCAATTGCAGATAATACAAGTGCTACAGGAAAAGCAAAGAACCGACGCACAGAATTTATGATAATCAGCATGTAAGGTATTTTGTTGGATGAAAAAATAAATTACATTTGTGTAAAATCTAATATCAATGAAGCATTTACTTTTAGTAGGACTTGCAGCTGTTTTGTTCAGCTGTGGTGGTAGCACAGAAGCTACTGACGTTCAGACAACAATTGAGGAATCTGTAACTGAAATTACAGAGACTAAAGAAACAACAATGGAAGAAGCTGGTGAGGCTATCGAAAATGCAACTGATGCTGCTGGTGAAGCAGTAGAAGGTGCTATGGAAGAAGCCATGGAAGCTGGTGAAGCTGCTGTTGAAGAAGTTGAAGAAATGATGGATGAAGCAGCTGAAGCTGTTAAGTAATCCCTTATCAATCATACTTGAAGAGGAACTCAAATGGGTTCCTCTTTTTTTTGTGCTAAAATTTTAGGATTCAAACTGATGAATCTAGAAAGTTGTAATTTTGCGCCAAATAAAAACAAACAATGAGACATTTATTTCTTTTGGGAGCTCTTGCTTTATTGGCCAGCTGCGGCGGAGGTCAATCCCACGATCATCACGAAGGTGAAGAAACAACAACAGTAATTGAAAATGTGAGCTACGGAGAAGCTTTCGAAGTGAGCAATGTCATGAGCATCGAAGAGGTGGCTGCTGCTCTCGATTCTGTTGGAATGGTTGATTGCGTAGTTAAAGCCAACATCGTTGAAACCTGTGCTAAAATGGGTTGCTGGATGAGCGTTGAGCAAAGCAATGGCGAACCCGTAATGGTATTTATGAACGACCACTCTTTCTTCGTACCTAAAGAAGGTATGGGCGGTAAAACCGCTTACATCAAGGCAACTGCAAGTAAAGACACTACTTCTGTAGATATATTGAAGCACTTGGCAGAAGATGCCAACGCACCTCAGGAAGAAATCGACGCCATTACAGAGCCTAAATATGGAATGAAACTAGACGCAACAGGAGTTGTTATCGAAGGAGTTGAAGTTACTAAAGAAGGTACTTCATCAATATCAGAAGCTGCTCACGATGCTGTTGATCACGCACATGAGGCGGCACATGAGGCCGTAGATCATGTTCACGAAGCTGCTGAAAGTGTTGAAGAAACAGCTAAGGACATGGCTGCAGACGCTTTAGATGCTACGGAAAACGTAGTGAACGAAGCTGGTGACTTAATCAACAACGCACAAGAAGCGGTGAAATAGGGACTGTTCCTTACGGAATGAATAAAAAAGCCCCTCGCATGGAAATCGCGAGGGGCTTTTTATTTTTATCCAGTTAAATCAAATCCCAAGTTCTTTACCTTCCTAAAATACCCAAAGCGTAGTTGGTTTTAAGGATGGCTTTTTGGTTTTCTGCAAGGAGGGAAACCAATTTGATTTGAGCATTGATGTAGCTCAACTCACGGGAGTTGACCAAGAATAGGGAACTTTCACCCGTTTCAAACTTGCGTCGTTCACCTGCTAACAATTGCTCGTAATCTCGCACTGTTCTTCTGTAGAGTGAAATCTGCTCGAAAGTCACGTTCCACATGTTCAAAGCAGCTTGGGCTTTGTTTTGCAAATTGGCTTGCTTGTTTTCAAAGGCCAGTTCTTGTTCGCGAATTTTCAAACCTGCCAAGGTGAGTGCACTTCGTTCTTTTCTCAAAAACAAGGGCATGTTGAACTCCAAGCCCCAGGTGTAGTTGTTCACACTGTAATCTGCAATGGGGTTCTCCCCTATTTGGCGCTCGTTCAAGGGTTGGTACTTCAAGTTGATTTCTGGCTTGAGCTGTTCTCGTTTCCAACGCTGTTCGATTTCCAGTTGCTCAATTTTGAAATTGGTGAGCCGAAGTTCTGGATGATTCACCAATTGATCTAGAAATTGCACCTGACCAAAGCTTGCGGCACTGCTTACCGTGAGTTCATTTTGTAAATAAGGAATGGTATTGTCTTCAAGTTCTAAAGGAATCATCCCATCAGCCCAAAGAAAAACCCCCAAATAAAGTGCGCTATTGTCGAAATCAAGACGAGCTTGCTGCAAGTTGAGTAACCTGTTCTGCACTTGAATACCCGCTTCGAGCGTATCAATTGGAGGCACATCTCCAAGACGAGCACTTTGCTTTACTCCAACAAAACGTTCTTGTGCTAAGCTGAGTGCACCTTGATAAATGCGTAAGTTGTTGTAGGCTTTAAAAAAGTCCCAATAAGCCTCTCCCGCAGAGAAGAGCAAATCATTGAGCAGGCGTTCTCTTTCTGCAAGGGTGCTCTCTTGATAAACTTGCGCCCCTCTCAAAGCCGCTCTTCGTTCGTCAATAAACATTCCTTGTCCCAAAGCCATAGACACACCTCCAATCCAGAGTCCGTTGGAGGGAACATTGCTCTCCGGGTTCAAGAACACCCCTTGATTTTGCTCAAAACCAGCCATCAATTCCAAGCCAAACCAGGTTGGAATTTTCACTCCTGCATCAATATTGCTGTAATATTGGGTGTCTTTGAAGTATTTCTGGCCCACATCAGAGTATGCTTTTGGATCAAAACCTCCCCGGGCACCCTGCACTGTTGCGTCTCCAAATTCTTCTTGCAAATTCGCTTGCACGCTTAGTGGGTGTCCTTTTTTAACCAAAGCCATGAAGCTTTCGAAAGACATCACCCGCAAGCTATCTTGGTCTTGTGCTTGGAAGGAAGTCACGAGCAGCATCGCGAAGCAAAAGAATAAAAACCGTTTAAAGCCCATCATTTCTTGTCTTTCTCACTCGTTTTTGAATCCGGCGAAGTTTTGTAATAATCTGGCGGGAAACCGTTGATTTGTCGCCACAATTCGTACCAGACAAACACATCTTTCAACAAGACCATGCTGTTTGTTCCAGCACCAACTCTTAGTGCTTCTGGCCACTCGTGATCGTCTGGATCTGGCTTAACGAGGATTCTGTATTTCCCGTTGTCGCTGATAAAGTTGTCGATAGCGAAAACCTCACCTCCATAAGTACCATAACTCGTATTCGGCCATCCTGAAAAGACAATTGCTGGCCACCCATCGAATTGCAAACGCACTTTTTGTCCTTTCTCCATCAAGGGAAGATCGAGCGGCCTAATGTACATGGCCACCGTAAGATCATACAATGCTGGCATGATGCTCACAATTTCTTCTCCTTCTTTCATGGTTTCACCTAAACCAATTTGAATGGCTTTGGTAACATAACCGTCTTGGGGCGCAGTGATGTAGTACATTCCTTGACGAACGGAGTAGTTCATGTACTGGTTCTGAAGTTTGGTAACTACAGCTTCAGCGTCATACATGTTCGAGAGCGCGGTGTACTTTTCCGACTCTGCCTTGGCGATTTCTTTTCGGTATTGCGCCTCAATGGAGGTTAATTCCACCTGAGCGTTAATGAGTTCGTTTTGAGATGTGAGCAATTTATTCTCTGCTGAAATCATTTCCGCCTTTGCTTTCTGAAGCGCTTGTTGCCTTTTTTCTAAATCTGTTTGCGACTTCAAACCTTCGGCTGCCAACTCTTCCATACGCAGCAATTGATCTTGGGCGATTTTGAAGTTCAATTGATACGCTTGAAAGTCAATGCTGTCGCTGGCGATTTTCAGGTTGGCTTGTTTCACCTTGTTTCGGGCTTGCTGCATTTTGAGTCGGCTCGTCTGCACCAAAGCATCTACCTGATTGTCTTGAGCTTTCACCTTTTCCATGTACGACTGTACGGCCATTTCTTTGGCTTTCAACTGCTCATCTGTTCTATCGAGGAGTTGTGGGTCGAAGTACTCGTCTTTCACCTCTGAGATGAAGAGAATGGTGTCTCCCTTATGCACAAAGTCACCTTCTTGCACGAACCACTTTTCAACCCTACCGGCAATTACTGAATGGATGGTTTGCGGACGCTGATCTGGTTTGAGCGTGGTGATTTCGCCTCGCGCACGAATGTTCTGCGTCCAAGGCAAAAACAGAACCACTAAACCGGCAATGGTAAAACCTATGAAGAGCCGGAGAACGACATTTCCAGACACCCGTTTTTCGGCATTATCAAGAGCGGAGAAGTCCTTTTGGTTCACCAGCTTCGAGATGTTAATTTCTGATATATTCAACATAGCTTAACGCTTACTTTGTCTAAATTAAATTTCTTGAGCACTCTGCTCGATGATTCGTCCTTCTTTCATCACCACAATCTTGTTGGCTTTTTGCATGAACATCGGGTCTCTTGAAATCACTACCATCGACCAAGGCTGGTTTTTATCCATGAGGAACGAAATAATGTCTTGTCTTTCATCTTCTCTCAAGCTCTCCAACGGATATTCGAGCAGCACCAACTTTGGTTTATCTGCAATACTTCTGGCAAGCAACAACTTCTGTACGGTACTTTTGGGGAGTTTTGTTCCTTGAGGGTCGATGTTTGTTTCATATCCTTGCGGAAGGCTTTGAATAAATGGTTTCAATCCTAAATTCTCAACCGCCCACTGAATGTTCTCAAAGTTGGCTCCTTTTCTACCCATGCCAATGTTCTCTAGCACCGTTCCTTCGAACAATTTCTCTTGTGAGAGGTAATCGCCAATTGACGACCTCAACTTGCACAAGTTCAGGTTGCCCATGGGGAGTCCGTTAAACGAAACCACCCCATCTTGCACTTCATACAATCCGGCCATCAATTGAAGTAAAGAGCGTTTCCCTGCCCCATTTCCACCGGTAATCACCATGCGGTCGCCAGCTTGAAGACGAACATTGATGTCGCTCAAATTGGGTTTGGCTTTTCCTGGATAGAAGAAAGTCACATTATTTAATTCAATCTCCATCCCTTTTTCAGCGCTCTTTTCTTCAACACAGTTCCCGGTTTGGTTCTCCATTTCTAGGTCGGTCACCTGCCCAACTTTCTCAAGCGAGGTGAGTACGTCGTAAATGGTTTCCAAACTTGCAATCAACTTCTCCACAGAGCTCATGATGAGTAGGATGATGATTTCGGCAGCAACGAACTGACCAATGTTCATGAGCTGTTCCATCACCAAGATTCCACCAATTGCGAGTAATCCGAGGGCTACCACTACTTTGAAGACTACCATCAAGGAGTACTGCTGTACCAAGATTTTAAAGTGACTCTCGCGATAAGTGAGGTAGTCGCCAACGTGCTTGTTGGTGCGAATCAGTGGTAAATCGGTTTCTCCCGCTAACTTGAAGGTGGTTTCAGTTCGGGCCACTTCTTCCAGCCAATGGGCCGTTTTGTATTTGTGTTTTGATTCTTTGAGCGATGTCTCAAGTCCTTTTTTATAAGTGAACTTAAAGATGGCCGCAATCAAAAGCACCAAGATGAAACTGAAGGCAACGAAGAATGGGTGATAAAGCGAAAGCAAAATCAAACCAAAGATCACCTGCATGGATGAAGCTGTGAAGTCGATTAAGATTTTAGACAATCCTTTTTGAACCGACATGATATCGAAGAAACGGTTCATCAATTCTGGAGCGTAATGCTTGTAAAGTTCCTCCATTTTAATTCGAGGAATTCTGTAAGCAAACTCGAATGCCGCTCTACTGAAAATCTTTTGTTGCAGGTTCTCTACTATCCTCAACTGATAAATCTGAAGCGCTCCAGAAATGGCAACACCCAAGACAACAATCGCCACTAAAACGATCCAAGAAGTGCTCATTTGCCCCCCTTGTATTAAGTTCACAATGGCCTGTATCCCAAGCGGTAAGGACAAGTTGATTAAACCATTAAAAATGGCGTAGGCATATACGTTTCTGATCTCTCTTTTGTCTGGCTTGAGAAGTTTCCAAAAACGTTGATTGGGCTTTAAACTATCTGCTTTAGCTTCCATTATAATTCTGCTTTGATAAGGGTCAATACCATTTCCTGGTAGTACTCAGTAATTCCACTTTCCCCGCAAACCACGTCTGTGAGTCGCGGTAAATGCTGGGCAAAAAAGTGTTGGTGATTAGAACCCTCAATAACGGTAGAAACCAGCATGTGTGGGTACTTATAATTGGGGTTAATTTCTAAAATAATCTTGCTGATGAGTTCAACCAAGTCTTTGTAACTGGTATAAACCCCTTGATCATTGATTTCATCCACCTGCTTATTCAAATAGGCTTTTGATGATTCCGCTACTACCAATCGATACAGCTTCTGTTCATCGATATGGGGAAATTGAATGTCCACCTCTTTCACCTCTAAAGCAACATCCAAAGCTCGTTTAAGACGATCTTCAGCACTTTCCACATTGGCCGTTGCAAAGAGCATGCGGTATTGCACCCACGCCCAATACCAAGCTGTTAAGTACAAGAGTAGTTTGTGTTTGCTTTCAAAATAACGGTAAATGGAGGCTTCTGTAGAGGATATTGCTGCTGCAAGTTTTCGAAACGTGAACCTTTCGAAACCGATTTCGCTGATCAACTCGATACTTCCGCTGATGATCCGCTGACCGAGATCGCTCGACTCCGGATTTTTCAGGTAAATGTTCTCGTTAACCTGCAATCTTAAATTGGCATACAGTCCATCCATAGTGATAGTAACAGTCGGTAAATATAATAGCATTACTATCAAAATTGTTCACTACACTATTAAACAAAAGTTAAAATATTCGTAACAAACTACAATACAGTAGTTTAAAAAATGATTACAACTATGTTTTGACCTTAATTGTCCATTAATCCGAGGCATAAGTGTCTTGATTTATTGTCCAATCCACGAATTGCCCCATCTTTTGTTGTTGCAGAAGCACCGATTTCGTGCATTCAATTCAACATATAATAAGGTCAACAGCATTACGTTAATAAAATAATCTCTCCCACCCTTCCCAAGACAATCACATTTTTACCTTTAGTACGTTCGAAAAAGAGGGGCTTTTCGTCTTGAAAATCAAGCGGAACGATTCTTGAAGAATGCAGCTTACACGAACATGACCTGGAAACACATGACCTGGAAACACATGATCAAATCTTTTCATCTTGCACTTGCATTTCTACTGCTTAGCATTGCTTTCACACCACTAGCAATTCAAGCCCAGCAAACTGAAATTTACACCAACGAACACCGGCTCTACCGAGAAGCCATGGACCTGTTCGACAAAGAAAAGTACGCCGCAGCTCAGAAGGGCTTCGAGCGTTATATGGAGGCTTCTCCCGACCGCCATTTGGAACAACACATCAATGCAGATTATCACGCGGCCCTTTGCGCTTTGTACTTGTTTCATAAGGATGCGGAATTCAGACTGGAGCAATTTGTTTTGAATCACCCAGAGAGTCCGTGGGTGAGAAAAGTCTACTTCGAACTCGCTACTTACAACTACAAAAAGAAGAGTTACAACAAAGCCATTGACTGGTTTGAAGCTGTTGATGTGCGCGATTTATCTGCCAGTCAGACCACCGAATTCCACTACAAACGCGGACACTCCCTCTTTATGAAAGGCCGTGTTGATGAAGCGCGAACTGATTTCTATGCAGTGAAAGATGAGCCGGGTGAATACCAAGCTCCAGCCACTTACTTCTACTCGCACATTGCTTACGAAAGCGAGCAGTGGCAAAATGCCTATGATGGGTTTAAATCGCTTGAAAACGACGAAAACTTTGGCCCTGTAGTTCCCTACTACCTCACCCAAATCTTGTACAAGCAGGGGAAATACCAAGAAATGCTTCAATACGCTCCCGCCTTTATCGATTCTAGTGCGAGCGATGAAATCAAGCGTAAACCGGAAATTTCTCAGTTGATTGGCGATGCTTATTATCGTGAAAACAATTACATCGATGCCTTGCCTTATTTGGAGTTCTATCACCAAGAAACCAATAAAAGCGATAAGTCGCGCGCTTCCTTTTTTCAATTGGGCTACACTTACTACGTTTTGTCTGACTACCAAAAAGCGCTCGACAACCTGAACGAAGCTGCCCAGGAAGACGACGAATTGGCTCAAAGTGCTATTTACCATATGGCCGACTGTTATCTGAAGTTGGATCAAAAGACTTATGCTCGTTCTGCATTTAAGGAAGCCAGTGAGATGGATTTCAATATGGACCTCAAGGAAGACGCTTTATTCAACTACGCGAAGTTAGCTTACGAGCTGAGCTACAACCCATTTCATGAGGCCATTACGGCATTTGAAGACTACCTCGAGGTTTACCCCAATTCAAAAAGATCTGATGAAGCGTATGAGTTTCTTTTGCAGGTGTACATGAAATCAAAAAACTACGAAAAGGCCTTAAGTTCTTTGGATCGGATTGAAAACAAAGACACCCGAACCAAGGAAGCTTACCAAGTAGTGAGTTTCAATAGAGGTGTTGAACTCTTTAGAGCAGGAAAATACCCCGAAGCCGAAGCCTTTTTTAATAAGGTAGCAACCTACCCCGTGAACCCAAGAATTAATGCGGAAGCGCTTTTCTGGAAAGGCGAATTGGCCTACAATAGAAAAATGTATTCTCAGGCATTGGGCTTTTACAATGGTTTCTTGAATGAACCAGGAAGCTACAACAGCGACTTCTACCACCTGGCCAATTATGGAGCGGGTTACGCCTTGTTCAAGCAAGAAAAGTACATCGACGCAAGCAGTGCGTTTAGAAAGTTTATCGACAAAAATGATTTGAGCGACGATAAAAAGCAGAACGACGCGCTACTTCGTGTGGCCGATTGCTATTACGTGTCGAAGAATTACGATCAAGCCATCACCTATTACAATCGCGCTATTGACCTGCAAGGCGCAAATCAAGATTACGCCTTCTATCAAAAAGCCATTTGTTATGGACTAAAAGGAAACGAGAGCAAGAAAATCGAGGTCTTGAAGTCGCTTTTGGACGATCAAGATGGAAGTAAGTTTACCGCCGATGCTAAGTTTGAACTCGCCAAAACCTATTTGTCTCAAGACAACTACAACATGGCCAAGGTGTATTACGATCAAATCTTAAACGATCACGGTACTAGTCCGTACGTCAAACACAGCCTCGTTGACCTTTGCCTCATTGAAGTGAAGCGCGGAAATGATAACGACGCTTTGGCTTTGTGGAACCGCATTAAGACCGATTATCCTACCGACCAAGTGGCCTTGGATGCTTACAACCTGGTGGAGCGTTTGTTGATTGAAAACGGACAACTGAGCGATTTGCCTCCAGCGGTAAGTGTGAGTGATGACGACATCGAACAGAAAATCTTTAGAGCAGCAGAAGACTATGCCATCACTGGAGATTGTAACAATGCCATTAAGAAATTAGAAGAATACTTGATGAAGTACCAGCCCGGATATTTTGCGACCTCCGCCAACTACTATTTGGGAAATTGTTACTTCGAGATGAACCAATTGGAGAAGAGTTTGAACGCCTTCAACTACGTCATCTCTCAACCCGTGAGCGATTATTCTGAGGAAGCCTTGGTAGCAGCGGCCACCATGAATTACAATAAGAGCAACTATCAGCAAGCCTTAAATCACTACATCGAATTGGAGAATGTAGCTCGATTGAAGAACAATGTGCTTGAGGCTCAAATCGGACAAATGCGTTGTCATTATTTGCTCGGACAAAAAGACGATGCCTTGATTTATGCCGATAAAGTCATCACCAATGAAAACACTCCAGACCCCATCAAGACCACCGCGTATTTGTGGAGGGGCAGAATTCGTTTCGATCGTGCTTTGTGGGACGAGGCGTACTATGACTTTGTTGAAGTAGTGAAAACCGGTGGTGACAAAGCTGCTGAAGCCAAGTACCGCATGTGTGAAATTGCCTACAACAAGAAAGCCTACGAAGCTGCAGAGAAAGAAATTTTCCAGATGATTGAGAACTACTCTTCTTATGCTGAGTGGAAATTTAAGAGCTACTTGTTGTTGGCCGATGTTTATGTGGGCATGGATGATACCTTCCAAGCAAAAGCCACCCTCAACACCATTATCGACAATGTGAGCGAACAGTGGGTAGTAGACAGCGCGAAGCAGAAACTCGCGCAGATTGATGCTGCGGAAGCTCAAGGCGAAGAAGAACAAAACAGAGACATTGAAATCAACCTACAAGGTGAAGAAGATGATAACAAAAGCATTGAAGAAGATGAAGACAAGCAATAAATCAATAACGCGCTGCCTCCTTGGTGCTTTCGTCTTTATGCTAGCACTTCCTAGTCAGGCCCAAGACAGTTTGAGCATGGACGTTACCTTTCAAGGAGATTTGGTGATCTTCTTGAAAGACGCCAACAAACTCCCTAATTGGCCCGAAACCTTGGAGTCGATTGTAGAAATACCGAGCATCAAATACTCCTTGATCCCGAACAAACAGCAGGTGAGCATCGACCCACAAGCTATTGAGGCGGTGAAGGTGAATGTGGAGCCCCGACTCAAAAAGCTCTATCGCGGATATGTGAAGGCGGGTTTTGGATTGTACACCACTCCACTTGTGGACTTTTATTATACTGATGGCAGGTCGCGTCAAGGAACTTGGGGCGTGCGTTACGAGCACTTGAGTTCTGCCGGTGGTGTTGCTGTTGACCATAGTATCCCCGATGCCTTTTCGAAGAACGAAATCAACCTTTGGGGTCGGCGTTTTTTAAAGAAACACGCCATTCAGGGAGATTTTAATTGGGACAGAGACGTGGTGAACTATTACGGCTTCGACCCAGAGATCAATCCCATCAACGTTCAAGATTTTAAAGAACAGCGCTTCAATTTTGTGGGTGGTAAGATGAATTTGAAAAGCTATTATCGCGATTCAAGTAAAATGAATTACGACGGTACGGTAGGCTTCTTCAACTTCAGAGATAACTTAGAGAGCACTGAGAACAACATTGATATCCGTATCCACGGAAGGAAGTTCGTGAACAAGGAATTGATTAGCGTGGATTTTGGTTTGAATTACGATCAGTTCGAGTTTGAAAGTTTAGAAAACACATTGGACAAGCCGAGAAAAGTGAATTCCTTGATTTCATTGGAACCCAAAGCAACCAGCATCCGAGAAAACTGGAAAGTTTCTGTGGGTATGGGACTTTGGGTTGACATGCGTGAGGAGCAGCCTTTCTACTTCAAACCTTTGGTTGAAGCGGAGTACAGCTTGTTGGACGACTTGTTCATACCTTATGCCGGAGCTGGCGGTATGGTGATTCAAAATACTTACCGAAGCATCACCGAGCAAAACCCTTGGTTACTTTCAGAATACGATCAGATGAATACCAACCAAAAGAATCAACTCTTTGGGGGTATCCGCGGAACCATATCATCAAGCACCAGTTTTAACGCACGCATCAGCAGAACCCGCTACGAGAACTTCTTGTACTTCGTGAATGACAGCACTTTCACTGGTGGGAACCTCGGAGAAGGATTTGGTGTAGGCAATGCTTTTCAAACGCTTTACGACGATTTAACCGTTGTTAATTTGAGCGGAGAAGTGAGCATTAATAGTGAAGACCGCTTCAAGCTTTTTGCTCGTGGTGATTACTTCATTTACAACACGGAAGTGGAAGAATACGCATGGTATCAGCCCACAACACAATTCACTTTAAGTTCAAGCTATGACCTTCGAGATAAGTTGATCATCAAAGCCGATGTCTTCACCGTTGGTCAGCGTAAAGCCAAAACCATTTTGGCCCTCGAAGAAGGACAAGAAATTGGCGCTCAAGGCTATGCTGTTGTTAACTTGAAGGCTTATGTTGATGCTAACTTGGGCTTTGAATACCGTTACACCAAGCGTTTAAGTGCTTGGGTGCAGTTCAACAACTTCTTAGCGAGCAGGTATGTTTCGTTTACGCCTTTTGCCGCTCAACGCTTTAATGCGATGATGGGAGCGAGCTATGCTTTTTAAAAGGCTACACTTTTTTTTGAAAGGACGCACCTCGTTCGGCTGCTGAAATTGAGCTTGCAGGTGCTGAGGTGAAGGGTGTTATATGATGGAAATTTGTGGTGTTTTCAAGTTCATTCCAAGAACCAAAATCACTTCATCGAAGTGACACAACCCCGATGATGTTCAAAGCGAGAATGAGAATGAAAATGAGGGCACGATTAATCAAAACCTAAAACATTAGTTAACTGACCCCATCGGGGTCACATATTTCTAGCCCCGAAATCAACCACCACCAGACCGACCCCAGCGGGGTCGCATATGTATATCCAATCCTTGATCGCAAGCCGCAACATCCGTAAAATTGACCCCAACGATGTTCAAAGCGAGAATGAGAATGAAAATGAGGGCAAGATTAATCAAAACCTAAAACATCGGTCAAGCTGACCCCAGCGGGGTCGTTTGTTTATTTCCCATCACGAAATGCCACCAGAAATTCGCGGGCGAGTCACCTACTTGGAAAGAAAGCAATCGCTGGAAAGTGGTAGATCACTTTAAAAACATGGGCGGACAATTCTCCATTGAAGCGCAAACACCTGTAAAACAACTGTTTAAGCCAAAGAAAAATGAATGAGAGACAAGGCCAACTTTCAAAACCAGATTTTATCAACAATTGTGAATATTTCATCAGTATTCACAAGGGTTTCAGGGCTATTTCCGCAAAGAAAATCGTATCTTTATGGGGCTGAAAGATCTCCCAAGAATTCGGGACGATTTGAAGCAAATTTTAGTCTAATTTCTGAACAGAAAGGATCTCAAAATGAGTGAAGAAAATAAGAAGAATTATGGGGCTGATAGTATTCAGTCTTTGGAAGGAATGGAGCACGTTCGTATGCGTCCATCCATGTACATTGGTGATGTAGGTGTTCGCGGTTTGCACCACTTGGTTTATGAGGTAGTGGATAACTCCATTGATGAGGCACTTGCCGGACATTGTGACCATATCGAAGTAAGCATCAACGAAGACAACTCAGTAACGGTAGTCGATAACGGTCGTGGTATTCCAATTGACATGCACAAGAAGGAAGGCGTTTCTGCTTTACAGGTGGTGATGACCAAAATTGGTGCTGGTGGTAAATTCGATAAGGACTCATACAAAGTATCTGGTGGTCTTCATGGTGTTGGGGTATCTTGTGTGAATGCATTGTCTATTAGTCTTAGAGCGGAAGTTCGACGAGACGGGAAAATGTATGAGCAAGAGTACTCTATCGGTAAGGCACTTTACCCGGTTCGTGAAATTGGTACCTCTGAAGAAAGCGGAACTACGGTGACTTTCCTACCAGATGCGAGTATTTTCGAAACTACCGTGTTCAGCTATGATACCCTCGCTACTCGTTTGCGCGAGCTGGCATTCTTGAATAAAGGTATCGTTCTTACGCTCACAGATAAACGTGTTACTGAAGACGATGGTAGCTTCAAAGAAGAAACCTTTAAGTCAGAAACAGGTTTGGAAGAGTTTGTTCGCTATATCGATCAAAACCGTGAGCCGATTATTGAAGAAGTGATTCACATCGATGGTGAAAAACACGGTATTCCAGTTGAGGTAGCGATGATCTACAACAGTTCTTATAACGAGAACTTGCACTCCTACGTGAATAACATCAACACTCACGAAGGTGGAACCCACTTGTCTGGTTTCCGTCGTGGTTTGACCAATACGCTTAAGAAGTATGCCGATGCTTCAGGTTTGCTCGACAAGTTGAAGTTTGAGATTAGTGGTGATGATTTCCGTGAAGGATTGACTGCCATCATCTCTGTGAAGGTGGCTGAACCCCAATTTGAAGGTCAAACAAAAACCAAATTAGGTAACCGTGAGGTAACGGCTCCAGTGAGTCAAGCAGTGAGTGAAATGCTCGCCGATTACTTGGAAGAACACCCTAACGATGCTAAAATCATTGTACAAAAGGTAATCCTCGCCGCACAAGCTCGTCATGCAGCGCGTAAAGCCCGTGAGATGGTGCAACGTAAGACGGTGATGATTGGTGGTGGTTTGCCTGGTAAATTGGCCGATTGTTCTGAAAAAGATCCTGCCTTGTGTGAATTGTTCCTCGTTGAGGGTGATTCTGCAGGTGGAACGGCGAAACAAGGTCGCGACCGTGCTTTCCAAGCAATCATGCCGCTTCGTGGTAAAATCTTGAACGTGGAAAAAGCCATGCACCACAAGATTTTCGAAAACGAAGAAATTAAAAACATCTATACCGCCCTGGGCGTTAGTATTGGTACAGAAGAGGATTCAAAAGCCTTGAACCTTGCGAAACTGCGTTACCACAAGATTGTGATCATGTGTGATGCCGATGTCGATGGTTCTCACATTGAAACACTCATCCTTACTTTCTTCTTCCGCCACATGCGTGAAATGATCGAACACGGTTACATCTACATTGCTACTCCTCCACTCTATCAAGTGAAAAAAGGAAGCAAGTCGGCCTACGCTTGGAACGATGATCAACGCGATCGTCTGATTCTCGAGCTCAAGGGAGCTGGTACAGAAAGCAGTGTTGGTGTTCAACGTTACAAAGGTCTTGGTGAGATGAATGCTGAACAGCTTTGGGACACCACCATGAACCCGGAAGAACGCACCCTACGTCAAGTGACCATCGAAAACGCTGCTGAGTGTGATCATATCTTTAGCATGTTGATGGGTGATGAAGTTCCTCCACGTAGAGCCTTCATCGAAGCTAATGCGAAATATGCAAAAATCGATATCTAATCATCAAGCATAAATCATTCAAAACCCGACGGTCTATTGACTGTCGGGTTTTTTTATGGCCAAAACTTTTTGACCATCCCTAAACCGCATCACCCAGAAAAAACATCACAAAAAAAACGGTAAGCTCATCGATTACCGTTTTAATATTTTCTCAGCGCTAAGGCTTACCAACGTTTACCGCTGGTTTTCTTTCTTTGTCCGCCACCATTCCCCGGCTTGTTGCTGCTTCCAGCTACTGAGGTAGAACGAGAATTTCGGCTTGAAGAAGCACTTCCCGATCTTTTTGGCTTAGAGTGTCGGCGATCTTCCTTCGCTCCTGGCGCTTTTGGTCGGCCACCACCACGTGGTTTTCTTCCACCGCCGCCGCCACCGGTTGGAGGAGGATTGTCGCCCGGACGATTACTAGGTTCAAAACCTTCAATTTTTTCACTTGGCAAAGACTCGTTGATCAGGAACTGGATTCCGTCGAGGAACTCGTATTCATCAATATCAACCAATGAAAGCGCTTCACCGCTTGCCCCTGCTCTACCCGTTCTACCAATACGGTGAACGTAATCTTCAGCGATGTTGGGCAACTCAAAGTTCACCACGTGAGGGAGCAATGGAATGTCTAAACCTCTTGCAGCGATATCTGTGGCCACCAAAACTCTAACTCTACCATCTTTGAAACCAGCTAGGGCGCTTGTTCTGGCTCCCTGACTCTTATTCCCGTGGATGGCCGCAGAGCTAATACCGCTCTTTTCTAGCTTTTCACTGAGTCGGTTTGCCCGGTGCTTTGTTCTTGTAAAAATCAAGACCTGACGCCAGTTCCCATCATCGATGAGTTTCGTAATGAGGTCGGTTTTATCTTGTTGATCTACCAAAATAACGCGTTGTTGAATAATTTCAACCGTGGTATTTTCAGGTGTAGCTTCAACGGCTACAGGATCTTTTAAAATACCTCCAGCCAATAGTTTGATCTCTTTTGAGAAGGTGGCCGAAAACATCAAGTTCTGGCGATAACCCGGTAATACCTTAATCACGCGTTGAATGTCTTTCAAAAAGCCCATGTCGAGCATGCGGTCTGCTTCATCAAGTACCAAAACCTCTACTTTATTGAGATTAACTTGTCCTTGTGAATGCAAATCGAGCAATCTTCCTGGTGTCGCAATCAAAATGTCTACACCTTGACGAAGCGTTCTGACTTGCGGATTTTGGTTCACTCCACCAAAAATAACCGTACTTCTGATGTCCAAATAAGTGCTGTACTCGCGCACATTTTCTTGAATTTGGGCAGCAAGTTCTCTTGTTGGCGTTAAGATCAAGGCACGGATAGCGCGCTTGGCCTGAGGCTTTTCTCTAGAAAGTAACTCTAAGATGGGAAGGGTAAAACCTGCCGTTTTTCCAGTACCCGTTTGGGCAGATGCAAGAACGTCTTGTCTGTCTAATACTACGGGAATGGCTTTTTCTTGAATGGGTGATGGACTGGTATAGCCCTTTTCGCTCACCGCCTTTAAGATGGGAGCTGATAATCCTAAGGATTCGAAGGTCATAAAATGTAATTGTGAAACGGACCATCGTTTCTCAATGCCATTTCTGTTTGTACAAAGGTAGACTATTTAATTGAGCACCCGACGAAGTCTAGGATGAAGGGGTTTTTCGTACTTTTCGGGCCATGAGTTTGACACATTATTACACAGGGAAAAAAGTATGGATCACCGGGGCGTCGAGCGGCATTGGTGCGGCTTTGAGCAGAACTTTGGTTGACGCCGGAGCGGAAGTATTGCTCTCTGCTAGAACGGAAGACAAGCTTCAAGAAGTGGCGAAATCTTGTGCTGATGTGTCGAAAATAAAGGTCTTAACGCTTGATTTAGCCGATACCGATAGCCATTCAGCCAAAACAAAAACAGCCATTGAAATGATGGGACACATCGACATCATGGTTCATAATGGAGGCATTTCTCAACGAAGTTTGGTGAAAGACACAGCCTTGGAGGTAGATCGAAGGGTGATGGAGATTGACTATTTTGGAACAGTTTCTTTGACAAAATGCTTACTCCCTCATTTTATCGAGCGTAAAGGTGGCTCCTTTGCGGTGGTAACGAGCTTGATGGGAATTTTTAGTAGTCCGATGAGATCGGGTTACTGCGGTGCTAAGCATGCATTGCACGGCTTTTTCGATGCCCTTCGCGCAGAGCATCACAGCGATAACATAGGGGTGACGATTCTTTGTCCTGGTTTCATCCGTACCGATATTTCAAAAAACGCACTTGTTGGCGATGGGAAGAAACAAGGCAGCATGGATGAAGCCACTGGAAAAGGCCTTTCGCCCGAACAATGTGCTTTAGCTATGGCGAAGGCCATTTCTAAGAACAAAGCACAGGCCTTGATTGGTAGAAAAGAAATACTTGGTGCTTATTTGCACCGCTTCGCTCCTGCCCTCTTGCGGCGCATGATGCGTAAGGTGAAGGTGACCTAAATCAAGTGTGATTATTTAAAGCAGCAACTTACTTATCGTAAATCGGTGAGCTCCACATTTTGATTTTGTCTTCAGCACTCAAACCAGAAAGTACTTCCACCTTCATTCCATCAGACAAGCCCAGTTCTACGCTTCGCTTTTCGTAAATGTTCTCGCTCACTTCCACTTCAACGAAGGGCTTCTTTTCTTCATCAAATTGCACCAAGGCTTCGTCTATGGCCAAAACATTTTCGCGTTTTCTGAGCACGACATCGGCATTTGCACTGTAGCCTGCTCTAATGAATTCGCCTTCGTTGAGGTTCACAGCAGCTTTTATTTCGAACTTGATGGCACCGTTATCTTCCACTCCTTTTGGGGCGATGTATTCCAAGGTTGCAGGGAAAGTGCGGTCTTCAATAGCACCTATGGTGAGGATGAGTTCCATTCCTATTTCTAGCTTTTCCACTTCAGACTCATCTACCTTACCAATAAAGAGCAAATCTTTCATATCGGCAATGGACGCAATGGTTGTTCCGTCGTTAAAGTTGTTGGCTTCGATCACTGAGTTTCCTTCTTTGACCGGAACGTCGAGCACCATTCCAGGAATTGTTGCTTTAATTAAGGTGAGTGAACTGCTACCAGAACGTTGAGAAACTCCCTCTTTCACAATCGCGAGGGCGTCTTTTGCAGCATCTAATTCTTCTTGGGCCTGGCGTTGAGCAATTTCAAAACCTTGAAAATCAGCTGGAGCAATCACGCCCTTTTCCATGAGCTCTGCATTTCGTTCGTAATCCATTTTGGCGTTGTCCAAAGAAATTTTGGCTTGTTCCACCCTGTTTTCAGCATTGTTCAGGCTAACCATGTTGGGAATCACCTTCACTTTTGCAATGAGATCATTCACTTCAATCTGTTCGCCCGCTTCAACATAAATTTCTTTCACGATACCTGAAATCTGTGGTTTAATGGCCACTTCTTTTCGAGGTTGAACGCTACCTGTTGCTACGGTTTTGTCGATAATCGTTGCGGTGCTTGCCGTTTGCGTGTTGTAGGTAGCCGGACCTTCAACTTCATCCAAATAGAGCGTGAAAATGGCGTATGCCGCACCACCGATGGCGAGGACACAGAGTATAATGAGGGGGATAAGGCAGCTTTTCTTCATGATAATTATTCAGTTCTTAATGCTTCTACAGGTTTTATTTGAACGGCGATCAAGGCGGGAAGTAGTCCGGCTAAAGCACCCATGACAATCATTATTATAAGTATAAAAATAGCGGTGAGGTAAGCAATTGACGGGTCTCTGAATGAGCCAGAGGCTTCTCCTAAAACAAACTCATTCAAGGCCCAAAGAACCCCAACGCCAAACATGATTCCAAGACATCCGAAGATGAGCGTCATGAAAACGGTTTCAGTCATTACTTGCCTTATAATCAATCCCGATCTAGCCCCCAAGGCTCTTCTAACGCCAAACTCTTTGGTTCGTTCCTTAACGGTCACCAGCATGATGTTGGTAATCCCTATAATCCCTGCCAGGAGGGCTAATCCGCCAAAAATAAAGGCCACAATACTCAATCCACCGAAGACGGTATCGATTTCCTCCATTTCTTCTGCCATGGTCCAATAACCAAAGGCCCGAGGATCGTCTGGATGCACGCTTTTTCGCGCTTTCAAGGTAGCGAGTACTTGATCTACGGAGACTTGCGTGGGGTAATCTTCTTTCAATAATATCGACAACCAACCCACCACATTACCATAGTTAAAGGCCTTTTGGAAGGTGGAAAGCGGTACGTAAATCGATTGGGTATCTTCCTCGGCGTCTTCACCGGTTTTGATTGATTTGTAAACGCCCACCACTCTGAAACTAACGCCTTGTATTTGAATGTACTTTCCAAGGGCACTTTCTTTGCCGAAGAGTACGGTGTTTACCCGTTCACCAATCACACAGATCTTCCGTTCTTCACTCATATCGAGCTCATTCAAATACCGACCTTGATCGATGATGATGGGTTCGATTTTAATGTAGTCTGGTGTATCGCCATAGACGTTAAAAGCACCAGATTTATTTTTATAGATGACATTGTTCGCGCCTTGGTAACCGCCCAACTGAACTCGAGGTGAAACCAGTTCTACCTCGTTCACATTTCGTCTGAGGTGTTCTACATCTTCGTTCAAAATCTCAAAGCGCCTACCTTGTTGAAAGCCTTTGTAGGGCATGCTGGTTTGCATTGACCACATGAACATGCTGTTCGTAGCTCGATTGGCCATGTCTGCCTTTACTCCGTTTTCTAAACCTTTAGCTGAAGCCAGGGTAATCATGATCATGAACACGCCCCAACCCACGCCAATTCCTGAGAGAATAGCACGAAGCGGATTTCTGAGAATCACTTGAAGGATTTCAATCCAGGTGTCTTTATCGAACATGATTCACCTCCATTCTTGCTTGCTTGTTGCTTTTCTTATTCATCGCGAAGGGCTTCAACAGGATTAATGTGTGCTGCTCTGATGGCGGGGATCAATCCGGCAAAAACACCTACGAATATCAATAGCCCCAAAGCGCCCAAACTAATCCATGGTGACACTCGAGGATTTGAGAAAAAATCGTGTTCTAATTCAGCAGCGAGGACATTCAAACAGATGATGCCTAAAATCAAACCAATACAACCCGAAACAAAGGTTAAGAAGGTTGATTCCTGAATGATTTGTGAAATGATGGTGATTGGTGGTGCGCCAAGTGCTTTTCTAATGCCAATTTCTTTGGTTCGTTCTTTCACCACAATGGCCATGATGTTGGCTACACCAATCATTCCGGCAAATAGCGTGAAAAAACCAATTCCCCAGATAAAGACTTCAATCCCTTTAAAAATATCGAGGAACATGCTGAACTCTTCGTTGTTATTCCGCACCCAAACAGCACGGGTATCATCTGGGTGAACCTTGTGGCGGTCTTTTAAAACGGCTTCGATTTTGTCGGACATCTCAATCGTTTCTTCCAAATCGCGATCTCCAGTACTGAGGATGAACATGTCTACCTTATCGTTTCTACCGAAGATTTTTTGTCCGGATGTGATGGGCAAATAAATTTGTCGGTTTTCCCATCTGCCGTTTGGGTCAGAGAAGGTGCCTATGACCTTGAAATTCACTCCAGCAATTTCGATGTACTGATTCAAAGCAGGGGTTCCTCTGAAAAGGTCGTCTAAAATGGTCTGACCAACAACCGCTACCTTTCGCTCTTCGGCGATGTCTGTTTCGTTGATAAAGCGTCCTTCAGTAAGTATCGTTTTTTCGAGCTCTTGGTGACCTGGGTGCACGCTTCTCACTCCGAAATTCTGAGCTTGGCCTTGGAACTTCACGTTGGCATTCCAAAGCGACACCCGAGCAGAATAGACATCTTTCCCTCCAAACATATCTCTAACCAGGTCGAGGTCTTTGTTCTCGTATTCAATGTTTCGGTTGGCTTTCATTCCTGCGTAGGGAATGGAGGTACTTCCGCTTCTAATCCAGAGGGAGTTGATTGCGTCATCATTGAACTCCGCCATCACCCCGTTTTGGAGTCCGAAACCCAATCCTTGCATCACCACAAGAATAAAAATACCCAGCCCAACCGACAATCCGGTGAGGAAGGTCCGCAAGGGGTTTTTAATCATTGTGGCGAAAATCTCGCTCCATTTATCGATATCAAACATGCGCGTCTTGAGCGATTTCGGAAGGTCTTCCTGTAGATTCTATACGTCCGTCTTTCAATCGAATCACTCGATCGGTCATGTCGGCAATGTCATTCTCATGCGTTACAATCACCACCGTAATTCCTTCTGCGTTCACCTTTTTCAGCACCTCCATTACCTCGTAGCTTGTTTTGGTATCGAGTGCACCAGTGGGCTCATCGGCGAGGATGACTTTTGGCTGACTAATTAAGGCACGGGCGATGGCGACACGTTGTTTCTGACCTCCACTCATTTCTGAGGGAAGGTGGTCTTTCCATTCCTCTAAACCTACTTTACGCAAGTATTCCAAAGCAATTTGATTTCTTTTAGCACGGGGTACTTTTTGGTAATAGAGGGGTAAGGCGACGTTTTCTAGTGCTGTTTTGAAATTGATGAGATTGAACGATTGAAACACAAAGCCGAGGAATTTACTTCTGTAATTGGCCGCTTGCTTTTCTGAGAGTCCGCTCATTGAAACATTGTTCAAGCGGTAATCTCCTTCGTTGTATCCATCGAGAATGCCCAAGATATTGAGCAAAGTAGACTTCCCAGATCCCGAGGAGCCCATGATCGACACCAACTCTCCTTCGTCAATACGCATATCAATTCCTTTGAGTACCTCCATGGAATTTTTACCTATTTTGTATGACTTACGGATGTTCTTGAGTTCTATCATGCCGAATCTATTCGGCCAAAGATAAATTTATGCCTGAACTTGTGAGATGTGTTGGTGGCAAATAATGTTAAGCGAGTAGTTTAATTAGGAATGTCGAAAAAAGTACAAGAAGAGAATAGCTCGAAGCCTCGCCTACTTAATCAACAAACCCGCGCCAGCAAACTAAACCCAAGCAAAGCGCCCCAAACCGGAGCAAAGCGACCTAAACCAAGACTCAGAGAAACACCTCCACCTTCCGCTCGCGAATAAAGCTTGCACTGCGGTGCATGAGCGGACTAAGGTATTGATCGTTCTCCACGAAAGGCACCTCAGCTCGGTAGGCTTTTAGCAAGCGCTCTAGCGCTGGAGATGTTTTTGCTGGTCGGCGAAAATCGATGGCTTGGGCAGCGTTCATCAACTCAATACCCAAAATCTTCTCCAAGTTCTCGATGACCTTAAACGCCTTGGTAGCCGCATTCGCCCCCATACTCACGTGATCTTCTTGTCCGTTCGATGAATCAATACTGTCCACCGATGCCGGCATGCAAAACTGCTTGTTCTGACTAACAATAGAAGCACAAGTGTATTGCGGAATCATGAATCCAGAATTGAGTCCTGGATTACTTACTAAAAACTCAGGCAATTCTCTGTTTCCCGAAATCAACTTGTACACCCTGCGCTCAGAAATGGCACCAACTTCCGCCATCGCGATGCACAATTGATCCAAACTTAAAGCGAGCGGTTGTCCGTGAAAATTCCCCGCAGAAATGATTTCTCCCGTCTCAGGGAAAATGGTGGGGTTATCTGTAACCGCATTAATCTCGCGCTCAACAATGCTCGAAACGTAGTCGAGCACATCCCTGCTCGCTCCGTGCACCTGCGGAACACATCTGAATGAATACGGGTCTTGAACGTGCTTTTTGGCTTGTTGAATGAGCTCACTCCCTTCGAGCCAGGTGCGCACTTTTTTGGCCGTGGTTTGCTGACCAATTTGCTTTCTGACTTCATTCACATTGTGCTGAAAAGGCTCTTTTCTTCCATCGTAAGCATCTACAGACAAGGCCGCTAGCGCATCGGCCCATTCCATCAAATGATGTGCTTTTTGGAGCAAATAACAAGCGTATCCGCTCATAAATTGTGTTCCATTCAAAAGTGCAAGTCCTTCTTTTGCTTTTAGGGTGATGGGCTTAAGTTGATGTTTATTCAGTACCTCCATTGAATCTAACTTGGCCCCTTCGCCGTGTACTTCACCTTCACCAAACAAGGCCAAAGACAAGTGCGCAAGGGGAGCCAAATCGCCACTCGCCCCTAAAGAACCTTGCTGATAAACCACAGGAAGAATGCCTCGATTGTAGAATTCAAGCAAAAGTTCCACCGTTTCTAATTGAACCCCGGAATGACCTTTACTCAAACCTAAAATCTTCAACAAAATCATCCAAGAAACCACCTCTTTAGGCACCTCTTCACCCATTCCACAGGCGTGTGATCGCACCAAATTTACTTGGAGTTCCTCCAAATGTTCTCCAGAAATACTGTTCTTATAAAGACTACCAAAGCCCGTGTTGATGCCATAAATTGGAGCTGAGCTTGTTGAAATTACCTCATCAAGAAAACTTCTGCAAGCCTTGATTTTAGCTTCACACTCCTGTGAGAGTTGAACTTCCTTTTTGGAGGCTACAAGTTGGAATAAGGCCTGAAGGCTACAATGGTCTAGGTCGATATTGTGTTTCATGGAGGTAGTTAATCTGGCCAAAAATAAGCTTTCAATTGGATTTAGGGCGCTTACCGCTCATCAGAAAATGTCAACCATTCGTGGAGTTTTTTAACATTCGGCAAAGGGATTATCTTACTTTTGAATCACCAAAAAATGAAAACATGAAAACCAGAAACCTGTTTGTCGTGCTTTCGATGCTCATTGGAACGTCTGCTATCGGGCAACTCAAAACCATCGAATTCGAAGAGTACGATTTGAAAAATGGACTCCACGTGATTCTTCACGAAGACCACAGTACTCCAATAGTCGCTGTGACCGTTATGTACCACGTTGGATCTAAGAATGAAAATCCTGAGCGCACAGGGATGGCGCACTTCTTTGAGCACTTGCTTTTTGAAGGATCGGAGAACATCGGGCGAGGAGAATTCTCTCGTTATGTTGAAAATGCTGGAGGTGTATTGAATGCAAATACCTCTAACGACAGAACTTTCTACTACGAAGTACTTCCAAGTAACCAGCTCGAGTTGGGCATGTGGTTAGAGTCGGAAAGAATGCTTCACGCTAAAGTAGCAAACGAAGGAATTGAAACCCAAAGAGAAGTAGTTAAGGAAGAAAAACGTCAGCGTGTAGACAACCAGCCTTATGGTTCTTTGCTCTCTGAAACCATGAGCAGAGCTTACACTGAGCACCCTTATCAGTGGCCTGTAATTGGTTCTATGGAGCACTTGAATGCGGCTCAAGAAGCGGATTTTATCGACTTCTACAAAACCTTCTATGTTCCTAACAATGCCGTGCTTTCTATTGCTGGCGACATCAACATTGAAGAAACCAAGAAGCTCATCAAGAAGTACTTCTCTGGAATTCCTCGTGGAACGCAAGAAATTCCTCGTCCAGACATCATTGAACCGGCTAAAACAGCTGAAGTGAGAGATACTATTCTAGGTAAAGATCAACTTCCAATGATTGTTCAGGCTTATAACATTCCTGCTCAAGGTACGGAGGAGTATTATGCCGTTGACATGTTGAATCAAGTATTGAGTGGTGGAGAATCTTCTCGTTTGAACCGCGCAGTGGTTGATGAAAAAGAATTGGCCTTGTTTGCCGGAGCCTTCTCTTTTGGATTGGAAGATCCAGGGGTAACTTTGGCCTTCTCTTTGGCCAACATGGGCGTTGCTCCTGAAGAAGTAGAAGCCGCCATGAACGAAGAGGTAGAGCGTTTGAAAACGGAACTCATTAGTGATGAAGAGCTTCAAAAACTCAAAAATCAAATTGAAAGCAACTTCGTAACAGCGAATGCTTCAATGGCGGGTATTGCTGAAAGTTTGGCCAACTACCACATGTATTTTGGTGAAGCTAACCTCATCAACACCGAAATTAACCGTTACCTCGCCGTAACGAAAGAAGAAATCATGGATGCAGCGAAGAAATACTACACCGAGAATAACCGTGTAGTGCTTTACTTCATGTATGATGAATCATTAGAATCGTCGAACTAAACTAGCGAAAAGAAGACATGAAAAGTTTTAAATATACCCTACTCATCGCTATCAGTGCCTTGTTTGTAGCTTGTGCGGCCCCTGTGGACAGATCTATTGTTCCGATGCCTGCCTCAGCTCCAAGCATTCAACTTGGCGATTACAGCTCTTTTACTCTCGATAACGGACTAAAAGTGATTGTTGTTCAAAACAACAAACTACCACGTGTATCTTACCAATTAACAGTAGATCGCGACCCTATTTTTGAAGGCGACAAAGCTGGATATGTTTCCATGGCTGGCGACCTCCTTAAAAAAGGAACGGCAACTAAAAGCAAAGCAGAAATAGACCAAGCCGTTGATTTTATTGGCGCTGATTTGAGTACCTACTCTAGCGGTGCTTATGGTGCAGCTTTGACGAAACACACCGATGCGCTTTTAGAATTGATGGCAGACGTTGTTCTCAATCCAGCCTTCCCACAAGAAGAGCTTGATAAGTTGAAAAAACAAACCATTTCTGGTTTGGCCTCAGCAACTACTGATGCCAATAGTATTTCAGATAACATCAGCAACGCAATGTGCTATGGTTTGGATCACCCTTATGGCGAGCCACAAACAGAGAAAAGCACTGAAGCCATTACTCGAGACGATTTGCTGGCTTATTACAATACTTTTTTCCGACCAAACATTTCTTATTTGACCATTGTTGGTGACATCACACCAGAAGCGGCAAAAGCACAAGCAGAAAAGTACTTCGGTGCATGGAAACAAGCTGAAGTGCCCAGCATGTCTTATGAAAAACCGGCGATTCCTGATGGAAACAAAGTTTGTTTTGCTCCTTTAAGTGGTGCCGTTCAATCGGTGATCAATGTAACTTTCCCTGTTGATTTGAAGCCAGGTGAAAACGATGCAATTGCTGCTTCTGTTATGAACAGCGTTCTTGGTGGTGGTGTTTTTGGTGGCCGATTGATGCAAAACTTGCGTGAAGACAAGGCCTTCACCTACGGAGCACGTTCTAGTATGAGTCCCGACCCAGTATGCGGTTCGTTCTCTGCTTATGCAAGTGTGCGTAATGAAGTTACCGATAGTTCAATTGTTGAGTTCCTTTACGAAATCGATCGTTTGGCAAGTGAGCCTATTGAAGATTCAACCCTTCAGTTCATTAAGAATAACATGACCGGTAGTTTCGCGCGTTCTTTAGAGAGTCCGCAAACCATCGCTCGTTTCGCCTTGAACATTGAGCGCTACGGCTTGCCTAAAGATTATTACGCTAGCTACCTCACTAAATTAGAGGCAGTGACGAAGGAAGATGTTCTTCGTGTGGCGAGAAAATTCTTGCGACCAGAGAATGCTTATATCACTGTAGTTGGTAATAAAGATGAAGTGGCTGAGAAGTTGGAGCGTTTTAGCTACGACGGAAAAGTAAAGTTCCTCGATATTTACGGTAGAGACTATGTTGACCTCGCTCCAGCTCCTGAGGGAATGACTGGGAAAGACGTGGTATTGAACTATGTGAAAGCCATTGGTGGTGTTGATGCACTTGCTAAGGTGAAAAGCACCAGCATGTCTGGAGAAATGGACATGGGTCAGGTCATCAACATTACCCAGAAAACAAAAGACAACAGCATGATGAGCCTGGAAATGAGCATGGGCGGCATGGTGGTGATGAAACAAGTTTTCGACGGTAAAGCTGGTGTGGTGTCGCAAATGGGACAACAAATGCCAATGGGTGAAGATGAAATTGCTCAGATGAAGAAGCAGTCTGACCTCCTTTATGAAGCAAAATTAGACGACTACGGCACCACCTCTGAATTGAAAGGAATTGGAACTTTTGACGACAAAGCAGCCTATGTAGTTGAAATGACCGAACAAGATGGAAGCCTGTCTACCGTTTATTTCAGTGTTGAAACCGGCTTGAAAGTTTATGAAACAAGCACCGAGAGCACACCTCAAGGCGACATGACCATTGCTACCACTTACAAAGAGTACATGGATGTTAAAGGGGTGAAATTCCCGAATGTCATTTCTCAAACTGTTGGTCCACAAAGTTTTGTAATTACTTACAAAGACATTCAAGTGAATCCAAAGTTGAAAAACAGCGATTTTAGCGTGAACTAAGAAACCTTTTGTGCTATTGATAAAAAGACAGGTTCCATTTTGGGCCTGTCTTTTTTTTCAGCCCAAGGCCAAGCCGAAGCCCAAGACCCGAGCAAAGCCGAAGCAGAGACCCGAGCAAAGCCGAAGCAGAGGGCTGAGCGGAGCCGAAGCCCGGTTCATTTAAACCCACACCATTATTTTCATCTTCCCCTTCACTCCATTAACTTCGCTTCATGAGAAATACAATTCATTTCAGTTTATTGCTTGGGCTCAATTGCTTGCTTTTTTTACTGAATGGACAAAGCGCCTTTGCCCAAGAAGCAGCTGAAAAACCAGTAAAATGGGGTTTTAATGTTGGTGCTGCTTACAGCCTCTATTTGGCTGATGAACGTCCGAGCGATGCTGTAAAAGACGTTTACAGAAGCGCCACGATCTCTTCAGGATTTGGAGCTAGTGCAGGCATTAGCCTTGAGGTGAAGGTCAAAGAACAATGGTATTTCCGACCACAAGTCAATTTTACCTACTTGAGCAATCGATTGCAATTTGTGGAAAACGACATTCGTGAAAGGGGCTTCGACCTCTACCCCATTACCATTGATATTCCCTTGCATGTGAGCTATTCGCCCAAAAATAAAGCCCATTATTTCGCAGGGGTAAAACCCATGTTCCTCGCTCCCAACTTCGAAGACAATAACATAAAGAGTCCGCCAATTAACGCCACTTTCGACCTTGGTTGGGCTTGGCCTGTTCGTATTGGAGAGCACGGGAAGTTTCTTGTTGAATGGTCTTACGGCTTGATGTTGTTTAATCCAATTCCTGAAAGCGACAACATTCACACCCAATGGTTTTCTTCTCCCGTGAGGCATCAAACCGGGTTTCGGATTCATCTCTACTAAGTGGTGTTTATAATTATTCATTCGCCCTTCCATCACCCAAAATCAATTCCGTAATGGGGTAGAGGTCGAAGCCCCTTTCACGAATGTCGTTTTCCACAAATTGCAATCGATTGCTCAAGTAGGTAAAA
>JAQWFN010000025.1 GCA_029238785.1 Flavobacteriales bacterium | reverse complement strand
TAACATAATGAAACCAACTAACTTTTTAATCGTAGTTTTTCTATCACTTTTATTTATTTCCTGCCAGAAAGAAAATGAAGAGGATTCCAACAGTTTCAATTTACCAGGAAATGGTGACCCTTGTGGATCGATAGAGTGTCTTAACGGTGGATATTGTGATAACGGAACTTGTATTTGTCCACAAGGATTTACAGGGGTGAACTGCGGAGAACTCGACTTGAATGTTTCAATTCGAATTAATAGTATTTCAGTTTCCGGTTATCCTCAGACAGTAGGAGGAAATGCGTGGGATGATCCATTTTTTGGTTCATCTAGTACTGCGGATCCTTATTGGAGAATTGTGAGGCCAAATGGAAATTCTTCAGAAAGTACCACTTATTTTCCTAATGCTAATGGAGGGACTTTGTATTTTGGGCCATCTAGTGGTTTGCCTTTCACTATTTTTTCATCGGATGTTGATAATAGTCATACCATACAATTAATAGATCTAGACGACATTGATGCAAGCGATATTGCTTCTGCAGATGATGTAATGGTTTCAAAGGTCTTTGTTCCAGAAATTTATATTGATGATCCAGGAAATGAATTTCCAAGTTCGATAACCTT
Organism: Flavobacteriales bacterium; assembly: GCA_029238785.1. GTDB lineage: Bacteria > Bacteroidota > Bacteroidia > Flavobacteriales_D > Sanyastnellaceae > CALKGK01. Next base: position 25,795 of record JAQWFN010000025.1, on the reverse strand, counting down.
AACTTCAGGCTCAACAACATTTGTTCTGGGCTTGAGCTATGTTTGGTGATTATGGTGGGGCTAAAATTGACGCAAGGTGAACATATTGATCACCTTGCTTTTTTTGTCTAAATTAGTAATAATGCGGCGAAAACTGTTGCGCCTAAAATGCCAATGAACACACCTAAACCTGTTTTAGATTTAATTGTGCTCTCTTCATTTCTTGCTTCTTTTGTAGGGATGACATGCAGAATACCAGCCTCTAAAAGTGCTACTTCTGATGTATCTAAAGTGTGGAAATTGACATACTTTGCGGGATAACCGGAAGCTTTTAATGTTGTGTAATAGCCATTCTGTGTTGAAGAAAATCTTGGTTCAACTATCATATCGAGGCTTAGCGAATCCATCAAAATTTCTACAGCCTCAATTTTCATTTTTGATAGCGTCATGTTTTTTCTTGTAATGGACGTGTTGACTCTTGTTTCAGAGATTTCTAATTCAGCTACCAAAGGTAACTGATGAACTCCGTACCCATAAATATTGGTAGTTTTAGAGGCGTAAGTTCGGTATTGCGGAGGAGTGCATGAAAATAAAAATAAGCATACAGCAATTGCTAGGTAGTAAGCTGATTTCATAATATTGAATGGAATGAATTAGACATTAAATCTACTAAAACTTTAAGTAAATTACGAAATTTTTATATTTATAAGCAAATTACATAATTCTCATGTAGAGTAATTCTGATATCAAGACCTCGCGATTCAGGTTCATACTTTAATATAGAATCGCAAGCTATAATGGCTCCCAAAATTTGTGCAATTTTAGAACCTTCTCTATCGTAAAATACATCTCATAAGATTTATCGCTGAAGTTGCTTATGGAGGAGAGCAAATAGGTTAAAATAACTCTGTTTTTCCGAGAATTTTAATTTTTACATTGAAAGCGAGTTGTGCACAAAACGCAATGACAAAAAACCAAGAATAATAGATGGAAGATTACCCTTCATATCAAAAATTCCTCACTAATCATCTTCCTATTCTCCTTCAACTGCAAATCCAAATAATGCTCCAACTGATAAACACCGTTGGAATAATAGAACTTCACCTTCATTGGAAAGACCTCGAGTTCTTTGAGGTGTTCTTTCTTGATGATGAGCTCAAAGTTGGCAAGCGTGTTCACTTCCTTGGGAAATAAAGGGGTGCTTGAGGGGATGTTGAGTAAGGCATAGTCGGGTTGAAATTTGCGAAAGTGTTTTTTGAGAAACTCATTTTCCTTGTTGCTAATGTACACCGACTTTGGAACCCGCAAAATGGTTTTATACAATTGTTCGATGTTCCTGCTGACGTTCTGAACGTCGAGTATGATCTGGAGGTTGACTTGTTTAACAGCGTTCGTTTTTGAGTCGCGAAGTACCCTAGAATTGAACTCACAAGGCAATAAGCGAAGTTTTGTTTCTGCGTTTCGATTAAATAAATCACGCACTTCAAATTCTTCCATTAAGGACGATTCGAAGTTATAGCGCTTGTAATACCTTCCATCCGTTGCCATGTGTGGAGCTTCGGGCGAACGCGGAATCTTTACCACATAGATGCTTTGGTTAATCTTGTTCCCAACCCGAATCACATCAATAGCGAGCTCCGGAATGCGTCGCTTTATTTTTGAGTTGATTACCTGCTCTAACCATTCTTTGCTGTATTGATTGCCATCAACAAAGGCGTATTCTTTAGGAATGTGGTCTTCTTCTGCAACGCCATAAACAATAATTCCCCCATCAGAATTGGCCATGGAGGAAACGTCTTTGCTGATCTCCCGCTTTTTTGAATCGCTGGCATCCAAGGCTGCACCGTGCTTGTATTCAATATGCACCGATTCTTCAGCTCCCGATTTAATCAGATAGTCGATGTGCGCCTTGGTATAGCGACCAATTTTTAAGGGATAGTCGATGCGTATCTTTTCTTTCACGGGCTTAAGCTAATGAATTACTCGTCGCCTAAAGTTAAGAAATCGTGGTTTGGAATTATTCAGCAGATGAGATAGTTATAACGTGGGAATGTTTCGAATGAATGGTGTCTTGAAGAATCTATTGGAATTTGATTCAGCTTGAAACAGTTTAATGAATAGACATTGGATGGACACCAATTCCCTATTCGAATTTCCTCCAAGCATTGTATATTGCTGCTATGGAACAGGAAACATTCTATCGCCTTCGAAATCAAGATAAAATCATTGCGCAAATGAGGGTGAAGGGTGCGCAAGTGTTCTTTTCCAAGGATGGTTTTTGGTGGCGTGGAGATGAACAATTGCATGCCCAAGTGAAGAAAGGGCTGTTTACGATGGATGAGTTTTCCGGACTAAAAGACAAAAACAACCGAATGCTCTTTGCTGAAGACATCGTTCAGTTCAAATTAGGCAGCCTAATAAAGAAAAAACGAACCTTCAGATTAAGTAAAGTGGCTGGCGAAATTCAAGTGCTTCCGCTTTTTCCCGGACCGCAATACCAACTTCATGAAATAGCAGTAAAACCCGATTTAGAATGGGTATCTTATGCCTTTCTGCAAGGCGATATCTCCCATTGGGGCAGCTAATCCTCCCTGCTTCACGTTCAAGGCTGAATCATATAAGCGCGCAAATCTTCCAATTGTTGATTGCTCAATCGATCTGCTGTGTATAGCGGCATGTACTGACGATGTCCCGGCTCAGCGTGTGTTCCATAACGCACAATCTCGTACAAATTAAACGGATCGTTGTACTTGTCTATTCGTCGCTCAAACTTCTTGAAGGTAAGGGGAGAGTCGTCAAGAACGAGCTGACTAGGTCCGCCGTATCGGTGACAAGTTTGACAACTTCTTTCGTAAATGATTTTCCCATTGGCGGCATCACCTGTAATGTCTTTAAAACCTTCGTAGTGGTTTGATGGTGGATCAATGAAATCAGCTGGCGAGGCGAGAAGGTATTTGCCTTTAAGCATCTTAACTAATTCAGCTTTCACTTCTTGGTTTGAACGAGCACCTCGCTCCAACATGGTCATTTCCTTATCGCTAAGATTCAAGTCGTTTAATGTCAAACCAATACTCGCATAATAGTGCTGAAAGGCGGTCCACTCCCAAGCTTCGAGTTTTCTTCCTGAAGAACACTCCTGAGCACAAAGCTGCGTGCTTTCATAAAGGCTTGTAGATGCTGGTTTAACCAGGTCGCCGTATTTGATGATGTAATCTTCGTTGTACCATCCTTCACGATCAACCATTCCCCAAAAAGTAGTGGCTTGAAGAAAGGGGAGGTCTTTTTCTACCGCATAAGCCAAACGTGCCTCAGGATCTGGATTCACTAGAATAGGGTCTTCCTTCACTTGGTTGTGACAATCGGTGCAAACAAAAATAGCACTGATATAGTCTGATTTACCGCCGTCAGGATGCGTGGTTCTTCCCATGTGGGTGAGTTCGTAACCCATTTGAACCCATTTCGGATCGAGCTCCTTGAGGTAATGATCTGGAGCAGCTTCGCCCAAAGCCACAAGAACATCCTGAACCTTGCTGTCTGCATTAAAGCTTACTGCTTGCGCATCATCATCCAGAGAAAAAAATGCAGTACTAATCACAAAAATACCAAGTGCAATACCGACTAGCTTTTTCATTTTGGTCCTCTTATTCTAAAATCTCGCGTAATGTTAAATCCAAAGTGGATATCGCCTTTACCCCAAGACCCTTTTGTTTCTGTAATGAAGAATTTTTCAATCATCCCTCGAGAATTTGAGAAATGAAACTGGAAAACGTGTCCTTTTGTCTCTACGTCAAAACCAATGGAGATAGGCGCTTGAAAAGCTGCTCCTAGATCGTTTTGGTTCACAAGGTACGTTTCACCCTGCAAAGCAATTTGTTTACTCAGTTGAAAGCGAAATGCTCCACCCAAAGTGTAAACGTCGTGAGCGATGTTTTCATTGGCTACTAAATTGCGATGAACCACGGTAGGCATCAATTGCAGCGAAAAGCGGTGATGGAATTTACGTGCAATCAATACTTGATGGGTGTAAAATAGGCGAGAAGAGAAGAAGTTCTCTCGGTCAGGATCTGCCCATTTTAATCCGTTTACCGCAATGGTACTCAAAAGTGTTATGCTCAATGGGCTGCTGTTGTTTTCGGTCTGACTCAACAAGCGGTACTTCGCAAAACCGTCGATGGTTTTTTCAAAAGTACTTCTCCCAATTCCCACGTTGAGTTTGTCAGTAATACCATAGTCCAAGCCCATGCGCATGCTGGCCTGATCTAAACCGAAAAGCTCATAAGCGCCTCCGTCGATGGCCCCAAAACGGTGCGAAATGATGAACTTCATCTCACCTTTAAAATTGGTTTCTACGGAGTGTCCGTTAACGATTCGCGTATCCTTAAAGGTTTGTACAATTTGGTTTTCTTGGGCGATGGAGCTCAGTCCTAAAGCCAAAAAAAGTGATGTAAAAAATAGCTTTCTCATTCTGCAGCCCCGCTTTGAATCCATTGATTGATAAATTGAAGCTGACAATCAGACAAGCCCCCAGAAGGCGGCATGTCTTGATCTACAACTACACGCTGATTAAAGCTGCCATCATCAATGTACGCTTGTAAACCGGCATAAGTGGTGTAGTTACCCGGACCACTACCGCCACTCACATGGCATCCAGAGATCGCACATGAAGCATCAACGATTGGTTTGATGTGCTCTGTGTAGGTGAGTTGAGTTGGCACTTCACAACTTCCTGGATATAGCTCTGCCTCCACGTCGTAATAACACGAGTGCAAAGCAAATCCAAGGGTAAGAAATGCGAGATAAAGAAGTGTTTTTTGCTTAGTCATTTAATGCTCCGTTTTCAATCCAAATTTCAATGGCTCTAATATCGCAATCTGAAAGCGGACTTGCATTGTAAGGCATCGCAACCGCACCGTTTTGATCTTTAATGGCGTCTAGAAGGGTACCGTTGATGGCTTGATCTGAAATCTGAGCATAATTGGTGAGCGAGATGCCAGCGTCAGGATTATTCGCACCGTGGCAGCCATCACAACGCAACTGCATGATGGGAGCAATTGTTGATGCGTAACCCACATTCAAGGTGTCACATCCCAAATCAACGCATGAGTTGTTGTTTGCTCCTTGGTTAATCCAATTAACAATGGTAGAAATTTGAGCACTTGTTAATGGAGTGTTGCCCGGTGGAGGCATGATGTCGTCTGGGTCATTTTCTACAATCACCTCATAAAGCTCACTCTGTCCGGCATTTCTCGGTACAACTTCACCAGTATTAACGATGTTGAGGTAGTTGTTTAAGATCACCCCATCTTCGGCACTGGCTGCATCATGACAACCAGAAATAGCACATGAACCTTGAATAATAGGAAGGACTTCCTGAACAAAATAAACAGTTTGAGGATCGCAATTCACGGTTTCCGTGGGTATGGGTCCGTCAAAGCCAGGCACGGGTATCTCGTGCTTGCAAGAGTACAATAGCAATGCACCAACTAATAGGCCTAGCATGCTGAGGGGGAACATGAATCGCATGATGCAATGTAGAAAAATTCCTTCGCTTGAAATGTAACATTTGTTTCACATTTTTGTCTCCTTTTTTGCCATTTTGTGATTTCCTGAATTAGCTGTTCTAGAAGTAATTCTTGTTACCTTTGTGGCTTATCATTTAACAATGAGCGAAACAAGCGAAAAGTATCTCAACTTCATTGAACAAATCATTGAAGACGATTTAAAATCGGGCAAGCACAAGGAAATACATACCCGGTTTCCACCGGAGCCCAACGGTTTCTTGCATATTGGTCACTCCAAGGCCATATGCACCAGCTTCGGTTTGGCGAAGAAATATGGTGGGAAAACCAACTTGCGCTTCGACGATACCAACCCCGTAAAAGAAGATACCTTGTATGTGGAGGCCATTCGTAAAGACATCAAATGGTTGGGCTTTGAGTGGGATGAAGAACACTTTACTTCAAACTATTTCGAACAGTTGTATCAATTCGCTGTAGAACTCATCAAGAAAGATAAGGCCTATGTTGACGACCAAAGCGCAGAGCTCATTGCGCAACAAAAAGGTACGCCAACCGAAGCAGGAACAAATGCTCCTGCAAGATCACGAAGTGTAGAAGAAAACTTGGATTTGTTCGCCAGAATGAGAGCCGGTGAATTCAAAGACGGTGAACTTGTTTTGAGAGCGAAAATCGACATGGCACACCCAAACATGCACATGCGAGATCCTTTGATATACAGAATCAAACACGCACATCACCACAATACGGGAGATGCTTGGTGCATTTATCCGATGTACGATTTCGCGCACGGGCAGTCAGACTCAATCGAAGAGATCACACACAGTTTGTGTTCTTTGGAGTTTGAGGTGCACCGACCACTTTACAATTGGTTTATTGAGCAATTGGGCATCTATCATTCTCGTCAAATCGAATTTGCGCGTTTGAACCTCAGCTCTACGGTGATGTCAAAAAGACGCCTTTTAAGATTGGTTGAAGAAGGTGTTGTTGATGGATGGGATGACCCTAGAATGCCTACCATTGCTGGATTGAGAAGAAGGGGCTATACTCCAGAATCCATCATTGATTTCAACGAACGTGTTGGTTTGGCCAAGCGAAATAATGTGATTGACGTGAGTCTTTTGGAATTCGCGATCAGAAACCACCTGAATAAAATTGCTCCTCGTGTGATGGCCGTTCTGCGTCCGCTTAAAGTGTTGATTACCAATTACCCGGAAGGGAAAAGTGAGGAATTAGAAACCATTAACAATCCTGAAGACGAGAGCATGGGCTCACGTATTTTGCCCTTTGGAAGAGAAATTTACATTGAGCAAGATGATTTCATGGAAGACGCTCCGAAAAAGTACTTCAGATTGGCTCCAGGGAAAGCGGTTCGCTTGAAAAGTGCTTACATCATTGAGTATGAAAAGCACCTAAAAGATGCTGAGGGGAATGTTACCGAAGTGCACGTGAAGTACTACGAAAACTCGAAATCTGGAGAAGATACGAGCGGAATCAAAGCCAAAGGCGTACTTCACTGGGTGAGTTGCGAGCATGCCTTTGATGCTGAGGTGCGATTGTATGATCGTTTGTTTAGTGATCCTGCGCCAGACGGACACAAAGACAAGGATTTCATGGAGTTCATTAATCCAGACTCACTTGAAGTACTTACGAATTGTAAACTTGAACCAAGTTTGAAAGACGCTAAAGAAGGAGATCGCTTCCAGTTCCAAAGAATGGGCTACTTCTGCGTAGATAGCAAGTACAGCAAAGAAGGAGCACCGGTGTTTAACAGAACAGTGACCTTAAAAGATACTTGGGCGAAGCTCACGGCGAAGTAAGTTATTCAAAATTTAAGAGAGAAGGATCATTCCAAAACGGGGTGATCCTTTTTTATTGAAGCCCATTCTGGATTACTTGCTCGCCCTGCGCAGTCGGTCGTTCATACCAACCCCAATTCCATGCAAAGGCATGATCTCAGCAATAATCAAATCCAAATCGAGCTGGTCTAAATCGTGCATGGCTGTATAAAGCTTACTAGCAGCTTCTTTGAGACTTCTTTGCTCACTCAACACCATTTGTTGTTTTTCTGGGTGATGCGCCACTGGTGTGCTGAAAACGATGAGCCCTATCTCCATTTCAGGATAGTCTTTCATGGCCTCAGAAACATCATCAACCAAAATCAAAGGAGTTCTAGGGGAGTAGTGCTGCAGGAGCATTCCAGGAGCTTCAGGAGCTTCTTCGTTGTTGGTGTGCTCGCCAATTTCACCAATAAGCGCTACGATTTCTTCTTTAGCCAATGCGCCATGACGGTACAAAATGGCCTTCCCGTTTTCGAAACCAAGAATGGTCGACTCAATACCTTTCTCACAAGTGCCACCTTCCAAAACAAGCTCTAGTCCTTCTGGAAAGTAGTTCGCTACATGCTGCGCTTTGGTTGGACTAATGCGTTTGAATGGATTTGCACTAGGTGCGGCTAAAGGAAAGTCGAGTTGTGAAAGTAATGCGCGTGTTACAGGGTGTTCTGGCATCCTAACGGCAACGGTAGGCTTGTTAGCGGTGATGATGTCGGGCACAGTGTCTTTCTTTGGAAGAACCAAGGTGAGCGGACCAGGCCAAAAGTGTTCTGCCAAAATGAGGGCGTCTTCAGGAATGTCCTGCGCAATCTGTTCCAGCATGTTCAAATCATTGATATGAACAATGAGCGGATTGATAAGTGGTCGGCCCTTCAATTCAAAAATGCGCTTAATCGCCTTTTCACTGAAGATGTTTCCCGCTAAACCATAAACCGTTTCTGTGGGAATAGCTACGATTTCTTCCGACTCTAAGAGTGCTTTAGCCTCTTCAATTGACTGACTTATCCGTGCCATGTTCTCGATTCTTGGATGCAAAGATACTTGAGTACTTGATTTTAACTAATCTGATTTTAGCTATTTGCTATCCACCCAAAATGGTGTTTATTCGGGCATCGGACTCAATCAAATTCAGGACAAAATGATGCAAGAATAAAAATGTAGGAGTATTATTTTTCTACTTGAATTTTACGACAAAACTGCTTTTCACCTTGCTTTATCTGAACGTAAAACTCACTGCCTTTGAGTGAGTTAAAGTTGATTACTTCTTGTGATACTTCACTAGGGTTGCTTAAGAAATATTCAGCAAGTGTTTTCCCTTTTTCATCGATAATGAGAAGTTGAGCAGGCGAAGCTTCATTCAAACTAAAGTTGATTTCCAATTGCGTTCCATTAGGGAAGAGCGAAAGTGTTTTTGGATTCAGACTGTTGTTTGTAGAAAGTTGTTGGTTTGATTTTCTTTTCTGGTTGATGACTTGAAGTTCGTCTTCACTCGGACTATCGATGTAGAGTTCACCGCTGCTGTTTTGATTGTCGATGATCATCGCATCGTCTGGCATGCCGTCAAATTCGAAATCGAAGAACCATTCACCATTTTCATTCAGGCCTTCGAAATCAGGGAATACAAAGTTGTTTCCAAATTTCATGCTTGGCTTTGTTCCCAAAACGCCGTCGAGTTTCATTTTTTTCCCTTCTCGTTTGATCTTTATTGAGATGGGATCGCCAACCTTCATTGCTTTTATTTTCTGGGCGAGTTCTTCGAATGCATTGACTTTCTCTTTGTTGATTTCAAGAATAATATCGCCCTTCATCAAACCGATCGTTTCTGCAGCACTTTCAGCCGTTACAGCTCCAATCATAACACCCTTCAGACTTTCTTGTTGGCTTGGAGAAACACCTAAAAATGGCGTATTCTTATCTTCTTCGCCCCACATCTGACTATCCCCAAAAGGAAAACCATTGGCAAAAAACTGCTCAAAGTTGAAGAAGGCATTCATGCTTGAATCCAAGTTGAATTGGTCGAAATTAAAAAACTGACTCAAATCGTTTTGTGGACGTTCCACTGCCTTCACCCAAAATTCAAAAAACTCTCCGGCTTGTTCACGATAAACTTCGATGTTGATGAGATCGTTTGGAGCAAAGTCCTTAATGGCGCCTAAAAACTCATCTTTATGGGTGATGGATTGACCTGCAACGCTCATCACGATATCAGATGCAAGTAGCCCCGCTTCTTGAGCTGGTGAGTTAGGTAGTACCTGTGCAATAACACATTTGGGATCATCACTTCCTTCATCAAATGCGGTGTACAATTCCAAGCCCAAGTAAATTTGAGCTGGCGCATTCATATCGCGATCAATCTCAATCTCAATACTCTGCTCATCACTTAAACCTTGGATGTCGTCAAAAAGCCCCATATCCTTAATCACATCGTCGATGGACTGTCCCGGAAGAAGTTCAATATCCTTCGTAATCACCTCCGTTTTTCCGTTGATGTTGCGGGTAATTTGAATGCTCGCTTTGTCTTGAGCCAAAGCAGCTGCGCTTGTTAGAAGACTTAAGATTGAAAAGAAAAGTACTGATTTCATGGTGTGTCGTTAGTACACCAAAAATACAGCAGTGATTTGGTTAGAGCAGCACGATGGGTCTAAAAAGGTGTTAACGCTCCATCTCAGAGCGAAAGAATTCGATGTTCTTTCTGTCGATCAAGTGCACATTGGTATAGTAATAATGCAAGATCTCGTTGTAGGGAAGTCCTAGTTGGGCCATTCGAATAGCTCCTTCTTGACACAAACCAACACCATGTCCGAATCCCCTGCCAATGAGGTACATTTCCTCACCCTCTTCTTGAACCGTAAAAAAAGTGCTTCGCAACTTGAAATTGCTACGCACATCACTTGACTTAATACTAAAGGTGGTGTCAGAAAAATAGCGGTTCTTATCTTTTGGAAAGTAGAAACTCGCCTCGCTGCGGGTTGTATCATCAAGCGGGAAGCCATTTTTCTTCAAGAATCCATACCAGTGTACTTTGGGAATGCGCTTCTCCCAATGACTGTTGGGCATCACCAAGCAAAAAGTATCGGGTACGGAAACCAGGTAGGAGCGGGGTTGCGACCAAACATCTTCGGCGTTCAGCGTTTTTCCGCCACAATTTGAGCTGAAGGCGGCCGTAATTAGATTGATGTTTTGATCCACGAGTACAAGGTCTTCAGTGGCTTTCGTAGCCATCGGGATGCTGTCGTTGAAGCGTGCTTTCCCGTGATAAACCTGACAATGCACTTGATCGCAAAGATTAAACCCGTGAGCCGCATGCCGGTCGAGATTTGATAGGGCATAGGTTCTGCTGATGATGCTCTGAACTTTGTAGTATTCGTGGGTGTGCTTTGAGCCGGCTTCAGCTTCAACCACACCAGCCACATATTTGTCGAGTTGTACTTCATTCACCAAAACCAGGTTGTTTCCTCGGGCTTTTACAATCAAGTGATCTTGGTATTTGTGCTCTTTGAGTTGCTGATTTGCGGGACGAAGAATGAACTCTTCGTCTAAAGACTGCGCTTGTATGGCAATTCCTTTGGCTGTTCTGCTCTGACCGTTTCTTGTGAAAACAACATTCCCGTCTTTGGCTCTGAGATGAATGCTTGCGCCAGGATTGAGTTGCGCATCATCCTTTCCATCAACTAAAAGCACATACTCACCACGATGAACACGAAGCGTTGCACTGCTGATTGCACTGCCGTTGTAAACATTAATTTTAAGGTAGCTCGTAGCCCCTGCCAAGAAAGAGAGTACAAAAAAGAATGTGCTTAAAAGAAAGGTTTTTATCGGCATACAGTATTCTTAAACGGAGTGAAGCTTATTTTCGGTTCATTGAATTCCACGTTTCTAGCATCAAAGAAGCAGTGCGCTGCGATGCTCCTGACCCGCCTAGGACTTTATGAAGCGCCTTATAGTCGGCATTCATTTTATCTTTCCTCGCAGCATCGTTTAAGAGTGCTTTCAATTCTTGCGCCACTTTTTCTTTGTTGAAATCAGACTGGATGAGCTCTTTTACCGCTTCTTTATCGAGAATGAGGTTGACCAAAGAGATGTACTTGATGTTTACAATTCGTTTGGCGATGTGGTACGAAATAGCGCTCCCTTTATAACAAACGGCTTGTGGAAGCTGAAATAATCCGGCCTCTAAGGTTGCTGTTCCTGATGTTACCAGTCCGGCTTCAGCGTTTCGGAAAAGATCATACGTTGCCCCAAAAACCAGCTTGATGTGCTTGGCATCTTGTGGAATGAGGCTTTCATAAAACGCGGGCTCCTGAGCAGGGGCTCCGGCAATCACAAACTGATAACTTGGAAACTCTTTTGCCACTTCCAACATGGTGGCCAACATGCTTTTGATTTCTTGCTTTCGTGAACCGGGGAGCAATGCTACTATTGGTCGCTCATCGAGCTGATGTGCTTTAATAAAGGCTTGTTTGGCTGACCTAAGTGCAGTTTCGTCATGCTTTTCTTCACTGATAACATCAAGCAGAGGGTGACCAACATAATGCACAGGATAGTTGTATTGTGAGTAGAACGCTGCCTCGAAAGGAAGAATCACATACATCTGGTCAACAAAGCGTTTGATTTTATGAACGCGGCCTTTTTTCCAGGCCCACACCTGAGGAGAGATGTAGTAGAACACCGGTATTTTGTGTTCGTGAGCCCATTCCGCAATGCGAAGGTTAAAGCCCGGGTAATCAACCAGAATGAGTACATCTGGTTTGAAGGCAAGAATGTCTTCCTTCACCAATTTGAAGTTCTTCTTAATGGTGCGGATGTTCATCAAAACTTCAACAAAGCCCATAAAGGCAAGGTCGCGATAGTGTTTCACGATGTCAACACCTGCTTCTGTCATCAAATCTCCACCCCAACCGCGAGACGCGAAGTTGGGGTCGAGTGCTTTCAGTTGCTTCGCGAGGTTGGATGCGTGCAAATCGCCAGAGGCTTCACCAACAATAAAATAGGGCTTCAAATTCAGTAAAAATATAAGGCTAGTGGAACAGATACAATCACAACCGCAAGTATTCCTTTGGCAAAATTATACCACTCTTTTCGAATCACTAAGAAGAAGAGGAGCACATCAAAAAGGATGCTAACAGAGATGATTCTGCTTTTAAAAAGTTCGCTATTCAGAAATACTTCATTGATGAAATAGTTCATGCTTCGATCGTTGGCTAAGATCCATCCAGTTGCGAAAATGAAAAAGCCCACTAATGCACCCAGAATACCAGCGATTAAACCAAAGTACAACTTGTCAAATTTGTGTTTTTCCATTTACAAATCCCATTGATTAAGTTCACTCATGGCGTGATGTGCGGTTAAATCGTGCTGCACTGGAACGATTGAAACATAGCCGTTGTCTAGCGCCCACTGATCGGTATCTTCCCCCTTATCTGGGTTTTCAAATTTTCCGCGCATCCAGAAATAATCACCACCTGAAGGATCTTGTCTGCGCTCGAAGGCTTCAGACCAATAACCAGCTGCTTGTCTGCAAATCTTAATGCCTTTGATCTCTTCTTCGGGCAGTTTTGGTATGTTAACGTTCAAGCAAGTGTGTTTAGCAATTCCGTTTTTGAGAACATTGCTTGCTACTTTTTTCACTATTGATCTGCACGCCTCGAAATCGGCATCCGCTGAATGATCGAGTAATGAGAAACCAATGCTAGGGATGTTTTCTACTGCGCCTTCTACTGCGGCCGACATCGTTCCAGAGTAAATCACGTTGATGGAATGATTTGCTCCGTGGTTAATGCCAGAAACAAGCAAGTCGGGCTTGCCTTTTAGCACTTCATGAATGGCAAGTTTAACGCAATCAACTGGAGTTCCAGAGGTACTGTAAGCTTCAACTCCAGGAACAGGAAAGTGTTCTTTTCTCATGCGAAGTGGGTGGTGGATGGTTACAGCATGTCCCATTCCAGACTGAGGTGAATCCGGCGCTACAACAATTACATTGCCTAGTTCAACCATTACTTCGATGAGTGTTTTTATTCCTTTGGCGAAGATGCCGTCGTCATTAACTACCAAGATTGTTGGTTTCTCCATTTGAGTTGCGTTTAGCACAAAATTAGGATTCTTGCACAAGGAACTCACGCCACTTAACGTTATTTATCCACCGTGATCTTTTAGCGATGATTCGAAAGCCTTTTTGTCCTATTTTTATATCGATGTTGATTGGGCCTAAATATGCTTTTTTATTGGTGTTGATGATGTCTTTGTTTACTTTAAAAACAAGGGCACAACACCCCATTTTGGCATCCTTTGAATTGGTTCAGGTAGACAATACTGTTCAGCTGACTTTCGGTGTTCTAGGCGGTGCAAGCTGCAATGGAGTTCAGTGGGAAAGGGCAGGAGCCGATTTTAATTTTGAGACCATAGCTGCCATTAGTGGGGTTTGTGGAGGAAGTGAATTTACCGAATATTACAGTTTGGTAGATGAGGCGCCGCTGACTGGAGAAGAGAGCTATTACCGCTTGGTGCTTGGTAACCAAGGTAGGTCGCAAGAACGCACTTTTTTGTTTGTTGAGCTTGATGATGGGGTGAAGTTATATCCTAACCCGAGCAGCGCTGTGGTGAACTTGCGCTTCAGTAATCCATCCCAAAAATTAGTGAAAATTCGGGTGTTTGATATTTCTGGTAGCTTGGTTTTTGAAGATTTATCTCAAAATGGAGAATACCAATTGAACGTGACTGACTTAAGAAGAGGCGTTCATTTGGTAGAAGTTCAAACAGAGGATAAAAGCATTGCTTTTAGAAGGCGCTTTCAAGTGATTGGTTGATCAGTACTGCTTGATACTTTTGCAGATTAAACCACGGAGTCGGTCTTAAACACGAAGGTAAAGGTAGTTCCCTCACCGCGTTGACTCTCAACTCGAATCTCGTCTCCATGTTGTTCGAGGTGTTGAGCTAATATGCTTAATCCCAAACCTCCTCGATCAGTGCTTTTGTTTTCTTGAGTATAGGGCTTGAAAAGCTCCTCTCCAAAAGTTGTAAGGTCAATACCGATACCGTTATCTTTAAAGCTTAAGTGAATTTCATCGCCAACTTTTTCAGCGAGAATGCTCATTTCGAGAGGCACATTGGTTTTTTTGTACTTGATGGCGTTCGACAGCATGTTTGAAAAGATACTCTCAACATAAACAAGCGGAAAATTGATTTTCAGATCTTTACAATCGTAATTCACCTTCGCTCCAAGCCTAACGATATCGAAAGAAAACTGCTTTAGAATATGCTCGCAAGTATTTTGCAAGCTAACCACAGATTTTTGCATCTGCGCACCAGCTTGGTGTCTCAGAATGTCACTGAGGTTGTTTAGGGTGAGTTCAAGACTATTGATAACGCTACCAGAAAGCGACAAAAATTCGTCCCTACTGAGGTGGTCGTTTCCATATAAATCCACTAAACTTTTTAGATTGTTGACAGGGTTTCTACTGTTGTGAGAAACAATGTGAGTGAATTCTTGGAGTCGGTTTTTATCTTCTTCTAAAGCCCTTGTTTTCCTAATTAAGAGTCGGTTTCGAAGCAGGCTTCTCGTTACATCCTGCGCCTCAATCATCAAATAATCTTCTTCATTTTCAAGGCTGATCTTCTTCATGAAGAACTGAAGTGTAATCTCTCCGTCTTCGTTTGTTATTCGAAGTTTATCAGCTGATGTACCGAATTGATTGGTGTATTGAAGGTTAAAAATGATTTGTTCTTGAATCTTATCATTGATTCGGTGAAAGGCCTGAGGGAAGATCTTGTTAAAGGCGTTTTCCTTCGTGACTTTCATTAAATCAAGAAACTTTTTACTTGCAAAAAGCACTTCATAATCTGCACCTAGCAGCATAAAAAGCGAGTGAGATTCATTCAGTACGCGCCGAAGCAAATGTGACTTTTCCTCACAATTCATTGAGGTGAGCAGGTGATCGATCAAGGTAAGGTATTTTAATTTAGCGCTAATGAATGAGCATAATTAATGCTCCACCGAAGTTACAATTAATTCACACGCTTCAAAGCTTCAAGCAGGTAAGACCAAAATTTTTGCACTGAAGAGATTTGAACACGCTCATCTGGAGAATGAGCTCCTCTAATGTTAGGTCCAAAAGAAACCATGTCCATTTCTGGGTAGTTGGTACCTAGAATTCCACATTCCAAACCTGCGTGGCAAGCCATAACATGGGCCTTCTCCTTGAACATTTCTTCATATAAATCGCTCATCATCGACACCACCGGAGATCCAGGTCGAGGTTGCCATCCAGGGTAGTCACCAGACAATTCAACCACAGCACCAGTGGCCATGAATGCCGCTTCAATACTTAGTGCTTGGTCTTCTTTTTCTGTTTCTGAAGAGCTTCTTGTTAAGCACAAAGCCTTGAATTCACCTTCTTTAATTTCAACTCGTGCAAGGTTGTTTGATGTTTGAACGAGTCCTTCGATATCCGGACTCATTCGATGAATGCCGTTAGGACAAGCATAAAGTGCAGCTAAAATCAAGTCTTGGTCGTCTTCATTCATCACCAATTCAGGAGCATTTACCTTCTGAACTTTAACTTTGAAGTCGGGATCAGTAGTCCCCAACTCTTCGGCCACGGCTAAACTGAAGTTCTCAATATGTTGTACAAAGGCCTCATCCTGATTTTCAGGAAGGGCAACAATGGAAACAGATTCACGTGGAATAGCATTTCTTAATCCACCACCTTCAATATGTGCCACACGGAGTCCGAACCGCTCGTAGCTCTTATAAAGTAGTCTGTTCATAAGCTTATTGGCATTACCAAGTCCTTTGATAATATCCATCCCCGAGTGACCTCCAGACAAACCTCCAACGGTAATTTGTAGTCCTACAAACTCACCTTCAAGCGATTCTTCATCGTAACTGCCGCTGGCCGTAACATCAACACCACCAGCACATCCAATAGTGAGCTCGTTATCGTCTTCAGTATCGAGGTTCAAAAGTATCTTTCCAGAGATCATTCCTCCTTTAAGCTCTAGAGCGCCTGTCATCCCTGTTTCTTCATCGATGGTAAACAGAGCGTCGATTGCGGGGTGGTCAATATCGGTAGAAGCAAGTAAGGCCATAATCGTAGCCACACCAATACCGTTATCAGCGCCAAGTGTAGTACCATCGGCTTTCACCCAATCACCTTCGACCATCATGCGAATTCCTTCAGTATCGAAGTCGAAAACAGTGTCGTTATTCTTCTGATGAACCATGTCGAGATGCGACTGCATTACAATTGGTGTTTTATCTTCAAAGCCCTTGCTTGCTGGTTTTTTGATGATCACATTTCCGATGTGGTCTACTTGTGTATCAAGGCCCAAAGATTTGCCGAAATCAACCATGAATTGGATAACGCGTTCTTCTTTTTTAGACGGACGAGGTACCGCGTTCAAATCTGCAAAATGGTTCCAAAGTGCTTTTGGTTCTAAGTTTCTTACTGCTTCGCTCATAATATTCTTGGATGTTTTGCGAAGGTAATGATTGCGATATGTATTGTGAAAGTTTCGGACTGAAGAAAATTAGCAGGAGGGGAGCAGTTGTGAAAAAATGGGAGTGGAAGAGAGAAAACCGATGCGTGGGGTGAGGTTTCGCATCGGTTTTCCTAGAAAAATATGAAGTTCAATAAAACGAAGGTTTTGTGGATTTTGCAGAAATTACTCCCATCCCACCTGGCCCTGTCGGGCCCCTCCCTAGCCCCCCTCCCCCATACCAGCCCTTCGAAGTTGGGGAGTTTCATGTGGGTTTCAAAACATTTTTAAAACCCTTTTGTGGATGAAGTCCCTGACTTTGTCGCTGCAAGATATTTCGCTAAAAATACACTCCAGAACGAAGGGCTATACAGCAGCAAACATCACCACTAATGCCCACTGTCTGCCCTAACCAGAATCAATTCAAAACGAATATAGCCCTTATTAAAACACAAAACAGAAGCGTTTTATAGCCAAGCCCCCTTGTTTTGTGGCTGCACTCTTCTGGTCTTTGCTTCAAGCTGAATACAATTATTCATCCTGAGATTCAGCTGCTTTATCACCATTGAGGTTTTCAATGTTCATTTTCCTACTCAAATACATGATCACACCAAGAACAATGAACAAGCCAATACTACCAATCAATAGCGATCTTTCTTCAAGTTGAATGATGCCGTAAACAAAAGAGTAGAGGACGAGCATTCCACTCATCATTCCAAAGGCGACTTTGTTACTCTTGGTGATGGCTCTAACAAATAAACAAACCTGTGTAATGATCGAAACAGCAGCAATCAAATAGGCCATGTCAAAACCTAGAATTTCGGAAAGCGACAATAAGACAACGTAAAACAAACACAAGGCTAATCCTACAAGTAAGTATTGTACAAAGTGAATGCGGATTTTATTGATCATTTGGATGAAAAAGAAGCAAACGAAAGTCAAGGTAATGAAGAGCACGGCGTATTTAGCAGAGCGCATGTTCTTTTTGTATTCATTAACCGGAATGAAAAGGTTCATTCCAAAGTAGCTCTCATTGATGTTCTCTGGAGTTTGGATGAAGCGCTGTGGGAAGGAGCGGTTCAAATCAAGTACTTTCCAACGTGCATCAAATCCGTTTTCATCATTACTATGCTCATCAGGTAAAAATGCACCCTCGTATTTTGGATCGGGCCAATCGCCTGAAAGATGAGCTGTACTAGTTTTTCCTAAAGGGAGGAAATTCAAACTTGATGAGCCATTCAGGCTGATGGGAATGCTGAAACGAACCGCTTTTCCCTCTTCCAAAGGCACTTTACATTGCACACCGTTCTGAAAGAGTTTTGTGCGCACATTTCCTGGGGTGAAATCGATTTTGCTGCTGTTCCATTGAACGTGAATTTGTTCTTGAATGCCCCTGCTATCACTGATACCCAAAGAGATCATGGCTTCTTCCCATTTGATATCGATTTCGTCATAACCAAAGTCGAAGTCGAGATCGCCAAATTCACCACTGATTTCGGCATTGGCGGTGTAAAGGGAAACACTGTAAATTCCTCGGTGTCTCACCTTATTCTCAATGCCGACCTCAAAATCGAGTTGATCTGGTAGAAATTGGGCGATGACGGTTTTGCGATCAATAACATCTCCTTTATTTTCTCCTGCAGTACTCCGAATAATGCGTTCAAAAGGAACGGTAAGTACTGGTCCGCTTAACATCTGCGAATTGGCCCAATCAGAGCGCAGTTCGGCTTCAACATCATGCTGGTTGTACATGCGATCGCGGATCAAGTCTTGAACCATCTCCACGGGAATGAGCATAAGCAAGATCAATAAGCCAATGCTGAGTAATTTGAGTGTTACTGATTCTCGAATCCAAGTGCTTGCCTTTTCGAAGGTGCTGGCCTGTGTTGAGGAATACTCAGATCGTTGGTTTTGTTGCTTTTCTGGGGTGTTTTCATTCATGATTTTTGAGCAAAGGGAAGCTAGGCCGAGCTCAAATTGAGCCCGACTAACTTCGGTTAAACATGTTGATTTGTGGTTTCTTTTCTTAGTTCTTGTTCATCACAACATTCACCCACATGCCCTCTGTGTTGGCGTGGATGGTGTTGTCGTACATGGCCTGGCAGTCAACGGCTGGGAGGTAAAACTTCCCGAGATATGCTGCGTTAAGGCGCACATAATACGTTCTGCTTGTTCGTTTTCCTAGGCTGAAATAGGTGTAAACCCGATCATCCCGGTAATCTCTGTATTCTGAATGTTCACTTACGAAGTCGTTTCTATTGGTAGAAAGCAAACGTTCGTTGATGATTTCCCAACCGGAAGGGAAGATTTGCGATAAGGCCATGTCAGAATACCATCCCCTTATTCCTGGATGATAGATGTCAACCTTGGCGATGAAGTCGGTTCCCTGCTCTATGGTGCGCACGTCGATTTCATTGCCTTCTTCATCGAGGTAGCTGACTCCAATTTGTAAATTCTCTTCCTGAGCGCTTTCTTGAGCAACTAAAGCTTGTCCTTCATTCACCATGCGGACGAAAATCAATCCATCGCCTTTATTCACAACACGGATCTTGTTACCTGAGATCTTCTGAACGTCCAATTCTCGTAGCATCATGGGTTTGATGATGGTATAATTTTTATTGTCACCGTTATAGTTGAGGTCGATGTTGATCGGACCTTTACCCGATTTTAAACCAAACTTGCTGAGAGCAATGATGGCATAAGCCGTTGTTTGTGTACTTCTCCAAGAGTCGCGATTCATATTCTTGCTGATGTCTAAAGCCAATGAAGCGGCTTCTGTTTTCATGTCGAGCAAGAGCAGGGTTTCCAGAATCATGGCTTCATCGCGCACACTTGAGCCCCAATGGCTGTATAGGCCTTGGTAATCTTGAACTTTGCTAGGACTACCAATAACTAAAGACTTCGCAGCTTCTTTTTGTCCGGCCATGGCATAGGCTGCGGCTAAACGCCATTTTGCTTGCTGACTAAGTACTCCTCCGGCTTTGAGTCGGTTCATTGCAGACAAATCGGCCTCTTTTGCAAGTGCTAAGGTGTACAAACGGTAAGCCTGTAGTAAGTCTAAATACTGCGCGTTCGAGTGGTTGGGATCTGGTCGCCAATTGCGAGCAATTTCTTTTTGATAGCGCAACCAAGCACTCTTCATGCTCGCTGGGAAGGAATATCCACGAAGTTCAGCTTCCAATAAAAAGTGACCAGCATAACTCGTCCCCCAATCATTAGCGTCGCTGTTTCCTGGCCAGTAAGCAAATCCACCAGCATTGTTTTGATAGTTGGACAGTCGTTTTATGGCTTCTAGAACGTTGCGTTGTGCTTGTTCTTTTTCTGCAATACTGAGTTCAGCAATGTCATCCAAAAACAACTGAGGGAAGGCTTTTGAGGTGGTTTGCTCAACACAGCCGTGAGGATACCTCAAGAGGTAAGACATTCGTCCAGCCAAATTGAAGGGAGGTAAGCCAGAAACTTCGAGCTGTAGCTTGTTGGTGCCTTCAGTTCCAATGAGGTCAAAATCCAAATCAAAAGCTTCACCGGGTGCGATGGCGGCTTCTTTAGTAAAGAGGGTAGGAGGATTAGGATTTCTAACTTCTATCTCAAAATCATAGCGCGCTTTCTCATTGCCAGAAACACAATTCACAGTGAGTTTACTGATTCCTGTTTTATTGGCCACTTTCAAAGGAAAGAGGACGATTTGATCGCCGGTTTCGCTGAATTGAATATCTTTTGTTTTGCTGTCTTGGGCGATGAGGAATTCGTCGCTTGTGATGCTTACTTTGACATTCTTCACGTGGTCTTCCATGGCGAAAACATTTACGGGTAGCATGACTTCCTCGCCCGGACCAAGTACTCGTGGTAAAGTAGCCAAGACCATAAGCGGGTCTTTTACTTTTACTGATTTATCTGCAGAACCAAAAGCATCATCCTGAACAGCTACTAACATCACGCGCACTTCGCCAACGTAATTGGGCATCAGGAGCTCGTGGGTTTTTGTTTGACCTGGTTTTAGGGTAAACGGACCAATAAAGCTGACCACTGGTTTAAAGCGCTTGGCTTTATTCTTTGCAGGATTGGTTTCATTTTCATCACCACCACCTATTTTAAGCAAGTGATCGATGGGTACTCCAGAAGCAGAAATAACATCGTCGTACATGTCCCAAGTTTGAACACCAAGCGCTTCTTTAGCATAAAAGTGCGCGTGAGGATCAGGGGTCTTGAACTTCGTCAAGGCCAGCAAACCTTCATCAACAACAGCCAAAGTGTACTTCATCTCTTTGCCATTTGCCTCGCTTACTTTTATACTGTATTTGCTTTCTGGGCGAAGTTTATCGGGCATGGCAATCACTGGTTCAAGCCTTGTGTTAGGGTCTTCAACCACCACAGGTACAACACCATACATGCGAATGGGTGCATCATTTGCCGTTTGTTTGTGTCCTTGCATCAAGGTGATGTGTGCATAAACATTGGGGGCCATTCCTTCTTCAATCTTGAAAAAGGCCTTTGTGGTATTTGGCGCTAGCTTTAACCATTGCTTTCTGATCACTTTCACCCCATCTTCAATGGTGAGTAGGGCATTTCCTCCTTCATTACTTGGAAAGGAAATCACACATTCATCTCCAACTTGGTACTTTTCTTTGTTGGTAGACAACAAAAGCATGGAGGCACCACCCAAACTTTCGCGGTTTGAACGGTTGTATGTCGACGGCCAATCAATGTAAAACGCTTCTCCAGAAGCATGACCGTCTTGATCTTCAACCCGAACAAAATACCTCCCGTAATTCGGATATTGGATGTTCAGCATGAAAGACGCTTCACCTTTTGAGTCGGTGCTTACATTCCCTTCCATCAAGGGAAGATTGCCTTGTCTGCTAACAAATCTCGAGAAGTTTTCGCGATTGTAATGCCACCACCATTTCCAATCTACTTTGTAAACGACATAGCTGAGCGTTCGATTGCCCGCTTTCTTGCCGTTGGCGTCTACACTTTGCAATTTAATTTTATGGTCGATGCCGGTTTCAAGCGCGTATGAACTTTGTGGTTTCGGGACATCAATTCCAACATAATGGTCGTAAGGCGAATAAACGGTACTGCTTTGATCAACACTAAATTCCCCACCAGCTTCAAATGCTTTGGTGTCGAAATAAGCCTTGAGCATCCCTGGAGGAGGATTGTTCATTTCGATGTTATAGTTGATGCTGGCCTCTCCAAGTTCATTCACCTTGCCTTCAAATGCAGTATTTGTAGTGGTGTTGTACTCCCTTGCTGGATCATCGAAGGTGTAGTCTTCGTATCCCTCAAAAGAGGTTCTAATGGCTTTTGTGGTGACTTCAATCTTGCTCTTTAGGTTCTTAGCAATGGCTCCATGAAGCCACTGAAGCTTCAGTTTTCCTTTCAAAATGCCGTTTGAGGCACTCAGGTTCTCGTCGAATTGCAAATCAATTTTTAGTCGATTCGGCTTGATGGTTTCAACCTTTAGTGTTTTGGAAAATACAGCACCGCCAATTCTTATTTGTGCTCTCCAGTTGCCTGTAGGAGCTTCAGAGCTAGTGGGGGTGGGGAAGGTGAACAATTGTTGATTTCCTACACTGGTGCTTTGCTTTTCAACCAATCGGCCACGAGCGTCATACAATTCAAAGGTGAGGGGGTGTGAACTGGGCAATGATTGGTATTCATCTTGCAGCATGAAGGACAAGAATAAGGTGTCGCCCGGACGCCATACCCCGCGTTCCCCGTAGATCATTCCTTTAACGCCTTCACGTACAAAATCTCCGCCCACATCAAACTGGGAAAGGTTGAGGTTTTCTCCTTCGTTGAGTTTTAAATAGCCTCGTTGAGTGCCTTTGCTAGCCACGAGTAAAAAGGGAACGGATTTCAATTCATCAATACTAGCAAAACCTTGATTGTCTGTTGTAACGGTGCTAATGGAACGTTCTTGGTAATTGAAAAGTTCTAGACGCACACCAGCTTCTGGGTTAGCATTGAGCAAATTACTTGTGGCAAATTCCCAAGAGTTGTCTGTTCCTTTTTTAGCGATAAGACCGAGGTCTGATGCTAGTATGTTTCGAGAAAGTCGTTTCGGATAGCGATAGAAGGAAGGGTCGCAAGGGTTTTCTCTTTGCGAGTAATCATACTCCTCGTAATAGTCATACTCGTCATAATAATCTTCGTAATAGTAATCGTAGTAGTATTGTTCTACACGGTCGTATTCTCCGTCTTCTTCACCGTGATCGTCGTAAGCCACATAATCTTTAGGGAGTTCATTTTCTTCGCATTGGTAAATGCTTTGCCCCATTCTGTAGCTCAACTCTAATCGATAGATGGCACCGGGTTCTGTTTTAACCAACTCGCTAATGTCGAGGAAGTAGGTGTTCCAGTTGCCTAAATCAATGTCGCCATTGGGCGATAATTCTACTGTTTTGTTTCTAACAACTCTTCCAACACGTTTCAAATCACGAGATCCTTCGAGTTGGTTGACTTGTAAAAATTGATGAATGTTGTCTTCAAAAATTTGAATCACTTTAACATCAACCGCAGCTAAACTAACGGCTCTAAAAGGAACCACTAATCCTTCAGAAGAGGGCAAAATGGTTTTATCTGTTTGGGTGAATTCAATGTTTGGAGGGATATTGTCAAACTGAAGCGGGATGATGGTCTCTTCAGGCAATTTGTAGCCCATGACGTTCTTAATTCCGGCAGAAACAATAATGTCGATTTGTCCGCTCAAACGCGCTTCTGGAAAGAGGTGGATCTCATTGCCCACGATGCTTGTTTTGGAAGCCGTAGTGTTATTAATTCGTACTAAACCTTTTAAATTCTGACGTTCATCCAGTGGGTCTGAAAAGGCGATGATGACTTTCGGTTGCGGACTACTTTCATAGTTCGAATTGATGATTTTGAAGTCGCCCAAAGCTGGGATTTCTTTAGTGATTTGACCCTTTGAATTGCTGTTCATAGCAGTTCCGTCAAAACTTAAAACAACTTCCCCCGCAGTTTCTGTTCTCGGCACACTATCAATGGTGAATTCGTGCTTGTTTCCGTTAGCGAGATGTGTCCAAGAAAGGCTGAGCGCTTTATTGTTGATTGTTGCCTGAATTGATTTCTCCAGCATTTCATTATCGGTAACATCACTAGTATTTACTTCTCCTTTTAAGTAAAGCAGATCGAGTTTGTTTTGCTCGTAGTAGTTTATCCCAGAAAATGAAGCAGAAAGCATTTGTTCAATTGTTCTGAACGAGAACACGAATTCGTCTTTTTCATTCTCTAATCCGAGTGCTTTTAAATCGAGTTTAGCGATGTACTCGGTATTTTCCTTGAGGTATTCATTTGGAACGAAGTTTACGGTTTGCTTGTTTACCCAAATGAGTTTGCCATCGATATTCGGCCTGAAATCAAACACCTCATTGCTTAACTCAACATTGAGCTTAGCTTCCTCTGCAATCTCATCTTTAAAGCGTATTGTAATCACATCACGGCGGGATACGATACCTGATGTGTAAGCAGAAATAACATCACGGAATTCAATGTCTGGAGAAATTTCAGCTTTTTCGCTTGAACAAGAATGAAACAAACTGAGCACAAAAAAAAGGGAAAAAACAAGGAGTAAGCGCTTCATGGAGTAGTAAATTTAATTCGACGGAAAGATAGAAATAGAAGATGGAGTATGATTCAAAGATTCGATAAGTGTAGTTATTTCTTTAGAAAGCGTCATTAAAAAAGAAAAGGCCCTGCAAAAAGCGAGGCCGAAATTCAAAATACTTTTTTGTTTTGCTTGATGATGCTTTTCGCTTAATTCTGACAAGGGGTTCCAAAGAATCCAAGGAAAATTAAAATGTCAGCAGATTCAATACTCCCGCTATTGTTTAAATCACCTACAGTGCAATCACTGCATCCATAGGACTGAAGCATCATGAGCAAATCGGAGATGTCGCGCATACCATCATTATTCATATCGCCTTCACAAGGCAACATTTCATCCGGATTCACGATGCCATCACAATCATTATCTATTCCTTCGTTTGTTGACGGGGCGTTTGGATAAATGAAAGGGTTGGTGTCGTCACAATCTAGGGCGTTGTTGACATACGGACCTTCAAGAGCGCAAAGGGTGGTGCTTGATTCTGGGTCGCCATAACCATCGTTGTCTAGATCAGCATAAAACACGTTTGAAGCAAACACACAAGAACCATCATCGATTGTTGCTGAAGCATCGTAGTTACATGCTGCTGCATCGGTACATCCCGCACAAGAAACAAGGTCACAAGAACCGTCGTCGATTGTTGCTGAAGCGTCGTAGTTACACGCTGCTGCATCGGTACATCCCGCACAAGAAACAAGGTCACAAGAACCATCGTCGATTGTTGCTGAAGCGTCGTAGTTACAAGCAGTAGCATCGGTACAACCAAGACAAGAGATCAGGTCACACGAACCATCGTCGATTGTTGCTGAAACATCGTAGTTACACGCTGCTGCATCGGTACATCCCGCGCAAGAAACAAGGTCACACGAACCATCGTCGATTGTTGCTGAAGCGTCGTAGTTACAAGCTGCTAAATCGGTGCATCCCGCACAAGAAACAAGGTCACACGAACCATCGTCGATTGTTGCTGACGCGTCGTAGTTACATGCAGTAGCATCGGTACAACCTGCACAAGAAACGAAGTCACACGAACCATCATCGATTGTTGCTGAAGCGTCGTAGTTACAGGCAGTAGCATCGGTACAACCAAAACAAGAGATCAGATCACATGAACCATCGTCGATTGTTGCTGAAGCGTGGTAGTTACACGCTGCTGCATCGGTACATCCCGCACAAGAAACGAAGTCACAAGAACCATCGTCGATTGATGCTGAAGCATCGTAGTTACATGCGTTAGTATTAGTACAACCTGGGATTTCGTTTGCGCTCAAGCAGAAGCTTTCTACAACCTGTGCTCCGAAATTTGGAGTTTGCATGCTAAAAAGGACATTTCCTTGACTATCGGTCATGGTATAGTTCCCATC